>NZ_JADYWS010000016.1:0-116580 GCF_015864715.1 Pseudoalteromonas sp. NZS71 | reverse complement strand
AATCTGTACGAGTGCCCACACAGATGATTGCTTTATATTGTTAAAGAACGTTTTGAGTCGCTTTAGCGTCTCAAGGGGTGCGAATAATACACCCTTTATTTTTCGAGTCAACACTTAGTTTTAAACTTTCTTTTTAGAAGATTCAAAACTCAAGTTTTATTTAACTCTCGAGTAGTTGCTGCCTCGCTATGCTTCGGCGTTTCCCGTCTCAGTGGGGTCGCATTATAGGGAGATTCGAGCGGGGGTCAATGTTTTATTTCAGCTTTTTGACAATTAAATGAATTTAGTATGAAAGCTATACAAATAAAGGGCTGCAGAGCTTTTTCTGCCTATTAAACAACCAACATATGAGCAGTTAAACTATCTGCATAGATAAAACTACAATATTAGGTGCTGTTAGGCTAAGCCAACTACATTTTTTAGTTGGCGTTTAATAAAGTATTACGTATGCCGTTAATTAAAAACTATAATTAAAGCCTGCGTAATAGCGTCGTCCTGAATAGCTTGAATTAAGTAACCGTGCATCTGTATCATCACCTAAACGCGTTACCGATTCCGACTTAGTTAAATTAATAACAGCAGCTGTTAAGCTTAGCCCTTCATACAAATTAACCGATGCATTAACATCAACCTGTTCGTATGGATCTTGATATACATTTAACCCACTATTAATGCCTAATACTGTCTCCCCTCGTTTGTTATATGAAGCGCGCACATTAAAAGCGTCACCTTCATAATAAACAGAGGTGTTGTACTGATACTTTGCACTGCCTATTAATGCCGATTGACCAAACTCTTTATCATTTACTGTTACATCTGCTTTATTGGTTTTGTTATAGGTGTAGTTTGCATAAAAACCAAAGCCATTATCAAACGCATGCTGGATAAATACTTCCGCGCCTTTAGATACTGCATCGGTACCATTACCTACAGTACTGTACGGAGCTATATTAATGGTTCCTGCATCTACTATATTATTTTTACCGGCAAAGTTTTGATCTACATCAATTATCAGTGGCACAACAAAGTTATCTACTTTCTTATGAAAAAGTGCCAATCCAACCGCAGAACCCTTTGCATAATAATACTCAATAGATAAATCAGCTTGCACCGATTCAAATGGCTTCAAGTTTTTATTACCACCACTACCGCTAAAACCTGGCTGTTCATTAAATGCAGCTCTATCATTTGCCCATTCATCCGATACGAGCGTAATACGCTGCTGCGCACCTAAATCGCTGTAATCAGGACGAGACATTACTTTTGCTATTGCCGCCCGAATAACTAAATCGTCAGTTGCATCCCACGCTATATTAAAGCTTGGTAGTATTTGAGTGTCTTCGTTTTCTTGAGTGACTAATTGATAGTCTTCTACAAAGCGTGCGTCACCAGTTACTGGCTCGCCTGTTTCGTCATTTGTGTGATCTAATTGGTAGGTATATAAGTCAGTAGATGAAGTAAGTGTTTTTGTTTGCACAACACGCACGCCCAAATTACCTCTTACTTCACTAAACTCAAAATCACCTTGAATATAAAAAGCAGATATTTTCTCTTCAATGTCGTAAACAAAGTTATCTTCAATACGTGTATAAGGTACATAGCTAGCAGTGACCATATCGCGATATTTATCCCAGTCGATACTTGGCATTTGGTTTATACCAAAACCACCAACAATATTACTCTCACTAGTAAATACATTTTGAGCTAATGGCATTCCACCATTCCATTGGTAGCTGTCGAAACGCGTAATACCTTGCTCGCTTGCTTCGCCCGCAGTAATATCAAAATTAGGATCTAAAAAGAAGGTATTGCCAGTTTCACGATGAAGCGTGGAGTTACGATATTTGACACCGGTTCTAATTGTTTTTAAAAAGCCCCAATCAACATAAAAATCCACATCAGCTTGGTAATAATCTTCTTCTAACTCACTGCGTACAAAACTTGAGTTTGAAGAGCCCGCATCACGACCGCCTCCAATTCCACTTTGCAAGTTAGCTAGTGTATTAGGGTCAATATTAAGTGATACATTATTTTGGTTGAGTGACCAGCCTGCCATTTGAGCAGCATTTTGAATAGCAGTGGCGTTTTCGCCCGCGTTTGAACTTTTATATGCAGCTTCCCAGCTTTCTTCCGGCCCCCCTTCTGATTTTGTATTACCCACAACAAAACGCGCTTTAAAATTATCGCCTTCATAAGTTAAATTAAAATCAAAGGTATCGGAGGTGGATTCTTCACGTACATAACTGCCGCGCATCCACGGAAACTGCATATCACTTTCAATACCGCTTGCCATCGCATCGTATTGCATACCTGTAACAATACTTCCCGACTCATCAAGATTTACATCAGTTAAAAAATCAGAATTTAAAGACCACTCAGGTATATCAATCACAGATTCAGTTCTGTCTTGGCCGAGTGTAAAGCCAAAGTAATTAAATCCAAGCTCTAAACGATTTGTTGGTCGCCACTGTGTACTAACTTGAATTCCTTCGCGCTCACGTTTTTCGTTAAGAACTGAACCTCGCACAACTTGTGGAAACCAAACTCCATCGTAACTGTTGCCGTTTGCATCATTAATAGTATCCCAACCATTATTGTTATTAACTGCGTTACCGTTTATATCTGTAGGTTGTCCACCGCCAGTGTAGCGCCATACATTTGCATCAGTTCCGCCCGAAAGTGTCCTGTTTATTCGTTCCTGATACGTATAGCCAACTAATACACCAAAGTTTTCGTTGTCGTTTTTCCATGAATATAAACCCGTAAACTGTGGTTCATACTCTTTTGTAACATCAGCGTAAGTACTCTCTACATTAAATACACCCGAGTTTACATCCATACTCAAAGGTTTTCGGCTATGCATTAATACAGTACCACCAACCCCTCCTTCATCTAAGCGTGCCTCTGGCGATTTATAAACCTCTACACTTTCAATCATCGAAGACGGTAACAAAGCATAATCAAACGAACGGGAAGGTTCACCCGGAGAAGACGCAATAAAATTACCATTAAGCTGTGTAAAAGTTAGCGCCGACGACAAACCACGAATACTGACTGATGAACCTTCTCCGCCGTCACGCTCAATTACCACACCAGGTACACGCTGAAGAGAGTCGGCAACGTTTTTATCAGGGAATTTTCCAATATCTTCAGCGGTAATTGCATCAACCACAGAGCCTGACATACGTTTTACATCTAAGTTTTCGGCCATGCTTGAACGGATACCACGTACTTCTATTACTTCCATATCTTTTGTGTGCTGCGAGTTTTTGTTTTCTTGCGCTGCAAAAGCATACGTAGAACCCAAAGCAGAAAAAATTGATACATAAAGTGACGACTTACAAAACGTTGAAAAAGGGAAAGGGTATATGCTTGCTAATATCATGTGAGAGGCTGTTCCATTTAAATCTGCTCATAAAACTAAAGCGAGAAGTTAGTCCTTTTACGCAAATTATTCACGTAATGGCAAAAATTGCTCCCAATTCTACACAGCCAAACTTAACCGTTTGTTAACCAACAATATTAAATTAAATAAACGTCTCTTTTAACTGTATTTATACCTATTAAATGAAAGTTAAAACCCAGCCCACACATCAAATCCGCTCTCAATTAACAAACTAAGAGCGGCTTTGTGGTATTTAATAGCTTAATGAAATAATTACAGTGCAAAAATCATCATAAAGTGTATACAAAAAAACGAAGGGGATAATTAGATGAGGTAGTCAGCAGTTTATACTTTAAAAAGCAAAACTGCCGGATGATATTTGAAAGAAGCAACAATTGCTAAATAGCGCTTGGTTAATCAAGCGTAGTAATAACCTCTGAAAGCTCGAGTAATGTCGGCTTTCCACCATAATAATTGGTATCTATGTGATAGCTATTACCCACCCAGAAAGGTGCTTTAGTTGAGTTATGTCCATGTATTGAAAAGTCGACTCCATGACTTTTAACTACCTTATTTTGTTTAACCACTTCGCGATCCCACAATAAAGATTGCACAATCACCGATTTATCATCAGGGTAATTTTCCCAATCCCACGATTGTGCAAATGTATGAGACAACCCAACTTTATAACCGCGATATTCAAGTACTATTGAAAGAGGTTTAGTTAGTAACTCATCGCACATAACATTGAGCTTTTCACTCGATACCGACTTGTGCCAATTGCCACCATTGTCAGTCCATAATTTAAAAGCCGCTTTATCATTACTTAATAATGATTCCAACATTAAATGCTCATGATTACCTAATATCATACATGCCCTAATGGCTTGTAAGTGTGTAAATAAGTCATATGTTTTATCCCCGCGATCAACAAAGTCGCCTAGGCAAAACAAAGTATCTCTTTCAGGGTTAAAATTTACGTTATTAAGTGCGTTTTTTAAGGCAGGTAAATCACCATCAAGATCGCCAATTACAAATACTCGGCACTCATCATTAATAAATATTGCTTGTTTTGAAGATACAGCCTGAATAGCGTTAATACCTATATGCAAAATAGACTCCTATAGAATGCAATCTAAAACTTAGATTAATACTTGAGTTTATAAAGCCTTAAGGTAACACAATATAATTGATAATTAATGAAGGTAATAAAATTTGATTGAAACTAAAAATGCATGACGGCGGACTTTAGCTACAAGCTAAATAAGTAATGTAGATAGTTTTTAGCCGATAGTAAAAAGCGGCTTAGCAAAATACCTGAACAAGTTATAAGTTCGTTAGCAGCACAAACTTATCAGCCAGCTCACCTAAACTTTCACGCTTATTAGGATCGGGCTTTATACAGTCAATAGGGCAAACACTTACACAAGTAGGTTTATCATAATGCCCTACACACTCAGTACATTTACTAGCATCTATTTGGTATATTTTAGCGCCCATATAAATAGCCTCATTAGGGCACTCTGGGTCACACATATCGCAGTTAATGCATTTACTATTTATGAGTAGAGCCACTTTTTAGCCTTTCCAATTAAAGTCCTATAAAACAAAAAATGAAAAAATAGAGCATTTACTGCTTTATTTTAAATTATATGATTAACAGCGTTAAATTATGCATTTTATTGACTTTTTCTTTGTTGATCTTTATCAATAAAAACTTCTGGCTTCTCTAATGAAATTTTAAAGCGTCGCTGTTAATATTGTCTACATCCTAAACAATAAAGTAGTTCTGATGGCAGCTAATTATTCTCTCGATGATTTACGTTACTTTTGCACCATAGTAAAACTAGGTAGCTTTAAAAAAGCATCAATAAGCCTTGATATGTCACTATCAACTTTGAGCCGTAGAATACGTTTATTAGAGCAAGCTCTGCAATTAACGTTACTAAATCGAGATGCCCATCGAGTTACACTTACGCATACTGGCGAGTTATATTACGATCGCTATCGTAAACTGTTCGATGAAGTAGAGTGTATAGAGCAAGCACTTTGTGATGAGAAAGACCAACCTAAAGGGAAAATTAGGATCTGTGCACCCATTTACATGGGTAAACATTTTTTAAGTGCTATTTTTTGTGATTTTTTACTGCAGTATCCCGATATTCAACTAGATTTACGCTTTTCAAATAACCTTATTGATATTGAAAAAGAAGGGATTGATATAGCGTTTAGAGTAAGAAATCCTGCCATTGATAATTGGGTTATTAGGGAGCTTAAGCTTACTCATAATGTATTGTGTGCTCATCCTGACTATGATTATCAATCCATCACTCATCCTGAGCAATTAGAAGAGCAACCAAAAATTACGTGCGTTGGGTTGGTACCGTGGCAATTAAAAAATCAGCACACGAACGAGGAATATAGCTTCAACCCAAACACACATGTTCGATTAGAAGTTGATGAAATTCAAATGATGAAACAAGCAGTTGAGTCTGGTGTGGGTATTAGCTACATCCCTGATTATATAGCATTACCACTTATTAAAGCCGGAAAGCTTAAACACATTCTTCCTGATTGGCAAAGCAAAGGGCAGCCATTTTCTATGCTTTATCGCGACAGAAAACAAATCCCTTATCGAGTGCGATTACTTATAGAGCATACACTGCAACACTTCACTAAAATGTAGCAGTGTAGGCTTTTCACAGCAAAGTAATTAAGCTAATTCATCTTTTAAAAACTAAGCCTTAGTACGATTACACCTAAAAATGCCGTTGTTAATCCTATAACTTCTTGGCGTGTAAAAGACTCTTTTAGAATGATGCGTGAATACAACAAAATAATTAAAATATTCATACCTGAAATCGCTGAAACTAGCCCTGTATTACCAATAGCAAAAGCCGATATTATTGCAACCATGCCAGCTACATTTGTTAAACCAATAAGTAACCCGCACGAAAATGTTTTACCGGCAGACCAATACGCTTGAGAAGAGCCTTGCTCTGCTAGCATTTTTTTACGCTTTACTAACCAACTAACGGCAAAAAGAAAGCTACCAAAACCAAACATAGACGTTAAAGTTGCAAACGTATCAGCCTCAAGAAGCGTTGATTGCTTCCCCATTAAATCATTAAATGCAAAAGACAGTGCCGCGAGTAATCCCCATTGCGCGCCTTGTAAATTACTTAATGAGATATCGCTGGAGTAGCGAATAATATAAAGGCCGCCAAAAATAATAAAAAAGCCGATTAATTGAATAACAGTTAAGGTTTCTTGCCATAATAAAAAGGCAAATAAAAGTACAAATAAAGGCGTTAACCCCGACAGGATGCTAATTAAAGACGCTTTCCCAACCGAAAACCCTTTGTGCAAAAACCCATTAGCCGCAAAAGATCCAAA
Organism: Pseudoalteromonas sp. NZS71; assembly: GCF_015864715.1. Lineage (NCBI taxonomy): Bacteria > Pseudomonadati > Pseudomonadota > Gammaproteobacteria > Alteromonadales > Pseudoalteromonadaceae > Pseudoalteromonas > Pseudoalteromonas sp. NZS71. The sequence goes on along the minus strand of NZ_JADYWS010000016.1, from coordinate 109,799 downwards.
ACCTAAAGCGAGCCCAACCGTAATATCAGCCCAGCCGTACCATGTGTGCTCAAACACCACAGTACCTAGCGCACTAATTATAAATCCCACAAAAAAAACACCGAATAATAATAGATTACGATTAATCTTTTTTTGTGACGTCCATTGGTACATTATTCCTCGCGCACCAAAAAAAACAGTGGCGAGTAATGCAAAAATTATCCACATATAAGTGAGACCCTTTATAATTTACTTTGATAAACCCGAATAAAAAGTGGTTATTTAACATTGTTGAATGCAATGACTATTACATAAAGGTTCAACAGTAAAGCACCTAGCCACTACAAGAGCGTTACCCGATACCTAGCTTCTACTCTATAAAATAAGCAGCTTAGGCTTCACATAATAAAATACTAGCCACACAATTACACTTTAATAAACAACAACACCAGTATATTTAATCTATAAATATTATAAACAGGCATAAGTGGCACTATAGATCCCATAAATAGCATTTAACTATTTAGTCGCTTAGCTTCAATCACATAGTGAGCAACTAACACACAGAGATAACAACAATTTAGTGAAAAAAACGAATTTATAAAAACATAAAAAACAGTTTTAAACTGTCATTTTATCGACAATATATTTTTAACCTAAAACTCAATTGACTTTATTTTTAAACTCAATATGATTGATTTAAACAAAGAGGATAATATGTTTACTTTAATCACATACCTGCTAAAAACAAATACCACCTTCGGAATTTAAGCCGAGTGTAACCCTTACACTCGGCAGTTACACTGTACCTTTATATATTTAAATTCGATTTAGTTTTTGTGGGGATTAGTCCGTGCTTTCTTTTCTGTTCGAGCGTAAAAAATCTTTCCTGTCTAAAAATAACTTCACAGACGCAGCGGTACTATTACAACCGCTGAAGCTTGCGTATTTACTACAAGAAGTCGAGTATTCACAGCGGCCTTGGTCAAAATTCAATCCGCATGTACAAATTAATAGCACGGTGGTTATTAAAAATATAACCACCGGTTTTAAGCGCCGCATAACTTTAGTGCCTCCAAGCCAACGAAGGCACTTTATTAGTGACGTATCATTTCACTCTCCTCTTGGGGTCGCTCTTTTAGGGCATAAAATAAATCATATTATTGAATATAAAGAAGCTGGGGAATCCCACCTTTGGGAAATAATAGCCATTAATATTAAGGAGGAAATATAGAGTAAATTATTTCAATTTTTATTTATTAATTTTATATATTTAATTGGAGTTATTTGTAATGAGTAAAGAAAAACCTAAAAAACATGCAAGCAAAACATTAAAACAAAAACGTAAAGAGCGAAGAGATAAGCTAAAGCAACTTGAAAAATAATTAATATTATTTTAAATAAAGTCGCAAACTCGGGGTTTTTATAACCCCGAGTTTTTTGAAAAAACTATATTCAGCTGTAGCTAAACAGCTTGTTTAAATGGATTACGAGTATCTTGTTGTTCCTCAAGATTACGCATTAAAATAGCGTGCGCTAAGTTGATGCCTTCATTTAGCGGTATTTTTACAATGTGACCAGAGCCTTTAGCATCGCTAATAGTTTCCCCCTTTTTGTTTTCCATATATTCAAGCTTAAAAGTAATGTTACCTTGTGGTGTCATAAGCTCTAAGGAGTGACCTGTACAAAATTTATTTTTAACGTCTATTTCAACTAATCCATTTTCGCAGCGCTCAAGTACTTCTCCCACAAATTGCTGCTTAGTTGATACCGAATGACCGTATTCATAATTTTGATAATCTTGATGGGCATGGCGTTTTAAAAAGCCTTCGGTATAACCACGATGTGCTAGATTTTCGAGTGTTTTAAATAAGTTAGTATCAAATGGTTTACCCGAAGCTGCGTCGTCTATTGCTTTGCGATAAACTTGTGCTGTGCGCGCTACATAATAAAATGACTTAGTACGCCCTTCTATTTTTAAACTATGTACACCCATTTTTGTTAACTGCTCTACGTATTGCACAGCGCGTAAATCTTTTGAGTTCATAATATAGGTGCCGTGCTCATCCTCGAATGCAGGCATGTACTCACCAGGGCGGCCTTGTTCCTCTAGCATAAATACATCGTTACTTGGCGCGCCTTCACCCAGTGTAGGAATCACCTGTTTGGGGTCAATTTTATGCACCATTTCGCCGGTTTCGTTCTCAACACCAGGTTTTACATCGTAATCCCAACGACATGCATTAGTACACGTGCCTTGATTTGGATCGCGCTTATTTATGTAACCAGAGAGCAAACAACGCCCCGAATACGCCATACACAGTGCGCCATGTACAAATACTTCAAGTTCGGTGTCTGGGCAGAGTGTGCGTATTTCGGTTATTTCTTCGAGCGACAGCTCCCGCGATAAAATAACGCGTTCAATTCCCTGCTTTGCCCAAAATTGCACGCTTGCGTAGTTAACTGCATTTGCCTGCACTGATAGATGAACCGGCATAGTCGGCCACTTTTCACGAACCAGCATAATTAAACCAGGGTCTGACATAATTAGCGCATCGGGTTTCATCGCAATAACCGGTTCTATATCACGTAAATACGATTTAACTTTGGCATTATGCGGCGCAATATTAGACACCACATAAAACTTTTTATTTTGCGCATGCGCCTCACTAATGCCTACTTTCAGAGTGTCTAGGTCAAACTCATTATTACGCACACGCAAACTATAACGAGGCTGCCCCGCATAAACCGCATCTGCGCCATAAGCAAACGCGTAGCGCATGTTTTTTAAACTGCCTGCGGGGCATAATAATTCAGGAATAAAAGGCATTGAAGAAATAACGGGTGACATGTGCGCTCCATACATCAAACTGGGTTTAAGCCAGTTGCATAAGTAGTTAACCTAAACTCTGAAAAATAAATCTATCCCAAGCAGAATTCAGATTAGTCATTAACAAATAAGTAAACAGAAGCGCGGCAGTATAAATGCGGTCAATAATTTGCGTTTGATCGAGATCACAAAACGGCAACCAAACTGGTTTTTAATAAAATTAGGATTTTTCACTTAAAACGCGTATAATTCGCGCCCGTTAATATTCACACTTTTACTTAAAATTATTGGAGCATAAAGATGGCTTTAGAACGTACTTTTTCAATCGTAAAACCTGATGCAGTTGCTAAAAACCACATTGGCGCTATCTACAACCGTTTCGAATCTGCTGGCCTTAAAATCGTTGCAGCTAAAATGGTTCACCTTTCACAAGAGAAAGCTGAAGGTTTCTACGCTGAACATAGCGAACGTCCTTTCTTCGGTGCTTTAGTATCTTTCATGACATCTGGTCCAGTAATGGTTACAGTTCTTGAAGGCGAAAACGCTGTTCTTAAAAACCGTGAAATCATGGGTGCTACTAACCCTGCTGAAGCACTAGCTGGTACTTTACGTGCAGACTACGCTGATAGCATCGACGAAAATGCTGTTCACGGTTCTGACGCTGTTGAATCTGCTGCTCGCGAAATCGCGTACTTCTTCGCTGACGAAGAGCTTTGTTCACGTACTCGTTAATTCGAATTCGTTAACATATTGAAAAGGGCTTTCGGGCCCTTTTTTAGTCATTACGTAAAGTATTAATCAGAAACTCATGATGTTTTACTTAATGATTAAAGTGAGTGAATTGTGTACAATTCGTCCTCGTAAATTTTATCTCCACCGTCACCGATTGAGGTTGTTTCATGACCGAGCAAAAAAAGATTAACTTATTAGATTTAAACCGAGAAGCAATGCGCGAGCTATTTGCATCGTTCGGTGAAAAGCCGTTTCGTAGTGACCAGGTGATGAAATGGATTTATCATTTTGGCGTAGATAACTTCGACGATATGAGCAACGTAAACAAAAAGCTTAAAGAAAAACTTAAAGCTGAGTGCGAAATTGTAGCGCCAGAAATCACTGTGCGCCAACAAGCAAGCGACGGTACTATTAAGTACGCACTTATTCTGGAAGGCGGCCAAGAAGTAGAAGCCGTTTGGATCCCTGAAAAAGAGCGCGCTACGTTATGTGTATCATCACAAGTGGGTTGTGCTCTTGAGTGTACTTTTTGTTCTACCGCTCAACAAGGCTTTAACCGTAACTTAAAAGTATCTGAAATTATTGGTCAAGTTTGGCGTGTAGCTAAAGATATAGGCCTTGATGGTCATAGCGAAAAGCGCCCAGTAACTAACGTTGTAATGATGGGTATGGGCGAGCCTTTACTTAATCTTAAAAACGTAGTGCCAGCAATGGAACTAATGATGGACGATTGGGGCTTTGGTTTATCTAAGCGCCGCGTAACATTAAGTACTTCAGGCGTTGTACCTGCACTTGATTTACTAAAAGAGAAAATTGACGTAGCACTGGCTATTTCACTTCACGCACCCGATAACGCACTGCGTGACATTTTAGTGCCAGTTAATAAAAAGTACCCTATTGAAGAATTTTTAGCCTCGTGTCGTCGTTATATCGATGGCTCAAAAGCAAATAAAGATGTAACGGTTGAATACGTGATGCTTAACGGTATTAACGACAGCACCGATCAGGCGCATGCATTAGTGCAAACGTTAAAAGGCACACCTTGTAAGGTCAACCTTATTCCGTTTAACCCGTTCCCGGGTAATGAATACACGCGCTCAAGCAATAGCCGTATTGACCGTTTTTCAAAAGTATTACAAGCAGCAGGCGTTACCTGTATTGTGCGTCGTACTCGCGGTGACGATATTGACGCTGCTTGCGGACAGTTAGTAGGTGATGTAGTTGACCGTACTAAACGTTTAGCTAAAAAGAAAATGCGTGACGATAACGCAATTAGCGTTAATATCCACCAAGCATAATCTGTAACCACCCTATGTGAATTAGTCATGTAGGGTGGTTAAGTTGTTTATTTTTAAATAAATGATGCAACAACAAAGGTTTTAGGTAAGATAGGCGCCATGGACTAAAAATAAAGAGATAAGGTAATGCGATCTATACTTGCTATAACACTATCAACACTTGCCTTAAGTGGCTGTGTTAGCGAAAGTAGTTATAACGGCAGTAATAAGCCCGTCGTCGAAAATAAAATTAATAATACTGGCGCAGCACGAACACGAATTGCTTTAGCCTTACAGTATTTAAAAACGGGTAATAACTCTCAAGCCAAATACAATTTAGAACGTGCAGCTGCATTTGCTCCTGACCTGCCTGAAGTACATTACTCTCTTGCTTATTACTATCAACAAGTAGGCGAGAACCCGCTAGCTGATAAAGCATACCAAAAAGCACTCGAAATAAAGCCTGACGACCCTAATACGCTTAATAACTACGGCGTGTTTTTATGTGGCATTGATGAATACGATCGTGCAACTGATCAATTTTTAAAAGCCATTGAAGTACCAAGTTATATTCGCGTTGCCGAAAGTTACGAAAATTTAGCCTTGTGTGCTATTGAATTTGATGATTTCGAAAATGCAGAAAGTTATTTTCAACAGGCACTTAATCACAGCTCTCAGCGTACATCTACGTTAATTAGTTTAGCAGCGCTGTATTACGCAAAAAGTGACTTATACAAAGCCAGTGAACTTTTAAAACGCTACGAAAGCACAGGTCGAGTATCTTCTCGCGCATTAATGCTTAGCTACCTTGTAAAAAACAGAATGGGCAGAATAGAAGAGGCTGAAAAAATTTCCAGCACTATTTTACAAACTTACTCTAGCAGTAACGAAGCCTATGCATTAAAAGAGAAAAGAACACGTTTTAATGAGTTTGAAATACTGCGAGAAAAATACCGCAAAGCGCAGTTAAAAGAACTAAAAAACGACGAAAGCGGCGCGCACGTTAGTTCAAAACCAAAAATAAAAGTAATCAGAAAGAAACGTTCACCACAAGACGGTTTAACAAGCTTGGTAACAAACGACGAGCAAAAAACAGATAAAAAGATCGCAATAGCAAATAACCAAGATGTAAATCCAGTTATAGTAAGAGAAAAGCAAGCTAAGGCGGTACAAAACACGGTCAGTAAGCAAGCCGACGAAGCAACCGTAATAGCAAAACAAGTAACAACCCAAAAAGAAGAAGCTCCTAAAGTCGTCGCACCAAGCAACCCTACCGATACATCGGCTGTTATGCTTGCACTTACTACTGAGCACGACTCTGCAGATTCCGTAGTAGCTGCACCTAAAAAAGCTAAGTCCGTTTACGAACCTCAAAAAGAAGTTATAGCAACAAAACAACCAGCTAAAGCCGATGACGAGGTAACAATAATTTCGTTTGGCGCACCTAAAACAGGCCAGTTTAATTCGCAGCAAACTAGTAACTATAGTAATTCAGTTCCTGCAGTTACCGCTCAAAAAAATAGTAGTGACGTGGTATTCTACGAAGCGACTAAAAATACAACTGTATTTGAAAATAGCAGCTATCAAAATGATGCCGATATTGAATTTAAAAGTTACGAAGCAGTACAAAAAACAGAGATCCCAATGCTTAACCCTAAAGTATCGCCTTTACGCGTGCCATTTCACGTAATTGCTGTTGGCGAAAACCTATTTAGCATTTCGGTGCGATACAATGTTAAACTACAAAAGCTCCTGCAATGGAATGGTCTAAAAGAGTCGGATCGGGTAATGAATGGAAGTAAAATATACCTAAACGATCCAAATATTTATTACGAAATTAAAGCTGGTGATTCCCTTTACGATATAGCTACCCAGCGGCATGTATTAATTGATGAATTAATGCGATGGAATAAATTAAGTCCTGATATAGCACTAAAACCAGGGCACAAACTTTTACTAGTGGATCCAGACTCATACACATTATGAATGAAGAAAATACGCAAACACAGAGCGAACAGCCAACTGTAGGCCAGATATTAAAAAATCACAGAGAACAAGCGAACGTTAGCATAGCGACTATTGCTGCACCGTTAAAGCTGTCTGAACTTCAAATTAAGCGCCTTGAAAATGATGAATTTACATTACTCGGCCCTATTACTTTTGTTAAAGGCTATATAAAAAACTATTGCCGTGAATTAAAAGTAGATAGCGCACCTATATTAGCAATGATGCCAGCCCCACCGGAGCCGGCTAAACCCGCTAATATGCAGAGTTTTTCACGCCGTACAGAAAAAGAAGCAAACGACAGCCGTTTAATGTTTTTTAGCTATTTAATTTTAGCGATTGTTATTGGCTCATCTGCTTTATGGTTTTGGCAAAACGCGACACCTATTGAAGAGCAAACGAGTAACATAAACGTTGCCAACTCAAAAATGAGCGAGCGCCAAGCCGCTCAACCCAGTATTTCAGAGCAACAGCAACAAGCCGAAATTGACGATGAATCATTATTAGAATCACAAAGCACGTCTAGTGAAACATCAACAAGCCCAGAAATAGTTAAAGAAACGGCTCCTATTGCTTCTAACAATGCAAGCCAAGAAGATGCTAGCAGCACAATTGTCATGAACTTTAATGGCGAAAGTTGGGTTGAAATTTACGACGGCGAAGGCGAAAAAATAGCATTCGGCGTTAAAAAAGCAGGCTATATTATGACCGTAAGCGGTACGCCTCCTTTTTCAGTTGTGCTTGGTAAGCATGACGCTGTAGACATTACTTTAAACGGTGAACCTGTAGATGTTTCTGCATTTCCTCAAAACCGTTTAGCCAAATTTACATTACCACTAGCAGAGTAGTCGCTATGTTTTCAGAATCTCCAATTAAACGCAGAAAATCCACCCGAATCAATGTAGGTAACGTCCCTATTGGTGATGGTGCCCCTATTGCAGTGCAATCAATGACCAACACCGACACCATGGATGTTGATGCAACTGTTGCACAAATACAGGCAATACAAGATGCAGGTGCCGACATAGTCCGTGTATCAGTACCAACAATGGATGCAGCCGAAGCGTTTAAAAGTATAAAAGAGCAAGTAACGATTCCGCTAGTTGCAGATATTCACTTTGATTACCGTATAGCCTTAAAAGTAGCAAAATACGGTGTAGATTGCCTGCGTATAAACCCGGGGAATATAGGTAGTGAAGAGCGTATAAGAGCTGTGGTCGATTCTGCACGCGAGCACAACATTCCTATTCGTATTGGTGTAAATGGCGGTTCACTAGAGCGCGACTTACAAGAAAAATACGGCGAACCAACACCAGAAGCCTTATTAGAATCAGCAATGCGCCATGTAGATATCTTGCGCCGCCTTGATTTTGACCAATTTAAAATATCAGTAAAAGCGTCTGACGTATTTTTAGCTGTAGGTGCATATCGCTTACTCGCTAAAGAAATAGACCAACCACTGCATTTAGGTATTACCGAAGCGGGCGGCATGCGCTCAGGCTCTGTTAAATCTGCAGTAGGTTTAGGTATGCTTCTTGCCGAAGGTATTGGCGATACCCTGCGTGTATCACTTGCTGCCGACCCGGTACAAGAAATTAAAGTAGGCTTTGATATCTTAAATTCATTGCGCATTCGTTCGCGTGGAATTAACTTTATTGCCTGCCCTAGCTGCTCACGCCAAGAGTTTGATGTAGTAAGCACCATGAACCAACTTGAAGAGCGCTTAGAGGATATTATCGAACCTATGTCAGTTTCGGTAATTGGTTGCGTTGTAAATGGACCAGGTGAAGCGCTTGTGAGTGATATAGGGCTTGCCGGTGCAAATCGTCGTTCTGGTTTGTATATAAATGGCGAACGCCAAAAAGCGCGCATTGATAACAACAACATTGTTGACCAGCTTGAAGGTTATGTACGCGACTTTATAGAAAAAAAGCAGAACCAAACACCGATTGACATAAAAATAGTCGAATAAATACCGCATAAAGCGCCAAACAGCGGTGTTTGGCGTTTACCTTTATAGCTAGTGGATACCCAAACGACCCCAAGATACAGAATTCAGCGTTTCACAGGCTCTTAATATCAAGGCGTTACTTTGCAAGAATGGCAATCCCTTTTAAAAAGTAACAACGATGAGAGTAAGTGTCTGTGAAACACCCAACGGGTTGGTTTAAAAGCGATTTATACTGCGTTATTGATTTTAACAATAGAACCACTATTACTTTCAATCAATGCCTTGCCTAAATCGCTTTTAATTCCAACTGAAACTCGCATCATGGGGTCATTTGGGTATATAATGACGGGTCAATTTTTAGCATTCTTGTTGTGTAAGCATTTTTCATTACACAAAAAAACAGCATTTAGGATTTATCAGTGGCAAAACAAATTCAGGCAGTTCGCGGTATGAACGATTGTCTGCCGGGCGATACACAAGTTTGGCAGAAAGTAGAAAACATTTTACGCGAGACAGTAGCATCGTTCGGTTATCAAGAAATTCGTTTTCCTATTGTAGAATCAACCGACTTATTTAAACGCTCTATTGGTGAAGTTACCGATATAGTAGAAAAAGAAATGTACACCTTTGCCGATCGCAATGGCGACTTATTAACACTTCGCCCAGAAGGCACCGCAGTATGCGTACGTGCTGGCAACCAAAATGGCTTACTATACAACCAAGAACAACGCCTTTGGTACATGGGTCCAATGTTTCGTCACGAGCGTCCGCAAAAAGGTCGTTACCGTCAGTTTCACCAATTTGGTTTAGAAACATTTGGTATTGCTACAGCAGATATAGACGCAGAAGTTATTTTATTAACAGCGCAACTATGGGAAGCCTTTGGTATTACTGACCACGTTCGTTTAGAGCTAAATTCTTTAGGATCTAACGAAGCGCGTGCAGATTACCGTGATGCTTTAGTAGCCTACCTTGAGCAACACATTGATGTGCTTGATGAAGACTCAAAACGTCGTATGTATTCAAACCCATTACGCGTACTTGATAGCAAAAACCCAGACGTACAAGCAATTTTAACTGATGCACCTAAATTGTCTGAAAATTTAGATGCTGAATCAAAAGAACATTTTGAAAATTTATGTGAACGTTTAGACGCTGCTGGCGTCTCATATACGGTTAATGAAAAGTTAGTACGTGGTTTAGACTACTACAACCGCACTGTATTTGAATGGGTAACCGACAGTTTAGGTGCACAAGGCACTGTATGTGCTGGCGGACGTTACGATGGCTTAGTTGAACAACTTGGCGGCAAAGCAACGCCAGCAGTTGGTTTTGCAATGGGTCTAGAGCGCTTAGTATTATTACTACAAGCACTTGAGTGTGTAGGTGACATTCGTCGTAATGCTGATGTATATTTAGCAGCAATGGGCGACAAAGCAAGCATTCAAGCTCCTGCAATTGCAGCGCAACTACGTAAAGACGTACCGGGTTTACGCGTTATGGTACATGCGGGCGGCGGAAACTTTAAAAAACAATTAAAACGTGCTGATAAAAGCGATGCACTTGTTGCAGTAATTATTGGTGAAGATGAATTAGAAAAAGGCGTTGTGACCATCAAGTATTTGCGCGAGCGTAAAGAACAAGTCACATTAGAATTAGAACAAGCTAAAGCGCTATTAGCTGAGCTTATTAACGGCTAAGCGAACATTAGAGGTAAGAATGGATATTTATTCAACAGAAGAACAACAAGCAGAAGCCATTAAACGCTTTTTCCGTGAAAACGGCATTTCACTTGCGCTAGGTATACTTGTTGGCCTAGGTGGCTTATATGGCTGGAAAGCATATAACCAAAACCAAATTACTACCGCTGAAAAAGCATCAGATTCATATACAGCGCTTGTTGAAAGCGACGATGTATTATCTTCAGCTGATGCGTTTATTAGCGAAAATAAAGACACAAACTACGCAACACTTGCTGCATTCGTTGCTGCAAAAGACGCAGTAGAAGCGAAAAAACTAGACGTAGCAAGCGAAAAGCTAAGCTGGGTTGTGTCTAATACGCCAAATACAGAATTAAAAGCAATTGCGATTACACGTTTAGCACGTGTTCAAATTGCGCAAACTAAATATGACGATGCATTAACGACATTAAATGCACCATTACCTGAAGCGTTCAATGCAAACGTGGCCGAGCTTAAAGGCGACATTTACACTGAGCAAGGTAATAAAGATCAAGCACGTACTGCATACCAAGCAGCAATAGATGCGGGTGGATTAACAAGTAACCCACTATTACAAATTAAGTTAGATGACCTAGCAGTAACTAGCCCAGCGGCATAAGGTTTTAGGCATGAAAAAATTTACAACAGCAGCCCTTGCCCTATGTATGGCAACATTGATGGGTTGTTCATCAAGTGATGATGAAGATGAACTAGTACTTCCTGAAATTGTAAACCAATTTGAAACTGACGTTGTTTGGCAAGAATCTGTAGGTGATGGCGTAGAGCATTATTTTTCTCGTTTAACACCCGCAGTTTACAAAGATACTGTGTATGTTGCTAGCCGCGAAGGCCAAGTAGAAGCGCTTTCACTTGATAATGGCGATACAAAATGGGAAACCGATGTACGCCAAGATTTATCGTTTTGGCCTTGGGCTGACAACGGTAATGCAAAATTATCAGGTGGTATTTTGCAAGCCTATGGTAAAATTTATATTGGTTCTGAACACGGCTTTATTATTGCTCTTGATCGCGAAACTGGTGAAGAAGTTTGGCGTAAAAACGTACCAGGCGAATCTCTGTCTAAACCAACAGCAGGTGATGGCTTAATATTTGTAAATTTAGGCTCTGGTAAATTGTTAGCCCTTCACCCAGATACAGGCGAAGAGCGTTGGAGCTTTGAACAAGAAGTTCCACCACTAACATTACGCGGACAAAGCTCGCCAACCGTTGCTAACGGTGGTGTATTAGTAGGCCTTGAAACAGGCAAGCTAAGCGTATTAATTTCAGACAGTGGTTACTCAGCATGGAGCGCAGAAATTGCGGTTGCTAAAGGCGCATCAGAATTTGAACGCCTAGTTGACGTAGACACTCAACCACTTATTAGCGGTCCATACGCTTACGCTATAGCTTACAACGGAAACTTAGCCGCTGTAGATATTCGCTCTGGCAATGTTGTATGGAAACGCGAGTACAGCAGCTACCGCGAAATTGCGATGGATGCACAAACAATTTATTTAGTAGATAGCGATGGTGTTATTTACGCATTAGATAAAAATTCAGGTATTGAACGTTGGAGCCAACCCGCTCTACGCGGTTGGTACCTAACAGGCCCTGCAGTTGCAGGTAGCCACTTAGCTTTAGGCGACCAAGAAGGTAACCTACATTGGCTAAATAAAGAAACTGGCGAGCTAGTATCTCGTGAAGACTTTGACAGCTCGGGCTTTTTTGTTGAGCCAGTTGTTGCCGACGATAAGCTAATTTTATACACCCGTGATGGTGAAGTTAGTATGGTAAAAATACCAAACTAAGTTACTAATAGTCATATGGTTTTTTTAAGGCTTCGCACTGCGAAGCCTTTTGTTGTTTTTTAAAGAGGTAGTTTATGCTTCCCGTGATCGCTCTAGTTGGGCGACCCAATGTGGGCAAATCCACATTATTTAACCGTTTAACACGTACTCGTGATGCACTCGTAGCCGATTTTCCAGGTTTAACACGAGATAGAAAATATGGCCAAGCTAGTTACGATGGCTATGAATTTATCGTGGTAGACACGGGCGGTATTGATGGCTCAGAAGAAGGCATCGAAATCGAAATGGCAGATCAATCTCTGCTAGCTATTGAAGAAGCTGACATTGTTCTGTTTTTAGTAGATGCTCGTGTAGGTATGACCGTAGCTGACCAAGCAATTGCTAATCACTTGCGTAAACAAGATAAAAAGTGTTTTGTTGTTGCCAATAAAACCGATGGTATTGATGCAGATTCAAACTGTGCTGAATTTTACCAATTATCATTAGGTGAAATTCATCATATTGCTGCATCGCATGGCCGTGGTATTACGTTATTACTTGAGCAAACACTTCAGCCGCTTATTGCTGAATTAGCTGCACAAGACGAAGACGTAACAGGCGATGACGAAGAGCTTATTAATCTTTACGAAGAAGATGAAGACAGCGATACCGATCACCAGGCATTTGCAGACAAACCTGTAAAGCTTGCAATTATTGGTCGCCCTAACGTTGGTAAGTCAACGCTTACAAACCGTATACTGGGTGAAGATCGCGTAATTGTATACGACATGCCAGGTACAACACGTGACTCTATCTACATTCCGATGACTCGAAATGAAAAAGAGTATGTGTTAATTGACACCGCAGGTGTTCGTAAGCGTAAAAAAGTAAGCGACGTAGTTGAAAAGTTCTCTGTAATTAAAACGCTTCAAGCAATCGAAGATTGTAACGTTGTGTTATTGATTGTTGATGCTCGCGATGGTATTTCAGATCAAGATTTAAGCTTATTAGGCTTTGCTCTTAACTCAGGTCGTTCATTGGTAATTGCAGTGAACAAATGGGATGGCTTAGACGATTACGTTAAAGATCGTATTAAATCAGAGCTCGATCGCCGTTTAGGCTTTATTGACTTTGCACGCCTACACTTTATATCTGCACTACACGGTACAGGTGTTGGTCATTTGTTTGAGTCTGTTGACGAAGCGTATGAATCAGCGACTAAACGTATAAGTACTGCAATGCTGCGTCGAATTATGGACATGGCTCAAGCCGATCATCAGCCACCACTTGTTCGTGGTCGTCGTGTTAAGCTTAAATATGCACATGCCGGTGGTTATAACCCACCACGTATTGTTATTCACGGTAACCAAGTTAAAGATTTACCAGATAGCTACAAACGCTACCTAATGAACTACTACCGTAAAGCACTTAAAATTATGGGCACCCCAATCAAAATTGAATTTAGAGAAGGTGATAATCCATTTGCAGGGCGTACTAATAAAGTAACGCTTTCGCAAAAACGTAAAATACGTGCGTTTGCAAAAGAAAACCGTAATAAATAAACTTTTCAAGAGTTAGTTTATTACAATAAAAACGGCGTACTTTTTAGTACGCCGTTTTTGTTTTAATATGTTATTAAGAGTTACAAACCAAGCAAAGCTAAGCGCACTAAGTTCTCCACCGTGGCTTCATGTGCATTTTTATTTTTATTAGTTGGCGTAAACCTAGAAGTAGGTGATTTAATAGTTATAAAGCCATGATTGGTTGCCATTTCATGAGCTAATAGCTTTCGCTCTTTAGGTGTTAAATGGTTTTCGTGTATTTTTGCCAGCTCGCCGCTATCAAGCCATATTCCTGCACAGCCTGGGCATTCATCTATTTCGACGGCCTTTACTGGCGAAAAATACCTGCGCATCATTACAATTTTTTTGCACTTTGGGCAATTAATTCGTAGCGATACATCGTATTCACTCTCGCTATGTTCACTCTCGCTATGTTCACTCAAATGCTTTAGCAACACCTGACCATGCTTTAGCTCTGGCGAGCTAAATTTAAAAATTTGGCTGTTATCAAAAAATACGCCGCCTTGCACTGAAGTGTAAACAGTAATACCGCCAATTAATAACGGCTCAAGAGAGGCATTTGTACGTGGGCAAAACATTCTAAAAATCCTTTTTATTTTAATACCTAGCTTACACTACTTTACTCAAGCGCTTTATGAATAAGCCCAACAAGCGGCGTTGGTAATGTAATATTACCTGTAAGTACAAACTCATGGGCTTCATCTGACATTTTTTGCCATGTGCGGCGAATAATACCAATCCATTTTTCTTCATTGTAATCTGGTTTTGCACTGGCAAACCCAAGCATGTAGTGTTCAATAAACACCAAACTTGCTACATCTTCAACTAATTGGCTATCTGGATTGCGCTTAATATCTTTTTTAGCAACAGCGTTATAAACACGGTTTTGGTCAGTATCGTTAAACCCAGCTTGTTTCATTAATTCAACGGCTAGTGACGCATGAAAAATATAAAGTGCGCTACGCCATTGATGATAACCCTGCTTGTTCATTTCAAAGTCGCTACGTGGCGATTTCCAACGCTGAATATGCTGTGCACGCACTGCAATTTGCATGAGTGCATCGGCATCAGGTTTAAAGCGAGTTAGCATTTCGCTCATACGCTGTGAGTATAAATACTCTTTTGGAAAACTTTCTCCATTGTGCTGCTCAGTATTAGGGTCTTGGTTATTAGCTTCATCAATCAGCGTTATTACTTTATTAAACATGACGGTCTTTTATTGTAATTAGTTTTAATCATTCTAAACGCTGATAAAACAATAAACTAGTGGCCCACTCACTTCAGCGGTGAAATTTGTTCAATCAAAAAGTAAAAGCAAGAGGTACTGGTTGTGAAATTAAGCGCATTAATAAGGTTAACTTGTTATTATCTTAGAAACAAAAATGACACATGTGCGTAAACTAATAAAAATTAACGCGCTAAAAATGAGAATAATATGTTTAAAAAAACAATTTTAGCTATTTGCTTAGCTGTAGCATCACTGCCGAGCGCAGCCGATAGCAATGCAGATTTAAAAACCATTATTGATAACCATTGGCAAAACGCAAAAGCTGAAAAAATATTTTTTCGTACCGACCCAGACGGCTGGAAGCCAAACGGTACTTTGCCAAATTGGAGCGAGCAAGCCATTGCAAAGCGCCAAGCTTATAACAACAACGTACTAAAAAACTTAGCCAGCATTGACCCAAAAACGCTCAACAACGAGCAGCTAATGAACTACCGCTTATTTAAATATGAGCGAGAAACCGAGCAGCAAAGTTACCTTTTTCAAGATAAGTATTTTCCGGTTAATTTTTTAAGTGGCTGGCATACTTATTTTGCCGAAGCCCCCGCTAACATGGCATTTTTAACACCCGATGACTACAACGCATTTTTAGTAAGCCTTGCCGACTACCCTCGCTTTAATCAGCAAAATATTGATTTAATGAAAGAAGGTATAAAAACAGGCTTTACTCATTACTGCAAAACCTTTGAAAATTACAGCCAAAGCATTAGCGCGCATATTGTTAAGCAACCTGAAAACAGTGCCCTTTACGAGCCCTTTACACGTATACCAAAAACGTTTACAGCAGAGCAAAAAGCCACATACCAAAATAAAGCAAAGGCCTTAATCAGCTCAAAAGTAGTCCCTGCTTATCAGCACTTTTACGACTTTTTTGAAAACGATTACATGCCTAACTGTAGAGCCCAGCCGGGTATTGCAAGCGTTAAAGGCGGGCTTGAGTATTACAAATATGCAGTTAATTACTACACCACAACCAATGCCACACCAAAGAAAATTCATGAGCTTGGCTTAAAAGAAGTCGCGCGTATTAAAGCGCAGATGCAAAGCATTATTGATAAAGTAGGTTTTGATGGCACTTATGCTGAGTTTTTAGAATTTTTAGCAACCGATGAGCAATTTTACGCAACAGACGCACAAGACTTACTTGAAAAAACAGCCTTTATTACGCAAAAAATGTATGGCAAATTACCAACCTACTTTAATCATTTACCGCGTAACACCTTTACAATAAAAGGCTCAGCGAGTCGTGGCGCGTTTTATATGCCACCGGCTGATAATCGCTCACCGGGTACTTACTTTTTAGCCTCAACACCTAAGCTACAGCCTTTGTATAATTTAGAAGCACTAAGCCTACACGAAGCAATACCAGGGCACCATTTACAAAACGCTATTGCAATGGAGTTAGATGTACCTCAGTTTAGACGCACACTTAGCCACTCAGCATTTGGCGAAGGTTGGGCACTTTACACCGAACGTTTAGGTAAAGAAGCCGGCTTTTATCAAGACCCATACAGCGACTTTGGTCGTTTAGGTTACGAAATGTGGCGTGCTGTGAGGCTTGTTGTTGATACCGGTATTCATGCATTTGGCTGGAGCCGCCAAAAGGCAATTGACTACTTAGCAGATCACACTGCATTGCCACAAAGCGCGGTGGAGGATCAAATAGATCGTTATATTTCATGGCCTGGCCAAGCGCTTTCGTACAAAATGGGTGAAATAAAAATACGCGAACTGCGTGCAAAAGCCGAAAAAGAGCTAGGTGCTAAGTTTGATATTCGCAGCTTTCACGACACCGTTATAGGCCAAGGCTCGCTGCCTATGGAAGTATTAGAAGACGTAATAAACGATTGGATAGAAAAACAAAAATCGGCTATTTAACATTCAAGGAGGCGGTATTATTTGCCGCCTCTTTTTAAAACCCTCTTAAAAACCTCAAAACTAATCCCTACCCGCTTTTGCTTCGTAAAGTTAATGATTACAAAAACCTGAGTAAACCTATGAGCAAACGCATTTTATATTGGCTACAAAACGATTTACGTCTAACCGACAACCCTATTTTAAGCGAACTTGCTACTGAGCAATGCGCGCTCGATATTGTATTTGTTATAAACCCGCACTGGTTTAAAAATAATAACTATCAACAAAAGCCGTATGGCGTGCATAAACAGCAGTTTTTAATGCAAAGCTTGTATGAACTCCAACAAGCACTTATTGAGCGCGGGCAAACACTGCATGTACTTGAAGGCGAACCTGTATCGCTTTTGAAAGCGCGTATTAATGAGCAAAATATTGATGAAGTTGTATACAGCGAGCAATTTGGCCTGTACGAGCAACGCCAAATAAACTTACTCAAAGCACATTGCCCTAATACTAAATTTGCAGGGTCGCAGCAAGACACGCTCTTTAAACAAAGTGACCTACCGTTTGATTTAAGCGAATTACCTAAACACTTTACCCCGTTTCGTAAAAAGGTAGAGGCCGCCACTAGCCCCATTTCACTTTCAACATTACCAAACGGTTTGCTCCCTCAGCCAATAACCTTGTGCGCTAAAAAACCTTTAGAGCGTATAGCAAATAATGGCGTAATGCATGGCGGGTTTAAAAGTGCGCAAACACATTTAAAGCAATACTTTTCAGGTTTACTACCAAGTACTTATAAAATAACTCGAAACGAGCTTGATGGCTTTAATAACACCACAAAATTTAGTACCTGGCTTGCTTTAGGTTGTGTAAGTGCGCGGCAAGTTTATAAAGCAGTTGAGGCGTACGAACATAGTCAAATAACAAACGAGTCTACTTACTGGATTAAATTTGAATTGCTATGGCGAGAGTATTTTAAATGGCATGCACTTAAGGCAGGTAAAAGCCTGTTTAGCTTTAAAGGCCAAAAGCAAACAAAACCCCTTACTACATTTATGCCAAACCGCTTTGCTGCGTGGTGTAATGGCTCAACACCCTACCCATTAGTAAATGCGATTATGAACGAGCTAAACGCTACGGGTTACATATCAAACCGTGCAAGGCAAATTGCAGCGAGCTGCTTAGTGAACGAACTTGGTCTTGATTGGCGTTATGGCGCAGCCTATTTTGAGCAACAACTTATTGATTACGATGTAGCCGCTAATTGGGGTAATTGGCAATATATAGCAGGTGTAGGCGTAGATCCGCGTGGTGGTAGGCACTTTAATATTGAAAAACAAACGTTACAGTTTGACCCGCACGCTGTTTACACTAATAAATGGCAAGGCAATAAAAATACCAGCACACAGCTCGATAACGTAAACGAAGTTGATTGGCCAATTTAAGCCGCCAATCAACTTTTACCAAGTAACGTTTAAAACAGCTCAGCAATGCCTATATTAATAGCGTAACCACCCAATGTTAAAAACAAAAACAAGCACAGCGCCAGTAACAGTGGCTTAATACCCGCTTGGCGAATTGCCCCAACATGTGTGCGTAAACCCAAAGCCACCATCGCAATGGTGAGTAATATATTATCAAACCAAACAACTGCGCTTGTAGCCACTTGAGGAATAATAGAGAGTGAATGCACACCACTTGCCACAATAAATAACACCGCAAACCAAGGAATACTAATACCTGATTTATTATCCTCATTACTTATAGTATTACCTGCCTTTACTCTTTTTTTACTTTGCCAAAACGATAAAGTGACTAAAAACGGCGCAAGCATCATCACGCGTAGCATTTTTTCTATAACGGCGGTATCTGCAGCATTGGCGCTTACAGCTGTACCCGCTGCTACCACTTGCGCTACTTCATGAATGGTTGAACCTACAAAAATACCATATGCGTGCTCACTCAGCCCCATATACTCAAACATGATTGGGTAGGCAAACATACTCAACGTACCAAATACCACCACCGTTGCTACAGCTACCGATACTTTATGCGCCTGCGCTTTTATTACAGGCTCGGTTGCCATTACAGCTGCTGCGCCACAAATAGAGCTACCTGCACCAATTAATATTACTGTTTGCTCATCAAGTTTAAATACACGTTTACCAAGCTGCATTGCTAATATAAACGTACCGCTGAGCATAACAATGTCGGTTAGCAATCCACTCCAGCCAACGCCTGCTACCTGTGCAAAGGTAATTCTAAACCCAAATAAAATAATACCCGCTTTGAGTAAAATACTTTTAGCGTAATCAACACCCACATCGGTATGAGTCGCAATGCGCGAAAACACACTGTTACCTACAATAATGCCTAGCACAATACCAATAGTTAAGGAGCTAAACTGGGCACTTTGCATTACCGGCAACTTACTCAGCGCAACAGCAACACCCGCTAAAACAATAACTAATAGCATTCCTAGCCACCAACGCGAGTTGGTATACTGCTTAGTATTAATACTAAAAAGCTGTGGCATATCTTTAATTGCACTAAGCATAGTCATCCCTTAATAAAGTCATCGTAATTAATTGACTTCATTTTAAGAAAGCGCAAAATATAACTCCAATACATTAAAATCATGATTCGATAACTTAAGGTTATGTGATTTGAGAGGCACAATGAACTTGCATGCACTTCGGGTGTTTTACACGGTTGCTAAATTAGGCAGTTTTTCAGCAGCAGCTGAGGCGCTTTTTATAAGCCAACCAGCTGTGTCTAAAGCTTTAAAAGAGCTTGAGTATCAGCTAAATATACAACTTATTGAGCGTGCATCTAAGGGTAAGAAACTCACCTTAAGTGAAGGCGGACAAGCACTTTTTGAACATGCTCGTAGTATTTTTGCTATTGAAAAGGCAGCCATTGAAGATATTAAATCACGCACAGGGCTTAAGCGCGGCACACTCGTTATAGGCACCAGTACAACCATTGCCAGCTATTGGCTACCGCCCTATTTAGCCAATTTTTGCGCACAATACCCCCATATAAAAGTAGAAGTACAAGTTGCCAATACCGCGCAAATTGAGCACGCCCTACTTGAATGCACTATCGATTTAGCACTGGTTGAAGGCACACCAACCGAGCCGCATATTATAAGTAAGCACTGGCAAAACGATTTAATGAGTGTAGTTATACCCAGTAACTTTAAGCCCACGAAAGACTTAAAACCATGGTTAAACAAACAGTTTTGGCTACTGCGCGAACCAGGCTCGGGCACTTTAGAGGTCTCGGTTAAATTACTACAGCAACATGGCATTACAGCAAAAAATAATATGCAGCTCGGAAGTAATGAAGCGATAGCAAGGGCGGTAGCACAAGGTATGGGGGTCGCTTTATTGCCAAACGTAGTCACTGAGGATTTAGTACAGCTAGGTAAATTAACACGGCTAGAACAGCCAAATAACGTCGAGTTATCAAGACCATTATACCAATTACACTATAAAGACAGACCCTCTTCACATGCCGCACAAGCATTCGAAAAAAGCCTATTTAGTGAATAATGTTTGATCTGAGCTGTAAGTCGAGTAAAAAAACGGTTGTGTAACATTAATCACTTGTTGTGGTGTTACCTTAATTTATTATATATAAGCCAACTAGTTAAACCCATTGAAAGTACTAATAAATGAAGAACCAATGTTGCACGATTAAATTCACTAAAAAGACTAAGTAAAAAAACTGGAAGTATACTTAAGATTAAAACTACAGGTAATTTAAATAAATTTAACTTTTGGAGTAATAAGCTAATAGGTAATCCGTAAATGAACATTAAAGGATAGAAATAAAATAAACTTCCCATCCCTACTGATACACCAAAACCAACACCTGAAATTAATGAACTAAGAGAAGTATAATTTTCTATACCCGCATAAAAATAACAAAAACCAAGGACTGGTAATACAATTAAAGGACTAAGAATCACAGCAATCAAATTTTTACGTAGATCCTTAGACATATTAAGAAACACCATAACGAGCTTGTAGATTAATTAGTTTTTTATTTGTTTTAATTGATATGCAAACCATAGCTGAATTCCTATTTTGGCTCAGCCAAAGGGGGAAAATTTTGGCCTTACACATTAAAGTATCAGGAGACTACTCATAGCAGCCCAACAGCTAACTTATAAACCTATTTGCTAAATCGTTAAACCCAAATACGAACAAGCTCTATTTACAAACCCTGAGTTAAGTCTTGCGCTAACGTACCCGTTGGCTTTTCAATTACGCGTACTAACTCTTTGCCATTTTGTTTAACAATAAACGTAGGGGTGTATTGCAAGTCGTGAGCTTCTGCAATGCCTGCATCGTCTTGCTTGTTGTAACCTACGGCCACGTATTCAATGCTTGCAAGTTGTACTTTCGACGTAGAAAGTAACTTAATGAGTTTTGGCACTTCGCGCTCACTGTCGTGGCACCACGTTCCAAATAATACAATTAGCTCTTTGCCTTCTAGCTTTTGCATTAGGGCAATGTCTTGTGCTGTTGGCGTAAACGCTTTGTATTGTTCGTTAAACTTGTCGTAGTCGCTTAGCAGTACATCAGTGCTAATTCCGCCCGAAAACGGTGCATCAGCAGCGCAGCTTACAAGCGGCATGCTTAAAGCGCAGAGTAAAATTAATTGTTTAAACATAAGGTTGCTCTTAATTTAGGTATTAATTTAGGTATTAATTTAGGTATTAAACGACTATACCCAATATTGAGCGTGGAGTGAATAACTCTCAGGCGTTACTTTTTATCCATAAAAAAGTTTACTTGCGATAAGTTAGTTAAATATTCTCGCCTTACGTCTTTATTCTCAGCTAGCTTATCTAAGTCACCAATTAAGGTAACTAACTTATTATGAGAATGGCTGCTTGTTTTTTTAAACTCATCTTGTTTTTCGTCGCTCTCAACACGCTCTTTTTTATTCATGTTGTAGCTGTTTTCGTTTTCTTCAAGCCAAATATCGTCAATTAAGCGAATGTCACTTTTGCTAATGGTTTGCTCTTGCATCGCCATTTGTAGCTCGTATTGATTAGTTTGCGGATTAAACTCAAACATTTTTGTATCAACATCAACCTCGTGAGACTGATCAAGACCCACAAGCTCTTTATTTTTAACCGCAGTACCTACGTTATAGCTTTCTTCTTTGTTGTAATAATCAGGGCGACTGTATTGATAATCAAAATGACTACTTACATTTTTACTTTGCGTTACACCGCTAAGATCCCCTAATTGGACTTGTTCAGTTACTTGGCTTAGCTCAATAGTACTTTTAGGCTGATAGTCGCCGTTATCCAGCGCATATGAAAAAGTGGCATCAAAATCAGCGAGCTTAGAAATACTCGCACCCAATGTATTTGGGGCTTTATTACCAAGCCCTTGGTAACGGGCATCGTTTGTAATCATGTTATCAACCAAATCGGCAACCATGGCGCGCCCGTCATTAAAGTGCTGATCTGCAAGTGACTCCAAATTGCTATAACGCTCAGCCGCCGCCGACATACTCGTAAAAGCACCTTTAAACAATGCAAAACCTTGCTGCATTGCCTCATCGCCTTTGCGCCCAAATGCCGACTCTTTATCGTCTTTGGTGCTGTTTACTCGGCTATCTTCTAGGCTTTGATCTAGCGACGCTAAATACTGCTGCATTTGCTGTGTGTCTTTAGCGCCAATGGTTGACATATCGAGTGCAAAATCAATGTCGTTTTGCCCACCTGCGGCTTTAAACACAAGTGCTTGTTGGTTTAATGCTTCATCAATGGAGTAACTTAAATCAAGATTGTTCTCTTTCGAATCAAGATCTTTATTTTGCGTTGTTGAAAACGACACATTAAAACCGGCTAACTGCTCACTATTAAAGCCCGCTAAAAAATCTAAGCTCATGTCTGCTTGATTTGGGACTATAAGAGGGTTGAATGAACTTTCACTCACTTTAAAAAACTCATCGGCCATTTCGCCAACACCCGCCATAACCTGCGTTAAAGCCGCATGTTCAGCCTCAGATAAATTGCCATTTACTTCGTAACTTATGCCAAAGCCATCTATCGCTTCACCTGTTTTTTCATCGTACCCTTGCGATGAGTTAAAGGTAATGTTTATAACATCACCTTCTTTAGTTTTTACCGAGAGCTCAAACAGGTAGTTATCGTCATCCTCGTATTTTGCGCGATTAAGGCTTTCCATGTATGGATTAAGTGAGCGCTCTACACGTTGCTGACTTGAGGCTAAAAACGTTTTTTGCTCATGCCCAAGCTGACCTAAACTCGATAAAATATCGCTGGTATTAGCATAAGCACCCTGAATATTTTTAACCGACGTATTTAATCGCTCAATTAATTGGGTGCTGTTTTCGTTTTTTAATAACCCCTCATGCTGAGAGCTTATTACGGTGCGCAGGGCGAGTTCTTCATCGGAGAGTTTATAGTTAAGCATGCTGGGCGTGCTTGAAATAGTAAATAACGAGGTAAGTTGCTGCTTTAAAACGTCCTCTACCTTTTGATTACTGGCTAGTGCTTCATCAAGAGTTTCATTATTTAACTGGCTTAATAACCCATCGGTTATTTTTGACTCGTTAGTTTGTAAATCATTAATAGCTTGAAGGTCGCTGCTGGTGTGTAGCGAAGGACTCACAGAGCTTTGGTTAGCGTTATTAACTGATTGGGCCAACAAAGTGCTTAAATTAGCCTGACTGCCAAGTGCATTATTAACCATGATTATCCTTAATCGCTAAGCCCTATTAAGTAATTTATCGGACGCAGCATTAAAAGCTTTAGCTTAAGGAGACGTTTTTTACCTATTATTTATACAAACAACCCATTAATAAATTAAATAAGCGTAGGTCGGATAAGCGCAGCGCCATCCGACAATTCACCACTCTAATCATTTGCAACACGCCTAACTCTTAAGCGCTATTCTGCCCGCTCATTACTCTTCATTTGTTTCTTTTATTCTTTGTACTAAAAAGTCGACCGCCGCTTTTACCTTTGGTACTAAATAACGTTGCTTTTGATACAACAAATAAACCGCCATAGTCGCATTTTGGCTTATCGCTAACTCATGCTCAAACTTAAGCTCTTGCAACTGGCCAGACTCAAGGTATGAGTCGAGCGCCCATCGAGTTGACATTAAAATGCCCTCGCCATTACATGCTTTTTTAGCTAGCCACGATCCGTTATTTGAAATAGCGACCGCAGGCCCAGAAACGTCGTGCCATTGATCATCCACTTTGCATAACCAAGGCGTTGGCCCCGCTGGCGTTTTAAAATAAAGGCCACTGTGGCCCTTTAATTCCATAACATTAGTGGGCACACCGTATTTTTGTAAATAGCAGGGTGACGCAACAGGAATAAAGCCGTTATCCATTAGTTTTATTGCCAACACGCGCTCATTTGGCGCATAGCCACCGCGAATCGCAATATCAACATCGTCACGCCCAAGTGTCGACAGCTCATCACTTAAGCTAACATCTAATATAATTTCGGGGTATAGCGCGCTAAATTCATCAAGCAGAGGCAGTAATATTTTGTCACCAAAACTCACCATTGAGCTTATACATAATCGCCCCATTGGTTTTGTTTGATAACTGCGTACAGTTTCGTGGCTTTGCTCTAGCTGATTTAATATTTGCTGAACATCGTTATAGTAAATTTGCCCAACTTCGGTCAATTTAACTATACGGGTCGAGCGCTTTAAAAGCGTAGCCCCCAGGCTTTTTTCTAAATCAGCAACTCGCCGTGACAACGACGAAGGCGGCACACCAAAAGCTTTGGCGGCTTTGGTAAAACTGCCCGTTTCAACCACCTTAATAAAATACCGTATGGCTTTTAGTTGATCCAAGTTGCCTCTCCATTAAATAAAATGCTTTATTGTCTTAAAGACAAAAGTGATTCGCATTTTCCCCTATATATAAGCAAATTAAAACAAGTAATAATGTACTCAACCTAAAGACAGGGACTTAAATTGCATTTTTGGCAATGAGTATCTTCACGTTAATGATGGAAAGCTGACTTATGATTACTTTGCACGGTTTTGCTGCTAGCAACTATTACAACCTAGTTAAACATGTACTTTTACACAAACAACTGCCATTTAAAGAACACCTTGTTTACGGCGGAAGTGAAGAGTTATTAGCAATCAGCCCTGTAGGCAAAGTGCCTGCAATCACAACAGCTAACGGCCTTAATATTTCTGAGTCGAGTGTTATTTGCGACTTTATAGAAGAGTCGTACCCACAAACCCCGCTATATCCTGAAGATGCAGGTGAGCGCGCAGTTGTACGTCAAATTATGAAAATGGCAGAGCTTTATTTTGAACTGCCAAGCAGACGGTTTATCCCTTATGTATTTTCTGGCGCTGAAGTACCTGAAACAACTAAAGCCGAAGTACGCCAAGTATTAACGCGTGGCGTAACCGCTTTGAGTAGCGTGTGTAAGTTTTCACCTTGGATTGCAGGCGAGCAATTTACAATGGCAGACATTTACGTTTATTACGTAAACACCATTGTTAGCGCATTTGGCTCAAGCCAGCTTGATTGGGATGTACTTGCACAAGTACCCGGCATGAAAGAGTGGAACGAATCAATGAGCCAATTAGCCATTGCCCAAAGCATAGAGGCCGATCGCCAATCAAATATGGCTGAATTTATGCAAAAAGTGAAAGCGCAAATTCAAGCAGCAAACGCAAAATAACGCGTAGCTATAAAAGTATCTATTCTAAATTTTAATTACTAAAACAGATCGCCAATACAATAATGTTATTGGCTTAACAAATTTAATTCTTTGCAGGGGACACCTATGACAAATAAAAATATCCAACTTACTTCAACTATCAGCGAAGACAATAAACTAACACTTGCCTTAAAAAACATCGATATGCCAAAGCCAAAAGCCGATGAAGTGGTTATTCGCATTGAAGCTGCACCATTAAACCCATCAGACTTAGGCGTTTTATTCAGCGCAGCTGATATGTCTACTGCAAAGCAATCGGGTACTGATGAAAATCCAGTAATTACTGCCGATGTTCCAGCTCAATTTATGCCATCACTTAAAACCCGTGTAGGTAAAGCAACACCTGTAGGTAATGAAGGCGCAGGCACCGTAGTGGCAGCAGGCTCATCACCAGCCGCACAAGCATTAATGGGTAAAACCGTTGCAGTAATTGGCGGCGGTACGTATCGTCAATTTATATGTGCCAATGTACAAAGTTGCCTAGCGCTAAAAGAAGGGACTACCGCTAAAGAAGGTGCATCATCTTTTGTTAATCCACTTACCGCACTAGCAATGGTAGAAACCATGCGCGCTGAAGGCCATAAAGCTATTATTCATGCTGCTGCAGCTTCTAACCTTGGCCAAATGCTAAACCGTATTTGTATTGCCGATGGCGTTGATTTAATTAATATTGTTCGCAAACCAGAACAAGAAAAATTACTGCGCGATATGGGTGCAAAATATATTGTTAACTCAAGCAGCGACACTTTTCTTGCTGACCTAACAGCTGCAATAATCGAAACCGGTGCAACTATAGCGTTCGACCCTATTGGTGGCGGCCAACTAACAAGTGACATTCTTAACTGTATGGAAGTTGCAGCTGCGCGCGATATGAAAGAGCACACAATTTACGGCTCTGATACATTTAAACAAGTGTACATTTATGGCGCACTAGACCGCGGCCCTATTACATTAAACCGTAACTTTGGCTTTGCTTGGGCTGTAAACGGGTTCTTGTTATTTAATGCCTTAGGTAAATTAGGCACAGATACAGTAATGAAAATGCGCAAACGCGTTGCTGATGAAATCACCACTACATTTGCGAGCAACTACACGCACGAAGTGTCATTAGCTGAGGTATTACATTTACAATCAATCGCGGCTTATTCTAAACAAGCAACAGGCGAAAAGTACTTAATTAAACCTCAAGCTTAATTAAATATTCTTCGTTAAAAATATAAAAGCAGATGCTAATTAGGTATCTGCTTTTTATTTGGTCGTTGTAAAAGCTAGCTCGGAGTATTTACTTTAGCAAATCAATTACATTCGTGGATTTCTATGACTTTTTAGTAAATAGCACTTATTAAATTGGCTAATCGCTAATGTTCATTCTTATTCTCTGTTTTGTAGACATCCCTAATAAATTAAAGACTTCTGCTGTTAATAATCAGTAGGTTTTCATTTATCGGTGTTGCTATTTTTTTTGGTGATGACTTTAATCCAAACGTTAAACTACATTCAAATTTGAGTTCTATCTCTTGTTCTAGAGCTGACCAGGTAATAAGTAATACCGAAGTATCATCAACTAAGTCTCTATCAGCCAAACATACATCAGGTTCATTGATGAAGCTTTGCTGCTGCGCCTCATCTAACTCCATCCAAAAGCCATCTGTTGCTAAAGCAAAAATATTATCAATTGAAAAGTCTAATTCAAACGTTTCAGGTTCAAATTTACGCCTTAAGTTTAAACTCTTAGTTAATATATGGCGTTCAGGAACTGAGCTTATCGAACTTTCAAAATCGTTACCCAATGGGTTCGCCCCAGTATGAACAGGTGATAACCATTGAATACTTTTATTGTTGAATAAACCTAACCGACAATCACCTGCACAGAAGCCATAAATTTTATTGGAGCTACCATTACGGTACAGTGATAAAAAGCTGGCAATACCTATTTTCAATTCTTTTTTAGTTGCGCTGAAAGCCTGTTGGATAATTTGATTACGCTTCTCTGCGTCTTCAAAATAATCCTCTAATTGAGGTTTATCTTGTGCTATTTTTTCTGAAAAAAGCTTAACACTGTTTATAAGTAAGCCTTGGAGGCAAGCATAGAAATGTTCGCTAAACCTTTTAGCTAGGTTTGTTGTAGCGATTGATGAGGTAGATATATCAATTACAAATACCCAAGTACCGAAGTCAGTATTTATTATCGAAAAATAATCTTTGTTTTCTGCTCGTTCGAATCCTTGTTGAGTCCGGTGTATCAGTTTTAGTGAAGAAGGGTCAGCCATACACAATACAGCCTTCGATACGCTCAAAGATCAACTGCTCTCTGTCTAAACTATTCCTAGCAGTTCCCTGAACTGCATACTCAAAATTACCATCTTCCATTAAACTATTAAGCTGTTCGCTAATATAATTTTTCAAGTCTTCTGAGGCTGATAAAATATCATTAACTATTGATGCTCTACCATCGAAAATATTAAGTAAATCTTCAATATCATGACTTGAAAGAGCATCACCCTTCCCTCTTCCTAAATAGGCTTCGAGCTTTGTGGCTACAAAATATTCTGGCGTTATTAATTTAATGGTTAATGCATCATTCAGCACGTAGTCTTCGGCGGTTGCTACTGCGTCTTTATACCATATGTTAGTAAAACCAAGCGCTTTCTCATCAACTGGCATAAAATCAACTTTAAGGTTATCAAGTATCATGCGGCACATAACATCCTCGCCCATGTCAATAGAAAACCCTTTCACTTTAAGTTGTTCCTGCAAATCAGTCCAAGCTGCATACCCCATGATATCAACAATCAAATCAACATCGTCGGTATACCTTATTTGCTCTTTAGTAAACTCATCAGTGACCAATAGCCCTGTGGTGCAACCCCCAACAAATACCATTGATCTTATTAAGTCATCTCCAAGTGCAGTAGCAACTTTTATTAACATCTCTTTTTGAAGGTTGATTGTATTCATTTGGCTACCTTAAATATGCTATTGAGCATTTCTAGTGCTAAATTTCGTTCTCGTGGATGGCCTATTCTTATCGCATCAACTAACGCTAGCATCGCGTACAACTGGGCATCTTGCTGTACTGCTAAAAATACTTTAGGGTGTAATGGCTCAATTAACATGCCTTTAGTATTACCCCTTGGATTTGACCATACAGGCTGAAGCTCTCCAGACGTCATTAACTTACCTCTGAGAACAGGGGCAGCTATCGACGTAGCGATCCCTCTGCCAATCACCCCCTCTTTTGCAGGAAAAACGTATCGAATACCATAGGCAATAAACTCCAACAAAGCCTTAGTATTTGTTTTAGGTACTTGAAGTTTGCGATCTACTTTTGCAAGTCCTACGGAATACATCCGATTAAGGCTAAGACTAATCTGAGATTTACTTATCCCAGTTAAACCTTCTAAGTTTCTTAAGGAAAATCGGCTTTCAATTTGATCCATTTCGGTAAAAGTAGGTTTTAACCCCTTTTCATCCCAATCCTCCCAAGTACCATCCACTTGAATAATGTCCGAATCACCATCTTTCCCATCAAGCCCCACATGCAGCGAAATCAATTTTAGTAATAATAAAACATCTTGACTTTTCATCTACCCTCCAAGTAACGCGTCCCGAGTCCTAGGACTCGGGACAAGTATCTCTTTAGGTATTTAAATAGTCAACAGTAAAAATTGAATAAGTGTATATTTGCTAATTAAAATTTTCGTGCTCGATTCACTTACCTAATCTATCGCTATCGCCTCATTTTATATAAAGCTCTTTCTGAAGAATAATAAGGCAACAAAGGGGTAAACTTTAACTGGTATCGTAATCATTGATCGTTGGGTTATCGCTCATAGCTGCCGTAAATTAACTTGCGGGCTCAACTAAAGCTATTTGTACTTTTAAAAATAAATCATAAAGCATTTATATTATTTCTGGACGTGTGAGATTATCTTACAGAGGTTTGAACACGTAATTCCAGCCCTAGAACAAAAAGATCCTCTTTGATCAAACCACTCAATAATTGTACTAATTAATGCAATTAGTCATAAATCTGTAACCTTGATCCGCGATAATCTCTATCCGATAAATGAATAGACTCAAGAAGACTAAGTAAGATGAGTACACCCTTAGTGCAACTAACATTTGCACTGCAATCATTTGATGATTCTATGTCTGCGGCGATGAGCCACGCTATGGAATATGAAAAGCTATCGCTAAAAGCCAATGCTGCGCATAACATTACGCTGCAGTGTGTGTTGCCTGATGGCGCAAATGAGAGCGATGTTATTTCACTAAGTGCAACGCAGCCCAGTGCACGTGGGGCGCAGTATTTTACTGAAAAAACGCTGAGCAATGCGGACCTTGAATCTGGTACTGTAAACCTAACTTTAAGTAACATTACACAAAGCCAGTGTTTTGTAGTGCAAATGATGCTGCACGGAAAAAATACGACCTTAAAAGAAAGCCAGCAACTCGATGTGTACATTAAAGCATTTGAGCAAGGCTATATTCCTGAGCAAATAAAAACTGAACATACCAAGTCACAGGGCGTTCGTAGCTACTTTGCGAGTATGGGGTCTACGTTTTTATCGCTGTTTTAGTGCTAACTGCACCTAAATTACGCGATGCGACAAGTTATTAATCTGCAAAACTTACTTTACCCATAGTAACTCCAGCGATACCCTGCGCGGTGTTACTTAGGTGTTGCTGCTCTCCTGCTAGGCATTCGTTTGCTAAAATAGCAAATAACACAGCCTCTTTTGCATCGGGATTTATACCTAAATCGTCGGTATTTTTAAAAGCCTTAATACGTGGGCAAAGCGCTGTAAGTTGCGCCATTAGTAATGGATTATGAATACCCCCACCACTTGCATACACCACACAATTTTGTTCGCGCTCTGCACACTCGTTTAATGCATTTGCTATAACGGTTGCAGTAAAGGTATTTAAGGTGGCCATTACATCTTCGTGGCTTAAGTGCTGTGTATTTGTAAGCTGCTGTGCGGCGTTTAAATACGCTAAGTTAAATACCTCTGGCCCTGTGGTTTTAGGCATTGGGAGTTTAAAAAATGCGTTATTACATAATGCATTTAATAATGGTGTATTTACCTTGCCTGCTTTTGCTATTTTTGCGCCATCGTCATAATGCATATCTTTAAAATGTTGCTGTACGTACGCATCCATAATGGTATTACCGGGGCCAATGTCGGAGCTAAATACGCCGTTTGCATCACCATTTTTGGGTAAAAACGTTAAGTTAGCTATGCCGCCCATATTTAGCAAAATCCGACTCTCAACAGCGCTCGAAAAATACAAATAATCGCCATACACAGCAAGTGGTGCACCCTCGCCTCCTGCGGCTATGTGTTTTTGCCTAAAGTCACCAATGGTAGTAATACCCGTAGTAACGGCTATTTGGTCGCTATCGCCAATTTGTAAGGTGCCATTAGTAAAGCTTTTGTGATTATGCTGCGACTGCGGGCAGTGGTAAATGGTTTGCCCGTGGCTTGCTATTACATCAATACTTGCAGGGTTTATATTCCACTTAGCTAAGCACTGGTTAACCATATCGCCATGGAGTTTACCTACCCACGGGTGCAGTAAAGTAACAAGCTCTAAATCGCATTCTCGTTTAGCAAATACCTGCTTTATTTTAGTTTTATAATCGTCGTTGTAATCAACAGTAGTAAAATTTAAAACCTCAATGTGTGTATTTAAGCCCGCGCCCGTTACTTTACACAGTGCAACATCAAGCCCGTCCAACGAGGTACCGCTCATTAAACCAATAATTAAACGGCTAGGTTTTTGGGCGCTGTTATAAAGCGCTTTAATGTGAAGGTGCATAATGGCATCTAAAATAGGTGTAATATTTTGCTTATATTAGAGGACTTTAAAACAAAGTAATAGCCGTAAACCGTTTAATTTAGGTTCTGATTGTTTAATGTTAAAATGATTGTTAAGTTAGTGTGCATACTAAAAATTTATGAAAAAATATGATCACCCTCAGAGAGTTTAAAGCCCAAGACGCGCCTTTTATTATTAACACCTTAAATGATGAACAGGTAACGCGTTATTTATCGTCAAAAATTCCGTTTCCGTATACACAAGCAGATGCTGATTGGTGGATAAACCAAGGCTCAAAAAACGGCGTAATTGATGCAACGGTTAAGGCCATTGTTGTAAATGGGCAATTTGCGGGCTGTATTGGTATAACTCCCGGCGAATTTGAATACAGCCACAGTGGCGAAATTGGTTATTGGCTTAATAAAGCCTATTGGGGGCAAGGTATTATTACTCGCGCTATTGAACTTATATGCGAAGAAGCGTTTGCAAACTCACACTTAAACAGAATTTTTGGCGCTGTGTTTGCTGGTAATACCGGCTCTATGAAAGCACTTATTAAAAGTGGCTTTGAGCAAGAGGCTGTGCTTAAACAGGCCATTTATAAAAATGGTCAATTTTACAACAACCATATATTTAGCAAGCTCAAAGCAGACTAATTACTCTAATTAAATTTGCGCAAAGGTTGAATTATCAACCACCCGCCCAAAACTCCTTTATTAAGGTACGCATTGTACATATTCATACTGCTTAGCCGCGCATTATTGTTTAGCTGATCACGATTTTTAAAGCGTAAACATTCGGTAAGTAGTTTATTTATATTAATAGGAGATCTTTTATGTCTACGACTAGTCGCCAACTTACTCTTGAATCACGCCCTAATGGCGCTCCAACAGATGAAAACTTTAAATTAAAAACGGTAGAGCTTCCTGCATTAAAAGACGGCGAAGTTTTACTACGTACTATTTACCTATCACTAGACCCGTATATGCGTGGTCGTATGAGTGATGCTAAGTCGTACGCTGACCCAGTTAATATTGGCGATGTAATGGTTGGCGCAACAGTGTGCCAAGTAGAAGAGTCTAAAAACGATAAATTTAGGATCGGTGAATGGGTACTTGCCTACACAGGTTGGCAAGACTACGCCATTACCGACGGTGAAGGCTTAATGCAGTTAGGTAAAGAGCCTGCAAACCCTTCATACGCATTAGGTATTATGGGTATGCCTGGCTTTACTGCTTACATGGGTTTACTTGATATTGGCCAGCCTAAAGAAGGCGAAACCGTAGTTGTTGCAGCAGCAACAGGCCCAGTAGGTGCAACGGTTGGGCAAATAGCTAAAATTAAAGGCTGTAAAGTAGTCGGTGTTGCTGGTGGTAGCGAAAAATGTGCACACGCCGTTGAAAAACTAGGGTTTGATGCCTGTATTGATCACAAAGCTGATGACTTTGCAGAGCAGTTAGAAAAAGCCTGTGATAAAGGCATTGATGTTTACTACGAAAATGTGGGCGGTAAAGTATTCGACGCCGTACTACCATTACTAAATACCGCAGCGCGCGTACCATTGTGTGGTTTAGTATCGCAATATAACGCTACTAGCTTGCCAGAAGGCCCAGACCGTTTAGGTATGCTAATGGGTCAATTGCTTACTAAGCGTATTAAAATGCAAGGCTTTATCATTTTTGATGATTACGGCGACCGTTACGACGAGTTTGCACAAGACATGCAAAAATGGCTACAAGACGGAAAAATTCAATACCGTGAGCACATGGTAGAAGGCATCGAAAATACAGTAGACGCGTTCAACGATATGATATGCGGTAAAAACTTTGGTAAAACTGTGGTTAAAATTAATAAGCCACTTTAATTTTATACGGCTTGTAAGGCAAAGCCCTTACAAGCCACAAAAGGACTGACATGATCAAACTACACCATTTAAATAAATCACGTTCTAAACGCGTAATTTGGCTTTTAGAAGAGCTAAATGTTGACTACGAAATTGTGGCTTATCAGCGTAATAAAGACACCTTCCTAGCTCCTGACGAACTAAAGCATATTCATCAACTTGGTAAGTCACCGGTAATTGAAGACGGCGGTTTAATTATTGCTGAATCAGGCGCTATTACAGACTACCTTATTACCAAATACGGTAACGGTAAATTTGCTCCAAAAGTAGATACCGCTGAATATGTTGACTACCAGCAATGGCTGCACTTTGCAGAAAGCTCAGCAATTTTACCGCTTTTACTTAAAATGTTTGTACTAAAAGACGGCGCTAAAACGCAGTTTTTAGAAGGCTATGCTGACGCTGAAACAGCTAAAGTAATTAGCTACTTTAACGACCGCCTTGAAGGTAAACGTTATTTAGTGGGCGATACCCTAACGGGCGCTGACTTTATGATGTCGTTTATTGTTGAAATAGTTAAAAACTCAGGTCAATTAGCGCACTTTAAAAACCTCGTTAAATACGACGAGCAATTACAAAGTCATGAGAAGTTTCATACAGCTAATGAGCTAGAAGCAAAGTACGACTAACTACTTTTATATAATATTTTTATATAACACTAAGGGGCATTTAGCCCCTTTTTTAATGCCTGAAAAACACTCCTCATTAAAGTTACGCTTGTAAACTAAATTAACAAATAATCCCTTATTGCTAATAAAACTTTAATTAATAAGGCATAATGCTGCTATTGTTTTAGAATAATCACTAATAATACAAGCTGCTCTTGCGCGTATTGACTCACACTTGGGATCAACCATGACCATAAACATGCGTTTAACGACCGGCTTTGGCGTAATTTTATCAATGATGCTTATTTTAACCATTATTGGCATTTCGCGCGTTAGCCTCATTAATAATAACATTACCCACATGACCGACGTAAATTCGGTAAAGCAACGTTACGCAATTAACTTTAGAGGCAGCGTACACGACAGAGCAATAGCCGTGCGCGATGTAGTGCTAATTACCGATCAAAGCAGTTTAAGCTCCGTGTTAAAGAGCATAAAAGAGCTAAACGCATTTTACCAAACGTCAAGCCGGTCTATGGCCGAGCTAATGGGTAATATGAATAATGAAGAACGCGCTTTAATTAATAAAATAAATCAAATAGAGCAGCGCACTCAACCTTTCATTCAAGGTGTTATAAACGCTAAAAATGCAGGAAACCTAAACGAAGCTGAGCGCATTTTATTGACCGATGCACGCCCTGCGTTTACCCAGTGGCTAAATGTTATAAACCAATTTATAAACCTGCAAGAGCAAGCAAATCAAACCACCACTATCGATACTCTAGATATTGCCAGTTCATTTAAAATTTGGATGATTTCGCTCACCTCACTTGCCTTTTTAATAGGCATAAGCGTTGCGTATGTTATTAGCCAACTGATCAGAAATTCAGTAGGTGGCGAACCACAAGAAGCCGCTGAAGTAATTGCCCTTATTGCCCAAGGCGACTTAAGAGGTGATGTACAGTCGTGTTGCCCAAATAGCATGATGGCTTCTGTAGGGGTGATGCAATCTAAATTAAAAACCATTGTAGATAGCATTATTAACTCATCTGAAGAGCTTTCTACTCACTCTGCAAGCGTAGCGTCTGGCTCGCAGCAAGCACTTAGTGCCGCTGACGCACAAGTAACTTATACAAACTCGGCAGTAAGCAGCCTAGAAGAAATGAGCCGTAGTATCCATGCTGTAGCCGACTCAGTTAGGCAAACAGAAGATAACTCAAAAATAACCGCGCAATTATCGCAGCAAGGTAGTATTGCAGTGCAAAAAGTAGCGGCCGAAATTGAGCAAATCTCAGTAACCGTAAAAGCCACAGTTACCCAAGTAAACGTGCTGCAAGAACATGTAAAACACATTGGCGATATTTTAAGTGTGATCCGCAGTATTTCTGATCAAACAAACTTGCTTGCACTAAATGCAGCAATAGAAGCTGCAAGAGCAGGCGAAACAGGCCGAGGGTTTGCTGTTGTTGCTGACGAAGTAAGGCAACTTGCCCAGCGTACTGGTGATGCAACTGGCGATATCGAAAAGATGATTTTGCAAGTACAAGAAAACACGCAAGCGTCGGTAACAGCTATGGAAACCACAGTACCACAAGTAGAAAATGGCCTAACACTTACTCACGAAGCAAACGAGCTACTGCATCAAATACAGCAACAAGCTAATGACTCATTAAGTAACGTGCTTGAAATTGTTGAATCAACATCAAACCAAGTAGCCACTGTGGCGCAAATTAGTACCGGCGTAGAAGAAATTGCCAGTATGTCCAAAGAAACCAGCATGTCGCTTAACAGTAACGCACAAGAAGCTGTTGCATTAGCTGACCTTTCAAACACACTTAAAAAGTATATTAGCTACTTTAAAGTTTAATTTTTATAGTAAGCAATAAACAAAGGGGCTTTTAAGCCCCTTTGTTGTTTATGTACATTTATAATAGCGGACTATATACCCGCTAAATCGCGCTCGGTAATACACTCACCCGACGCCATTTCAAACTCGCGGCAAACTAATGGGCGGTTTTCGTAAATGGAGCACATAAGCGTATTGCGGTCGAGTGCTTGGCACCAACCGTCGTCAGCGCGTTTCATTACTTCGCTGCCCCATTTATCGTATTCTATATAGTTGAAAGGCACGCCGGTGTCGGTTACTATGCGCACTTCTAATTGGCAACAACAGGCTTGGCAGTTAGCACACGTAACGGGCTCTGGGGTAGTAGCAATATTTTCAACGGGAATAACAATATGAGGCATAGTGGCTTACTTTTTTGAATAAGCCACTAGGATACAGTAACTAATTTAACGCGCTAGTAGTTTTGCTTTAATATCGCTGTAACGCATTTGCTCGCACAGCGCAAAACCACTCAGTTGGCGCACTTTATTACGCGCAAATAACGGCACACTCATCCCCGCTAAAAAGCGGCATTGGGTTTCAATCCCCACATTATGATTACCCTTGCCTGCCATATGCGCTAAAAACTCATCTACCTTTTGATAAATAAGTTGCTCGTCAATATATGCAGGCTCTATAGAGTACTCAAGCTTAACCGCATGCCCTCTACACACACTACAATGCCCACATTGCTCAGGTGCATTTTGATCGTCAAAATAGCGCGCTAAGTTATAGCTTAAGCAACTTTGTAGCTCAAAAAAGCGTACCAGTGCAGCAATACGTTTAATTTCGGCTTGTTCTTTATCGGTAAAATAGTCGTGAAGTTGCTGGGCAAGTTCAGGGTTATTTATAACCTCTCCATGCACTTTGTATACTTGGGTAATACGTTTGGTTTCGAGCGTTATTAGGTTTTTTTCGGCTAGGTAATCAAGGGCTGCCACTACGCGTTTTCGATCAACCTGCGCGGCTTGCGTAAGGGAGTCAAAATTTAGCGTGCCCCATATTTTTTTAAAATCGGTATGGCTAAATATTTGTGTTAAAAATGCTTGGCGTTGCTCATCAAAATGACCAAGTAGCTCGTTTTTATCAACCAAAAATTTATATTTAAAATCGGCGTAGTAAGCATATTGCGGCGTTATAGCGCCTTGTATTTCAAGCTGTACAAGTAAGGTTTTAAGTGCCAGTTGCCTAATATTACTTTCGCTTGAAAGGCTATATTCTTGCATTTCCCATTGCTGGTGGCTTTGGCGAATATCGTTAATTACATATTCAATACCGCTAAGCTCTGGCGTGTCGCCATATACAAAGTTTTCTACCGTATTTAGGCCGTCTAGGTTAGCAAGCGTGTAACAATTTGATGGATCGCCATCGCGTCCTGCTCGGCCAATTTCTTGGCTGTAGTTTTCTATCGATTTTGGTAAATCGTAATGTATAACAAAGCGAATATCCGATTTATCAACGCCCATACCAAAGGCTATGGTTGCCACTACGACGTTAATTTTACCGCCCATAAAGTCATCTTGAATTTGCCAGCGTAGCGTATCTTCAAGCCCCGCATGATACGCCACCGCGTGCACACCTTGAGCACTTAGCACATTAGCAACTTGCTCAGCGCTTTGCTGTAGCGTTACATACACAATACCTGGGCCACTTTGCGCACGCACTATGTTGGTAAGCTCGGTGTTTTTATCGGCGGTTTTAACGCTCAACACACTTAAATCTAAATTAGCGCGGTAAAAGCCCGTTTGCACAATGCACTCAGGCGCAATAGCAAAGCGCTCTGCCATATCGCGTTTTACTTTTTTAGTGGCCGTTGCTGTAAGTAACAACACTAAAGGAATATTAAGCTCTTCGCGGTAACGCGGCAGTTTAAGGTAGTCGGGTCTAAAGTTATGGCCCCATTCTGATATACAGTGCGCTTCGTCTACCACTAACATCGAAAGCGCCACTTGGCTTATAAACTCTCTAAAACGCTCGTTTTTAAAGCGCTCAACCGACACCATTAATACTTTAATTTTACCGTTTCGCACATCATTCATTACGGTGCTGCTTTGCATTTGATCTTGGCTCGAATCAAGGCTGGCAGCATAAATACCTTTGCTATTTAAAAAGCTAATTTGATCTTTCATCAATGCAAGCAAAGGCGAAACCACTAAGGTTAAATTTGGTAAATGCAACGCAGTTAATTGATAGCACAACGATTTACCCGAGCCGGTCGGAAATATAGCCAACGACGATTGACCATTTAAAAGCTGCTCTATAGTTTGTTGTTGCCCTGTTCTAAATTGGCTAAAACCAAAGTGCTGCTCAAGTGATTGAATTAGTGGCGTGGTCATAAATGTCCTTTTGATGGCTAAACAATAGTCATGCTTATAAAAATGCAGTGTAGATGAAATATTTGCATGTATACCCAAACCATCTCAAGATGAGAGTTTCAGTTGGAGTTAAAAGCGATTTAGGCAAGGCATTGATTGCAAATAATAGTGGTTCTATTGTTAAAATCAATAACGCAGTATAAATCGCTTTTAAACCAACCCATTGGGCGTTTCACAGGCACTTACTCTCATCGTTGTTACTTCTTAAAAGGGGGCTGCCATTCTTGCAAAGTAACGCCTTGATATTAAGCCCCTGTGAAACGCTGAATTCTGCATATTGAGACGGTTTGGGTATAAGTATACAACAAATAACATTATTTATTGCTGACATCGGTTTTATTTAGGCGCAAACTAGGCACCCATAAAATGAGTAGTAACTACTTGTTGCCAAAATAATTTATTGATACCCAAGTCACCTTAAAAAACTAATAAAAAATACAGATCACTTGGGTATATTATTTTTAAGGGCAACGTTATGAGTATTACAATACCTAAAATCGTCGTTATTGGCGGTGGTGCTGGCGGATTAGAACTTGCAACCCAACTGGGGCATAAGCTAGGGAAAAAAAAACAAGCAGATATACTGTTAATAGACAAAAACCGTACCCACATATGGAAGCCGTTACTGCACGAAGTAGCGACAGGCTCTATTGACCCTGATTTAGATGGCGTTGTGTATTCAGCCCATGCCGCAAAACATCATTATCGTTTTCAACTTGGTACTTTTTGCAACATAGACCAAAGCAATAAAACAATTACCCTCTCCCCATTAAACGACGAGTTAGGCCACACTATTTTACCTGGCCGTACAGTTCGTTACGATCACCTTGTTATTGCCATTGGCAGCGTAAGTAACGACTTTAATACCCCTGGTATAAAAGAGCATTGCTACTTTTTAGATTCAAGCCAACAAGCAGAGCGCTTTCAACACTCATTACTAGATAGCTTTACGCGCCTTCACCAAGACGACAACCAACAGCAATCACTTAATATTGCCATTGTAGGCGGCGGTGCTACGGGTGTTGAACTCTCAGCTGAGCTTTACCATGTGTCTGAGCTATTAAAGCTTTATGGTTTAACAAATATGTCGTCTAAGCGTTTACACATTCATTTAATTGAAGCTGGCCCGCGTATTTTACCTGCATTACCTGAGCGTATTGCCGTAAGTGCCAAGCGTGAGCTATTAAAGCTTGGCGTAAACGTGCGCGAACAAACGCAAGTGAAAGAAGGCACTGCGCAAGGCTTTATCACCAAAGATGAAGAACATATTGATGCCGATATAATGGTGTGGGCGGCAGGCGTAAAAGCACCTGATTTTATTAAAGACTTAGGTGTTTTTGAGCTTACTCGTAGCAATCAAATTCAAGTAAATGAGTTTTTACAAAGCACCGTTGACGAAAGCATTTTTGTATTAGGCGATTGCTGCGCATTTACCCAAGCCGACGGCAAGCAAGTACCACCACGCGCACAATCGGCGCATCAAATGGCGTTATGCGTCGAAAAAAATCTCATAGCAACATTAAAGCAGCAACCACTACGCGGCTTTAAATACAGCGACCATGGCTCGTTGGTTAACTTATCGAGCTACAGCACCGTGGGTAACTTAATGGGTAACCTAACCAGCAATACCTTTTTTATTGAAGGTAAAATTGCCCGCTTTATGTATATATCTTTATACCGTATGCACCAACGCGCCATACATGGCAGCGCAAAAACCTTTGCATTATGGATAAGCGAAAAAGTACTGCGTGTAGTGCGCCCAAAAATGAAATTGCACTAATCTATATATACTAAATTAAAGACAGTGAGCGTTATCACTGTCTTTAATTTTTAACATTGTCTGTGTAGAGTATTTAAAACAACTAAGGGAATTGGGTTATGACGGGTAAAACGCTAATTTTTAACTTTGACGGCACAGGAAACGAGCCCCGTGACGCAGAACAATTTAGCTCAGATCATTTTAAAGAAGACTCTAATATTACCAACATTCTAAAACTACATTTGCTGCTTGGCGGTAAATTAGAAGACTCCCCCATTACTCCTTTTGCTAACCAACTCAGTTTTTATTATCAAGGTATTGGCACTAAAGGCAGCCGCCTTAAACGCATTTTAAACCAAACCCTTGCACCTCGTGGTGACGACGTAGCCAGTATTTTAAATCAAGCGTTAAGCGACTTTAAAGCTCACTACCTAATAGGCGATACCATACTGCTAACGGGCTTTAGCCGAGGCGCTGCGCTTGCCAGACGTTTTGCTAAATGTTTAGAACCCTTAATAAGCAACAACGTGTATGTATGTGTGTTTGATACCGTCGCCTCTATTGGTTTATCTAAAGTAAGTAAAGCTACACGCGGCGCAGAACACGTTATTTTTGAAAACCACACCATTGCCAACAACATTACTCACGCGCTGCACTGCGTAGCCCTTGACGAAAAACGCCGCGCCTTTGAACCCACACTCATGAACCATCAAAACAATATTACCGAGCTATGGTTTGCAGGTGCGCATTCAGACATTGGCGGCGGTTACTACCGCGATGGCCTAGCCGATATTAGCTTGCGCTATGCACT
This sequence comes from Pseudoalteromonas sp. NZS71, assembly GCF_015864715.1. Taxonomy (NCBI): domain Bacteria; kingdom Pseudomonadati; phylum Pseudomonadota; class Gammaproteobacteria; order Alteromonadales; family Pseudoalteromonadaceae; genus Pseudoalteromonas; species Pseudoalteromonas sp. NZS71. The sequence continues at coordinate 68,862 of NZ_JADYWS010000016.1, read as the reverse complement.
TGAGTGGTTAATAGAACAACCACTTGATATATCGTTACTCACTAGCCACGATATAGATTACGAAACCCTACTCCCCGATAGCAACTTAGTAGCACAAGATGACGTAACCGTAACGCCCGATCCGCTCGCATTAAGTCATCAACAAAATTACTTTTGGTTTAACCCGTTTTTTAAATTAGTAGATAGGCAGTGCTATGTATTAATTAATGACGAAGCCAGCAACCTTGAGCCTTTGGTGCACTTCAGCGTAGCCGAACGAATTAATAAGCTAACCAGTTATCGCCCAGAATCGCTTAAAAAACTGCATTACAAAATTAGCTATAACGACAACACCACGCTTAGTTTTATTGGTTTAAGCCAACATATAGAACTGGCTAATCAAAACATGAGTGTGCTGAGCATTAACCAAAGCCAAGATGTAATGGTATTTGCCTCTGAGCAATACAACGCAACCGGCCTCATGCTAGAGCAAGGCGCTACGTACCGCTTTACCCCATACCCAAATCAATACTGGTTTGACGATGGCATAAAGTGCACGCCATTAGGCTGGAACCGCGATAACGTACAACTTGGCGTAAAAGAAATCCCAATGGCTGTGCTTGAACCATTTAGACGATTTCCTCGCGCACAATGGTTTTCACTCATTGGTGCTATTAATAAAAACGACGACCACCTTTTTGAAATAGCCAACGGCGCCGATATTAAAATAGATAAATCAGGCGAGTTTTGTCCATTTGCAAACGACCTAAGCCGCTTTTATGGCGCTAATGCAGGTAAAATAAAAGTGAAAGTAACGCGGCTGGGATAAGAGGTTGCACAGTATTTAAAATTGTAGGCGTGAGTTTATCTCGCGCTTTGGCTTTATAAAAACACCATGCGAGGTATAAAACCTCACCTACAATAATTCAAACACCACAATCAACAAAACCGTAGGTGCGATTTTACATCGCGCTTTGTTCTTTAGTAACGGCTCATAACTCCCAATCAACGCTACAAAGCCCGCCTAAACAACAGTAGGCGCCCAGCTTGCTCGCGCGAAAAGCGAAGCTTTTAAATGGTAGGTGCGATTTTACATCGCGCTTTGGCTTTATAAAAACACCCGCGAGGTATAAAACCTCACCTGTAACAATTTAAAACACCTATTCGCCTCACGTAATGAGTCGAATAATATGAGTAATTGCCTCATTGGGCAATTTTATAACGTGTACTACGCCCACCTGCGGCGGTTTTTGTTAAAAACCCAAGCGTTTGCAAGTCCGATAAATGGCGTGTTGCGGTTGCACGGCTAACCTTAGCCACCTTTTGATACTGACTCGCACTAATACCCTGTTCAAATTGGCCATCAAGTAACTTATTAAGCACTTTTACTTGCTGCTCACCTAGCTTTGTTTGATCTTTACTTGCCCAGTAATTGGTTTTAAAAATTGTTTGCTCAATATTATTAAGCGTATGGTGTATCGCATTATTAAGCGTACGTAAAAACCACTTAATCCACTTTGTAATACAAAGATCTCCACGTTGAGTGGCTTCAAGCACCTCGTAGTAGCTTTTTCTGTCTTCTAAAATAGCCACCGACATAGCGTAAAACCGAATCGACTCAGCATGTTCTTGCGCTAATGCCAGGTCGGTTATAAGGCGTGTAATACGCCCATTACCATCCTCAAGTGGATGTATTGTTACAAACCATAAGTGTGCGATAGCTGCCCGAATAAAAGGGTCTATTTGAGGATTGTTTTGCGTTTTGTTAAACCAGTTAAAAAATAGCGAAAGCTCTTTATTTACTCGCTCTTTAGGAGGCGCCGTAAAATGTAATACCGGTTTATCCAAGCGCCCCGATACCACTTGCATTGGCTCGTCACCACGCAATTGCCCGCCCTCAATTTTAGTAAATAAGCTTTGCTCACCTGCAAACAATAAGCGATGCCAATTAAGCACTCGCTTTAAATTAAGCGGTGAGTCTGTGTTATTTATTGCATCAAGCATAATCTCTGCAAGATTATCGCTTTGCACTGTTGTTGGGTAAGGTTGCTCATTAATATTGAGCTTTTTAGCAAGAGAAGAGCGAACCGAAAATGCATTAAGCTTTTCGCCCTCAATCGCACTGGAGTGAATAATATTTGCTAGTAAGGTGTCAAGGGCCTGCTGCTTTTGTTGAGCACTTTGCGCGCCCATACGCCCTACTAATAAACCTTGATTATATGAAAGATCCCTTAGTAAAGGAGCAAGCGCTGCAGCATCCCACGTAAAGTTTGGCCAGTTTTGCTGTTGCCATATCCACATAGTCTTTAGTCCTAAAGGTAATTAGCTTCAGTCTATGTTATTTATTTGCCTCATGCAATGAGGCGAATGTAAGAGTTAATTGCCTCATTACTTTTAAGCGTTAAACAGAACAATAATTCATTTTTCAATGGTAAAAACAATCCATTTTTAAGCGAGGTATAAAACCTCACCTACATTAATGTAAACACCACTCTTAACAAAAGCGTAGGTGCGATTTTATATCGCGCTTTACCTTTTAAATAGGGCCAAGCTAAACACCTGTAGGCGCCCAGCTTGCTCGCGCGAAAAGCGTAGCTTTTAAATTGTAAGCCGGAATTTATCTCGCGCTTTTAATTTTAATTTGTAAATATCGCGTTGATGCTGACAACCAAAATATGAATTACTTACTCAAAATACGTGTATTTATTTTCTGAAATTTAAATAAATGCATCCATATTTGGTAGTTGTATTATTTACTCACTCAGCTTATTTGCAGCTTTATTAATTATTTTTATGCACAAATCAATGTGTGCTAATTCATCAGTAGACAAGTTATTTTTAACAGCAGAAACTTTAGCCGTATCAATTGCGGCTAATACAGAGTCAACGGTTTGACTCATAAGTAGTTGCATCCGTGGTAGTGAAATAGCAAATTCATCAGCAAAATCAGCTAACATGTAAGCTGTAATCTCATTAGTAAAATTGCCTGCACTTTGCGAATTATGCTCACCCACTGACATAGCATAACACCTTGATATTTTGGGCTGTAGATAGCCCATATCACGGTCAATGCTTCCCTGCTCAATAATAGCCTCTATATTTACCAAGTCGTAAAACGGCGTAAGCTCTAAACCATTTTTACCAACAAAAAAACTAATGTTTTTGCCATGAGCATCGTAATTACGTACTAAAATATTAAATGTCATCCAACGAATAAGCTGAGCCTCATACGCTTGTACATTCGTTGTTTTAACATTAAATAGTTTTGCAAAAGAAACGCCATCTCGAATATAAATACCATCCCCATCATCACCATGCTGACGCTCATATTTATAAGAAGGAGGTAAATTAGTGGCTTGGCAACCATCAATAATATGACGACGTAATACACGGTTTTGATCTTGTGTAACGCGCCTATCAAAGCGATCTATTACAAATACTCTTACATCTGCATAAGTGCGCAACTCAACATGGGGAACATTGAGCCCCGACTCTTTTGCCAAAAGCATGGTAAAAAGTTCATTTACTGCAATGAAAGGAGCGGTACCTGTTTCAAATTTAAAAATTTTATTAGAACATAGCTCCCCTTCACCAAATCCTAATTTACTATCGATTTCGAGTAGGTTTAGTTTGTCTTGAACGCCAGCAACAGAGAGCCGAGTTCGGCCATCCCAATGAGTAATTGACTCGCCAACTTGTACAAAGCGTTTAAGTTTTTGGCTTAGCTCGTCACTAGGGTCTGTTGTTCTTTCAAGGTTAAATTTGCAGCAGCCTGTTTGGTATTTAGGCAAGGCAGAGCCTATGCAGTGTGGTATTCCCCATAAATGGGCGATAACGTAGCATTAATGCCAAACAGGCGCTGCCCAAAGGGTTCTTCCTAGGAGCTATTTACTCTTTGTTGCTCGGTTTTTACTTAGCCCACTAGGTTGCAAATCTCGCGCCGCGATTAAATAGCTCCTAGTTTGGACAAATTTTAATCCGCAAAGATCAACAGACCCTAGTTACTTCACGAAAAGATGTTTGCTTTAAAGTACTGTTACTTGCTCTAAACGACAAAGCGCCTGACGTTTCCTCGCCAATTACTTTAATCAAACCAAACGTATTATTTTTAGAGATAGTAGTACTACTTATAATTTCATCAAGACCTTTGCCTTCGGGTAATAAGTTTTGTAAATAATTACGCACAGCACGCGAGTCAAAATCACCATTGAGCGGTAAGTGTGGTGAAATAGCAAAACCCTTATTAATCCACTCAGGCTCATAGGTAAATGCAATTTCATTTTCAGAGCCTATATCAAGAGTTATCGCACCTATCTTCTGCGTATGCCCAATAAATACATCTAAGCTATTTTTTTTAATACCACTGCTCATCGCTCACCTCATCCTTGTTATTGTGGTGCGACTCGTCATCACTGACAAGGCTAAACGACAACCCCAAGTATTCCATCACTTTGAGTACATTAAAAAACTGCACATTCACATCACCTTTTTCTATTTTTATCAGCGTAGGCTTTGAAATATTAAGTGCTTGCGATACATCAACCAGCGTAAGCTTCATGCCAGTTCGCTTTGAAGTAATCGCTTTAGCGAGCCGCACCGACGAAAACGGCTTTGATAGATCAGGCATTTCAGTGCGTTTAACAACTCTTCCAAGTGTTTTTTTTGCTGGTAATTCACTCATTAAAGGTCAACTATAGTTTACTTATACAATTTATTTTAGGGTAGCCAATCCAAAAGTCAAATATAACTTACTTTTAAGTTTGAACGTATATTTACTACCCATAAGTAAACCTTAACTTACTTATAGGCAGTAAAATAAAACCCAACTCCATAAGTAAAATATAGGTTACTTATGGAAAGTTAATGACATTTTGAGCTTAATAGCCAAGCTAAACACCTGTAGGCGCCCAGCTTGCTCGCGCGAAAAGCGTAGCTTTTAAACTTTTACCTCATTTAAAATATATGCGCTTTTAAAGGCTTTTTTAACCGCTGAGAATATTCACGATTAAGATTAGGAAATTGCTTATACATCATCGTTTTTAATTGCTTTTCAGATAGCTTATTACAGAGGGATTCTTGCTCAGCAAGCATTATATTCTTAAGTAACACTCTCCCTGCTTGAGTATCCATTAAAAAGTAAATTGCAGCCCAACTGCTTGCATACAACTTACTGATGTCACCTTTTTTCCATGAGTCATCCAAACCCACTAACGAATCAATCAAAAATACACTTTTAGTAATATTGTTATTTTTCGTCCATGAACTATTCGACTCAACACTAGGGCGTGTTGACCTTTGTGGATTGAAATTTGTTCAATCTAGGGGCGATTTAATCGCGGCGCGAGGTTTGTAACCTAGTGGGCTAAGTAAAAACCGAGCAACAAAGAGTTAATCGTCCCTAGAAAGAACCCAAAGGGCAGCGCATGTTTGGCATTTATGCTGCGTTATCGCCTATTTATGGGGAATAACCACACTACATAGGCTCTGCCTTGCCTAAAAACCAAACATACAGCTGCAAAATCAATCACGAAAGGTCAACACGCCCTAGCTGTTTGCATATTATTTTTAGTAAGCTCAAAGTATTCAGCAAACCCCTCATTAAACCATCTAGAGGTGTAACCTAAAACTGCTTTATTAATGGCGTGCACTGCCTCATGTACCGCAGTTCGCATTGCACTGTGTGCATTATCATAATGAATAAAAGCAGAATTACTCGCGTGAAAATACATACCCGCAGTGTTTGTAGAGTCACCACCGCGTTGCTTAATTGCTGCCTCATAAGCACGACGCGTAGGCAATACCGTTAAATTAAGCTTTACCTTTTTAAGTGCATGCACGCCAATAATCTGCCCGTATACTTTAAATACAGTATTAAGTTTTATACGTAACTCTTGGTTAAATGACGAAGGTAAATTAGGCGTATTTAAAGTTAGGTCAAAGTAATCTAACGGTTCAATAAAACCAGTATCGTAAGTTGCTACTGCAAAATCCGGTTTTTTATCACTAAAATGCGGCACACCGTCACTGTCTGTCCACGTAAATATATCGCCATTACGTTTATATTTAACCTTACCCAACGACACATCCACGCAGCGCGTATTGTTAGCTTGCAATAAGTGATTATCGGCAGGTACTGATACACTTTGTAAAGTAGCCGTGCTTATATTTTTGAGCTGTTTAGTTGCTAAAGGTTCAGTAGTTACCTGCGACGATAAACTACTATAAATTCGTTTAACCTCGCCTATAGGATCGTGATAATTAAATACCCGCCCAGTAAAATGATTAGCAATGAGCGCCGATGCAATTAGCAGCACAAAAAATACAAACACCACGCGCAATTTTGTTTTAAACATCTTTATGGGCGCCCTTGCCACTGTGCTTCAAACAACTCTTTTTGCTTACCCCTATATTCGCTACACCATACAAAGTCGGCCGAATTCATCCCTTTCTTACGGCAACGTTTGGGCAATTTATAAAATTTTGACCAAGCATCAAGCTTAGCGGCATCTTTATAGCTATCGCTGTGCAAAGACATGTTTGATACTTTTTGATTGAGTAACCAATTGCTATTAGGCGTACGGGTTGGGGTAGAAGAAGTAGCCTGATAAGCACTACCACTCTTTTTAGGCTTACTGCAGTGATTAGCAAGTAAGGTAAATAGCGTTTTATCGCGCGCAGTTAAACGCTCACCTTCTTTATTACTGTAGCCACTTCTAAATTGAGACCGAATAGCTTCGCGCTGCTTTTTAATGCTATCGCATTGAGCTTGTGTGTAAGCCTCACCAGCTTGAGGAAAAGTTGTAAATACGCTAATAAATACCAGTAAAATCCATTTAATCATTATTCATTCCCTGAATTAAAACTTTAAAATAGTGTACCTATAAATGTGAAAAAACACATCAACATTACTAATCCAAAAAGCAAAATTAAAGCTATGGGTTGAGTTCACCTTGTGTCTTGGTTTTTATAAAACACCTGCAAAGTATAAAACCTCACCTACAATAATTAAACCACCACACTCAACAAAACCGTAGGTAGGATTTTACATCGCGCTTTCTCTTTAGTAACTAGCTCATTCCCCCAATCAACAAGCAAAGCTCACCTAAACACCTGTAGGCGCTCAGCTTGCTCGCGCGAAAAGCGTAGCTTTTAAAATAATTTACAAATATCGCGTTGGCGATGGCAACCAAAGAAAGACAAGCGCCGGTCTCTCTTTGGAATCACACGGCACCCCTCAAGTTCACTTACCCTTAAACAAATAATTAATATGAACGTAAACGCGATGAACGCACATCCATGTGCAAGCATCGCTTTCCTCGAATCCATGAATTACTCATTAATTATGTGTTTGCAGGTGAAGTTGAAGGGGATAATTTCTTAGCATCATCATTTGATTACTCTCTCGGCTAATACTTAACTCACACGTTTGTACTTAATTACTAGTAACTTAGTCGATTAATACTTGTAGCTGTACCGCATTTAAGTAAACTAACTACTCGCAAACAGGGAGTGGTTTTAATGCAGCAAATTGGTATTTACGAGCAGTTAATTACGCAAGTAATTAAGCAAAACTTAAATCGTGATCAATTTTATGTGGGTGAGCGCCAGCTTGAAACGGCCGAAGCCGCAACATGGCTTTCACGCTTTTTAAGTAAGCTTGTTGAGCATGCAATAAATGCCATTCCCAACTCGAACGAGCGCCTACAAGAACAGATTAGCCTAGCTAACAGCCTTGTACTTTGGCTTAAAGATCATATTCGCGATGACGAGCTAATTAACGAAAATCTTATCGACAGCCAAGGCCGAATACTTACCGCGCTATTTAATACCCAAAACCCTATTGCGGCCAACCTCAAAGATTACTCAAGCGATATATTCCCACTCACAGGCCTTACGCAAAGCGAGTTATTTAGCGGTGCTAATGCAGGTATATCGCTCGAAACCGAGCTAAAGCGCGAGATTAAATCGTCCGACACTATTTACTGGCTTGTCTCATTTATAAAATGGACGGGGCTGCGCATTTTTAAAAATGAGCTTGAAGCGTTTACTAAAAGCGGTAATAAACTCAAAGTTATTACTACTTCGTACATGGGCGCAACGGATGCTAAAGCCGTTGAGTTTTTAGCAAACCTACCAAATACCGAAGTAAAGCTAAGTTATAACAATCAGCAAGAACGCCTACATGCTAAATCCTACTTATTTATGCGCAATACGGGTTTTCATACAGGATATATTGGCTCGTCTAACTTATCGCATTCGGCGCTTACCAGCGGCCTTGAATGGAACTTAAAAATTACCGCACAAGAAATCCCGCATATAATAGCTAAAACCAAAAGTACGTTTGAAACCTACTGGGAATCAAAAGACTTCGAGCTATTTACAGGCGCTGTTGAGTGTAAAGAAAAGCTCATTAATTCACTTAACGAGCAACGCGGTGTTGGGCAATCAAGCAGCCAGTTTTATTTTGATATAACACCAAAAACGCATCAGCTCGCTATTTTAGAAAAACTAAGTGCTGAGCGCAGCGTACATAAGCGTTTTAAAAACTTAGTAGTTGCCGCAACCGGCACAGGTAAAACAATAATATCGGCGTTCGACTTTAAAACTGTTTACGATAAAAACCCAAACGCACACTTTTTGTTTGTAGCCCACCGCGAAGAAATACTAAAACAAGCGCAAAGCGCTTACCGTGGCGTGCTTAAAAATAACGACTTTGGCGAGCTGTGGGTAGGTAACTACAAACCACAACGCTATAACCAATTATTTGCATCCATCCAAACGCTTAATAGCCAAATTGAATCGCTTAATTTAACGCATGATTACTACGACTACATAGTAATAGACGAAGTACACCACGTAAGCGCTGCTAGTTATCGCGCAATATTAAACCACTTTACGCCCGCAATATTACTTGGCTTAACCGCTACACCAGAGCGACAAGATGGTGCAAATATACTCGATGATTTTTGCGGGGTAATAGCCGCTGAAATTCGCTTACCAGAGGCAATAAATCAACGCCATTTATGCCCATTTCAATACTTTGGATTGGATGACGACACCGACCTAAGCCAAATGACATGGCGTGGTGGCCGTTACGATATAAGTGAGCTAAGTAACCTTTATACAGGGGAGAACAGCCGCGCTAACAAAATTATATCGAGCCTTGCTGATATCGTAACCAATGTTCAAACCATTAAAGCACTCGCGTTTTGCGTAAGCCAAAAACACGCTGAATTTATGGCTAAAAAGTTTAACTTAGCAGATATAAACGCCGATGTACTCACCAGCAAAAACACCAATGAGCGTGCAGCCAAACAACAAGCACTGCGCCAAGGCGAAATACAAATACTTTGCGTGGTTGATATTTTCAACGAAGGTGTCGATATTCCAGAAGTCGATACTTTACTGTTTTTACGCCCAACTGAAAGCCTAACGCTGTTTTTGCAGCAACTAGGCCGTGGTTTGCGTTTACCCGACAACAGCCAAAAGCAATGCTGTACCGTGCTTGACTTTGTAGGTAATGCTCGCCCAGAATACGACTTTGCCAGTAAATTTCGCGCACTCATTGGTAAAAGCAACCAACCGATAAAAACCGAGATTGAAAACAACTTCCCGCATTTACCGCTGGGTTGCCGTATTGAGCTACAAAAGCATACTCAACAAACAATATTAAAAAATATTCAGCAAGCTATAAACTCTAAACGCCGTTTACAGCAACTTATAAATAGCTATTCGCAACACACTAATGACGCGCTTACGCTAAGCAATTTTTTACGTATAAACCCGCAAGTTACTCTTGAAGATATTTACAAACCAAAAGACAAAAAGATCGGCGGCTGGCATTGGCTAAAAGGCGATGAAATTCCAGTAGAACAAACCGATATTTATGCCGCGTATTACCGCGCAATCAACACCCAATTACTCGGCTGCGACTCGCTCAGTTACTTGTGCTTTTTACGTGATTTATGTAATAACAACTTTAGCTTTATGCCAACAGCACAAAACCAACAGTACGCGCTTATGGCGCATTACAATTTTTGGGATGGCACTGGTAAAAGCTTGGGATTTAAAACGCTTGAACAAAGCTTACAAGCACTTAAACACAAAGAGCTACAGCACGAACTTGCTCAAGTAATTACGCTATTAATAAACCGCATACACCAGCAAGAAAGCGATTTAGCATGCCTATCTAATCACGCAATAAAATTACACAGCCGCTACACACGCCAACAAATACTCGCAGCATTTAGGGCGCACTCGTTTAATAAAAAATCGACCGCTCGCGAAGGCGTTTTAGAATTAAAAAATCAAAACCTAGAGCTGTTATTTGTAACGCTGAATAAATGCGAAAAAACCTACTCGCCCACAACGCTGTATCACGACTACGCAATCAGCCCTACTTTGTTCCATTGGCAAACGCAAAACAGCGCCCGCCCAGAACACGGCCGTGGCCTTAGTTATATTCAGCACCAAAAAACAGGCAAAACCATCCTGTTATTTGTGCGCGAACAAGGCAAAGATGAAAACGGCAGAACTATGGGATTTGTAAACTACGGCGAGGTTAAATACCAACACCACAACGGTAGCCAGCCAATGAATATAACGTGGGAGTTAACCAACCCCATGCCAAGTGAAATGTGGCATGAGGCTGGGAAGTTAGCGGTTGGATGATAAATAAAGCAGACAAAAAATGACTGCTATATTTTAAGTGTGAACATCACTCAATATCGGTTAAAAGTTTTGGGGTACCAAATTGCTTTAGCGAGCCACCCGCCTGCTCAATAACTTTCAACCAAAACAATTTAAGTGAATTAAGGTCTGCTTGAGAAGAATATGCTCGCCCACCGTTTGCGTAGCCGCCACCTATAACAAATACATCTACTTGAGCTAGCGCAGTTGGAGAAACAACTGCTGAATACTTTGCAAATTCATCATCCGCATTAATGGCTCTAATACTGCCTGAAGCATAAAAACTAGAAATATCAGAATTTTCCAACATATCAGATACAAGAATCATTATTCTACGTTGAGTATTATTTTTAATATAAATAGCTGAAGATACATCCAGTATTGATCCCACAAGCTCAGTTTTAGGATAACTTTGATCGCTATCGTGGAATGAAGCTTTCAGTTTTTCATGAACCAGATCAATAGCTTTATTGCTTTGCATCTCCATACATTTATCAAATTTCCCTAATTTTATACGGTTCATTGCATTGCGCTGTTCCTCCTTGAGAGGCTGGTCAAATTCTCCTTCAAATGCAATGTCGGTATAGTGACCTTGTGCATTTGCTGAAAAGGAAACTATTCGAATGCGATCACCAGGACCTAAAAGTTGCTGCACTTGTTTATGGACACTTTTTTTAAGATTTGTATCTAAATTCACTGTCTGATCGACTAAAACAACAACATCTCTAATTGAGGTAGCTGGTTTTAATTCAGTCATATCAGCGTAAGTATAACAAGAAATAATGTCATCTCTATCCGTCTCAGCAAAGGCTAAAGAGCTAGTCATTACTGCTAGCAACATCAATTGCTTAATCATAATTTACCTTCTGCTTTTAATTTTTCAAGAACACGAGCTCTCTGCTCTTCTGGAGTTTCTTGTTTCTTAGCCTGTGCTTCGGCAAGAATCTGCTTTTCTAGTTCTTCATCACTTAACGATTGCTCTTTTGTTTCGGTAAGAATCTGGCTCTCAATCTCTTCATCTGTAGGTTGTTCAATCCGAGAATTAGAGCTCACAGCTTTAAATTCATCCGCCGTAACTTGGCTAGCAGACTTAGAAATAATATCTGAGTGCTCACGCTCTCTCTCAAGCATAGTTTGTGTTTGTCGATTTCGACTTGATAAAGACTGTTCTGACTCTTGCTCTACATACCTAAGGAAAGTTCGGTCAGATGCCTTCTTAAGTAAATCTGATACACTGCTATTCATAGTGCTATCTATAAGCACTTTGGCCATACGAGATTGCAAGTCTCCAAGTGTTTTTTGAGCACGTTGTGATATTCTCTTGCTCTTTGCATCCATTGCAGCTTCATATTGATTTTTTGTGTTGAACTTGTGTGTATTCTTCCAAGCCGACTTTGAATGTTTACCTACAAAACCAAACTTAAAAGAAACCCAAGTAGCGAATGCTTGTAAAACAATAAATAAAATAGCAAGCATACCAAATGTAGCCCAGCTACCTTCTTTTGTTGCCTGACAGATCTCACTTTCACCTTTTCCTACAGCTTCTGCTGAAACTTTCTGAGACTCAAGCGGAGGTGGTGGTGTTGAACTATATAGGTCATCCAAGCTTGTTAAAGCTGCATTTGATGTTGCTGAACTAGGTTGGCACATTGCATCTTGTGTTTGTGCAACTTCGAGTGTTTTAACTCGAACAAAAGTAATGATGATACCTATAGCAATAATTGCGACTAAAGCACCTATTGTAAATGTATGTTTCTTCCTTGGAGAATTAACATCTAACCGATTAAGCCGTTGCTTATATTTTGGTCCATTTTCATCAGTAAAATTGTCAATTTCGTAGTCAAAATCGATATCATCTAAAGTTCTAGGTCTACTTTCTGTATCATCAACTTGCCAGTTATTACGTATACGACCAAGAATGCCGTTACGATAAAGCTCATGACCCATCATATGAGTCAAAAATGCAAGAATAACTGCAAAAGCAATTGCCACAATCCAAGTCATTGTAACTCGTGTATTTTCAGATGCGCTTAAGTCAATGAAACCAGCCATTGTGTAGCTAAAACCCCAAGCTTCTAAAACGAGAACTGCAAACAAGCCAAGCATCAATAATGTACCTAAGGGCTTCCTCCCTGATTCACCTACAATTGATAAATATTTTTTACTAGATTCGTAATAATCTCCATCTTTATGAATTTGAGAGTACAATTCACCATAGTCTTGACAGACAACTGTTTCTGAATGAAACCAGCGTCCGGCAGTATCTGGGTTTTTAGCCAGTGAACGTAATTTACTAAATAAAAAGTTATGATATTTAAATCCTTTCCACCACAAACTAACAGCATCCCAGTTGGTGTATGCAATGTACGCAAAAATAGAAAGCGTAGCAGCGATAACAATAAGAATATCGCGATAAGTTTGTAATACACTGAATAAGTCCATCGTTTTATCCTTTTACTAAATTCATGTTGAATGCTTTTGCCATTAATTCATTATTTTCTTGATAAATAACAGCACTAGCTTGTGTCTGAGTAGAACCATTGGTACTAAATACCACATCACTACAGCGCATTAGTGCATTATCATCCTGAGCAAACATACGAACTAAAACAGTTCCGTCTCCACGGTATGTTTCTACACTTACAGGGTATTTAAGATCAGCCTTAGTTGCGCTGCCATCATATTGTTTATAGAAACTGAAATATGGTTTATGCGTAGGGTTAAGATTATTCTTTTCTATACCGATAGGACCAAGTGTTATTGCTGTAGAACCAGCCATACCGTACCATGCAGTTCCAAAAAGATTACTAATACTGTCTGCAACTTTAGCTTTCTGAATAGGCCTTCCGTTATATGGTTTAAGTGAAGATTGAACAACTGGTGCCGCATAGGCACAACTTCCCATAAATTCGGAATCGTCAGCATTTGCAGCTGTAAAAAAAGTCATAAACGACTCTTCTTCTCTTTCACCCAAAGCTGTTATCACATAACTCTTATCAAACTCTTCAAGTTTAACTCCCTGTAACCCAAGGCTTGTAGAGTGCTGATTATTACTTACAGACACGGTGGGGGTAGGTAGTGATTTTTTAGTTTTAACTTTAACAGGAAGGTCATTTATTACATTTTCAATACGTGTTTTCTTTGCACTTGCAACTTGGATAACCTGCTCATCTGATACAGTATTCGCTTGAGCCGACTCGCCGGTTGTATCTATGAGCACGTCTATTATTTCAAAGCGACGATTTTTGCTTTTTCCTTCATTCGTTAAGTTACTCGCTACAGGTTGTGACTCGCCCACACCTTCAAAAAACAGACGGTTCTCATTTACGCCAGCATTTACAAGTTCATTAGCAATAAATTTTGCGCGCTTTTCTGATAAGCGTTGGTTAAACGCTGCAGACCCTGAACTGTCTGTATGCCCAACAACATATAGTTTTGAAGCTGGATCAAGTGATTTTACATAACCTTTGAGAAATTTTTGTAAGTTTGCAAGTTGTTCAGAATCTGTTATTTGGGCTTTTCCTGAGTCGAACATTGGCTTTTCGGTGGATAATGAAAGCTGAGACGCTATCACGTTTTCAGTGGCGTTTTCTGAAAAGCTAGCCCCATTAGCTTCGTTATTAGAGATACGCTCAAATTCTGGTTTTAATGAGCTTTCCTCTGCAAGTTTGGCTAACTCCTCTTCTCTTTTATCTAAATAGTAGCCTGCGCCACATCCAGCAATAAAACCTACCCCTGCGCCCATGACTGCTTTTTTTGGATCGCCTGTTACCAAAAAAGTACCTAACGCACCAACTACAGCCCCACCAACACACCCTATAGTTGTGTTAGATATATTATTTGTAGCAGCACAACCGCTTAGTACTAACGGAGCTGCAAGCACTAAGGCAGCAGTTCTATGGATTTTTTTACATTTCATTTTTTATTTTCCTTTTTGAAATGATTACTTTTAATTTATACAACGCAAAAATAAACTGCAATTTAAAGCTTTGCCTGGAAGCTGCGCACCTAAAAATGATCAAATTACTCTGGTACTATTTGTTTAAACCGTGCGAACGTTCGCATGTTTTCATCTGCAATCATTACTTCGTAATCTGGATTTTGAGCAATTAGCTCGTATTGCCCATTCGATAGTTTATTAACTTTGCGCAATAAGTACTGGTCATCTCCGCCTATATCATCTCGCTCTATCGCGACAATTTGGCCACGTAACGATCCGGCTTTATCGGATGTTATAAGCTCAAGTAGCAGTAAATCGCCATCGTAAATTGGGTTTTTACCACCGTTCATAGAGTTGCCCGATGCGCGTGCTAAAAAATGCACGTTTGGATCAAGCTTGCCCGCGCCAAATGGTGCGTCCATTAATTCCATATCGCTTTCATCCCCTGTTTTAAAATGTCCGCAGGCAATTTTAATATTGGGGAAGTACGGTAGTTTTAATGCGTTATCTTGCTCTTTTACTGTATCTGCAAGATCTTTAAACTCTAACTGAGTTACATTGTCAGCTTTTTGCTCTGTATTTTGTTTCGTGGTTGGCGTTTTAACTTTTAGTCGCTGGCTGTATTTAGCTAAGGTGTATTCAACCAGCTCTAACACGGCGCTGTTTAGTAATTCGCGTTTTTCTGCGGTTACGTCAAACATGGCTTTTACGGTGTCGTTTTGTAAGGTAAACCATTGAGTGCCGTCTTTATTTTTATTGGTGTAGGCTTTAATTGGATTTTTACGCCAGTAGCTTTGCCATGTTTGGGAATCTGCAGCTGCTTGCTGTTCTTTAATAGGTAAATCGTGTTGCTTTAAATTTGGATGGCGCGCGAGTACCTTTGCGCTCATGGCTGCAAGTTCTGCAACTGTTGGGGATTTAGCAAAGCCATTTAAAGCGACATAAGCTTCAAGCAAAATAGCTTTGAAGCATTTGGTCATACTGGTTGTTTGTATGCCTTTATGTAAAAAGTCGTAAAACGGCGCTAATTGCTCAGCACTTTGCTGTGCTTCGTCATCAATGTTTTGTGTTTTAGCAATTAGCTCAAACCAACTAGTATAGTTGCTGTTTATCTTTTTTATATCGCCGTAGTGGTAGTAAAACTCACTTAATGTGGGTAAATGCCCAAGTTGTTCAGCCAGTTGCATTATATCTTCTAACGCTGTGGTGCGTTGTGATTTAGCAAGTTGTTGCCAAAAGTCGGTAACTTTTAAATCAATATTTATAAAGCAGCCATCAGCAAGGTTTGGTTTTTTAAGCTTTTTAACTACACCAGTTGGCGTGGTTTCATGAAGTAGCGCATAAGGTTTATTTAAAAAGCTGTGGTGGTTACCAATAAAATCGAGCACCACTAAATGTGTTTTACCTTCGAGGGTGCGTAAACCCCGCCCTAATTGCTGTAAAAAGAGTATTTTAGAGTCGCTTGGGCGCAACATTAATATGGTATCAATGCTTGGTAAATCAGTCCCCTCGTTAAACAAATCAACGGTAAATAATACTTCAACTTGACGCTGTTCTAATTGTTTTAGTGCATCATTACGGCGTACTTTTGACTGGTTATGTACAGATAGCGCTTTTACACCCGCATTATTAAATGCAGCCGCCATATAATCAGCATGTTTAGTAGATATACAAAAACCTAATGTGCGCTGCTGTTTGTATTGCTGCCACTGTAAAAGTGCGTGGTCTGCCCGTTTTTCGGTTGCAAATTTGTTTTCAAGTGCTGTTGGATCAAATCGGCCATTACGCCACGGAATAGCTTGGTAGTTTACGTTTTCATCCCAAATACCGTAGTAATGAAATGGAACTAACGTTTTTTGGTCTATCCCCTGCGTTAAGTTACGCTCAAATACTAGGTTGTTGTCGCATAACCCTAAAATATCAGCTTGGTCGGTACGCTCTGGTGTAGCTGTTAAACCCAGTAAAAACTTGGGTTCAAAGTAGTTTAAAAGCTGGCGATATACGCGCGCACTTGCATGATGAAATTCGTCAACAATAATGTAATCAAATGCTGTTGGTGCAAACTGCTTTAAGTGATTACTTCGGCCAATGGTTTGAATAGAGGCAAATAAACACTCAGCGTTTTTGTCTCGCTGTTTACCGTTATAAAACCCAGTAGATAGAGTAAGTAATTCAGAAAAAGTACGCTGTGCTTGCAAAAGTATTTCTTCGCGATGCGCTACAAATAAAACGCGTTTAGCTTTGAATTGTTTTACATCAAATGCACTTAACCATGTTTTACCCATGCCCGTTGCTAATACCACTAAACCACGTTTAAAACCCTCTGTACGGGTTTGCGCTAGGGCATTAAGCGCTTCAATTTGAGCTGGCCTTGGTGTTTTAGCTTCATTCTTTTCAATAACTTGCTCAGCTGTATCAGCGTGGTTTACCGATACAAACTGCTGTGTTTTACGCCTAGTAATGTAGCTATTTATCCATTCATGGCTTAAATGGGTAACAAATTCGTGATTAAAAATATTTTCAAAAGCTGTGCGAATACTTAAAAACTGCTTTGCTGCTTGGCTTGTTTTTGGTTGTGTATAATCGTGTCTAAAATTCCACTCATGACCTTTGGTTAATGCGCTGGCACTAATATTACTTGAGCCAATAAAGGCACAGCCATCAGTAATCTCTTTTTGGTCGTTTGTTTTTATAAAAATATACGACTTCATATGAAAACTTTGATTACTGTGCGTTTGGTAAATACGCACATCGGCTCCACGATCTACTAATGCCATAAGTTCTCTCAACGCATTAGGGTGAGTAATATCAAGGTAGTCTGAGGTAAGTAGTTTGAGCGTTGCGCCGCTTTGTAAAGCTTCGCTTAGGGGGTCGAACAACAGTGCTAAGCCACTTGGCTGAATAAATGAAACTGTAATTTCAATCTCAGTGGCATTGTTTATGGCATGTACAAGGTTGGGTAATAACGGATCATTATCACCCGTAATAAGCTGTCGGTTATTATTCTGCAGGTGTTGATGTTCGCTAAAACTATTCACTTATAATTTCGCTTTGCTATGCGTTAACAAGGCATTTAACCATACTTCGCTTTCGCGCCCTGGGCGCTGATCAACACTTTGCCAGTGCTTCATTATGCTCAATTGCGTGTGCTGATTGATTAAATCACTTAATAATTGCTCGGTTAAATCGGTAAATTCACGACCATTATGCACACGTTCTGTATCGCCATATTTAAACGATATATACAAAACGCCATTCGGTTTAAGCGCATTTTGTAGGTTTAAAAACACCTGCGGTAACTCAGCCTTTGGAACGTGCAATAAACTAGCGCAGCACCAAATCCCGTCGTATTGATTTACACTATTTAGCTCTTGGAATGTTTTAACCGCCACAGGTTGCTGTAAGTAACTGCTTGCCAACTCTGCCAGCTCTGGGCTTGCATCAAACGCACTTACAGTGAAACCCTGCGCTTTAAAAAATGCGGCATCGCGCGCACTGCCACAACCGGCATCTAAAATACTCCCGCGTTGTGCAACGTGCGGTAAAAACTCAGCATAAAGCGCCGACATATCAACGTTAAGTGTTGAGTCGCTAAAAGCTTTGGCGTTTTGGTTGTAATAAGTAAGTGTGGTGTTTGACACGAGACTCACCGCTCCTTGGCTAATCGTTTAACAGCTAAGGCGCTGTTAATACTGCATTCATTATTTGTTTAATCTACAGGAACAAGCGCATTAAATATAGGCTTAATAAGTAGAAATTTTTAAATTAATACGCCGTTGTTATTAAGCACTGATGCTGAGTGATACATACGCAGTATAAAATTTAAAATGCAATACAAACGCCCTTATCTGTGTTCCTCTAGTGTGTTGTCAGATTCCAAGGGCGCTTGCAATCCTTAGTAACGAGATATTAAGCCGCCTCTCATTAAAAATCTCTGCTCTAAAACACCAACAAACAAATTACCAATAACTTTTAAATCATCACTTTTATTTGCAAACAAGCCAAATACCGCTAAAATAATCATTAACACCTTAATGACCGAGTAGGCACTCATTAATGAGATCGGAACAAGCTTTAAAAATGGCGCAGCGATTAGGGGATTTAATACGCCAGCACCGCACTTTGCATTACACGCAAAGCACCTTTGCAAAAATGATTGGTGTGTCGCGCTCTACTGTGCAAAAACTTGAGCAAGGCGAGACAGTTAAAAGCGATATTTTATTTGAAGCTTTAGTCGTGTTGCAATTACAAGGATCGCTCCTTGATGAAATTAATGAATTAGCCGCCGATGTAGGTGGCTACAATGCACGGCAACGTAAAACCAATAAAGCGCAGGTTATTAACGATGACTTCTGAATGTTATGTGTTTATTGACGGGTTTGAAATTTATTATTTCAAGTATGGCGCTTTACGAACACAAGCGACATTGATGCTGCACGCTTAACAAGCGTGATTTCTACTATTGAATAAAAAACTCAAAAAGCGGTTATGCACTTCAAAATTGAATCTGCGTTATGTTTAGCGCGATATAAATCACGCTAAACGTTTTTTGTTACTTTTTTCTTAGCCAAAAAAGACTCGCAGGCACCGAAATCCACGCCTGCTTACCTAACGAATCAAGGTAAACAGCTACTTCTTCTTTACTGCCTGGGCTGAAATATGACGGCTGTTGTTCTTTTAGTTTTTCTTGTCCGGTGAGTATTTTGCTAAAGTGTTTATTTTGCTGCTGGAGCATTTTTTTGTATTCGTTAGCGGGTTTTGAATCACCATGCATTACAAAAGCACTTAGCGCACGGCTTGCTGTTGTGTGTAGTTCTTGAAAATCAAAGTCGGCCAATAGCGCTTCTAACTTTTCCCATTGTTTATTAATAATTAGGCAGTTCATTAATAAAAAGCGGTTTGCTTGATTGTCGTTTGGGTTTAGCTTTAATAACTCTTCGAGTTCTGATTGCGCTTTTTGGGTATAACCATGCAGTGCGTGTATTTTTGCTCGATGCGCGCGAAGCATCATATAAGGTCGGGTTTCGTGCAAACCCCAAAAGTACCCGGTGTTGTCTTTAATAAACTGCTTTGTTATGAGCCCACTTTCCATTATTTCTAAAAGCATTTGCATTGGCTCAAGTGCTTTTAGCTCGGTATCGGCAAGTACTAGTTCAAGTAGTTCATCAAATTCATCTAATTCATTTGGCTCTTCGTCTAAAAAGTGGTTGTTAAATTCGGCTTCGTTTTCATCAAATACTGCTCGCTCGTTACTAAATCGAAGTTCAAAAATAGCGTCGGCCATAAAATAAACATAATTACGTTTATATTCTTGGGCGTTGTATTGGGCAAATTCACCAAACTCTTTTGCGGCGATTTTGGGGCTTGTAAATGCTTTTAACACTGTAGTAAAGCTGTTTATAGAACGTTTTTGCTCTGTATTGAGCATGCGTTTATTTATATTTTTAAGCGCCTGTAAAACCCCTTTACAGTAATTTGGTAGGGGCATATTCGGCTTTAGTGACTCACGGTAGTCTTGTTTAGATAGGCTGCATTTTGCTGGCATTTTTAATTCGTTTTGAATTATTTTATCCATGCTTTGGTTATACAGAGCCATTAAGCTTTCGAGGTATTTTAGCTCAGTCTCGTTTTGAATATTAAACTCTCCAAATAGATCTGGGTGCCACTCACTGGGAACAAGTAGTTGAGGTAATACACCTAATCCCATTAAGTAGCCTTGGATAAAGTAATAATCTGGTTTTTTAGTGCTTAATTCACTGAGTTTTATAACATCACTGCGTATTTTGGCTGGTGACATAACGTGCCCTGCTATGTATAAATTTATTATTAGTGTACCCATAGATAAAGCTACCAACAACGCTAGTTTAGTTGTTTTATCCTAAAAATGAATTTTTAACGGAATATTTACAAATTTAACAAGCCCGCGCCGCTAAAATACAAAAGCTGGTTTATACTGTTGTAATAATAAGCAAAAATAATAACTATGAGGCGCAATGAATAAATTAATTACTGTATTTTTATGTTTGCTGTTTACGGCTCCGTTTAATGTGTTTGCTTGTGAGAGAACCTTTAGCGTGGCATCGCACGATGCTTTTTGGCCACCTTATGTAATGGGTATTAACGGTAAACTGCAAGGCTCGGAGGTTGATGCGCTTAACATTATATTTGCTGACTCCCCTTTTTGTTTTGAAGTTAAGTTACTACCAAATTCTAAGCGGGCTTTTATTGAGCTTAAATACGGCCGTATTGATTTAGGATGGGCAGCAAGTTATACCGATAAACGCGCTAAATATGTGCACTTTAGTGATACCTACCGAACTGAAGTTATGCGTTTGTACGAAAATACAAACAATCAGCATAACGTTAAAAACCTCGAAGATATTTTTAAACAAGGCCTTACCGTGGGCGCTAACTTTGGAAGCTATTACGGCGAGGAATTTGAGCAATATAAAACTAAATATAAAAAGCAGATTGAATACACTAGTGCAACTAGTAAGCGCTTTGAAATGCTTAATAAACAACGTATTGATTTTGCTATTGAAGACGAGTTAGTGGGGGCTTATTTTGGCAAAAAAGGCTCAAATATAAAATTAGTAACCAATATTGAGTATGTAAACAAGGACGACATTTATTTAATGTTTAGCAAACAAACGGTGTCGGTTACTGAGCTTGCGGTAATTAATGAATATATAAACAAAAATAAAACAGCACTTAAAGCGTTGTTTGAACACTAATTTAAGGAGTGTAATGAAAACTTTATTTTTAGCATTTACTACACTGCTATTTACTCACTTTAATGCCCTTGCGTGTTCAAAAACATTAGTAATGGGCACTAACGAAACTAATTGGCCGCCTTACCTTGTTAAGCAAGGTGATACATTTTTAGGCGCAGAAGTGGATGCTGCAAACGCTATTTTTAAAGATTCAAAATTTTGTATTAAATGGACTTATTTTCCGAGTTTTTCACGTGTTCAAGCTGAGCTTAAAAATGGCCGAGTAGATATGACCTACGCGGCAAGTTATACAGAACAACGCGCTCAATATGCGCATTTTAGCTTGCCTTACCGCGACGAGGTTATGCGGCTTTATAAACATAAAGATACGCCTGATGTAACAAGCTTAGCTGAGCTTTTTAGTAAAAAGTTTACAGCTGGTATTAACCGTGGGAGCTTTTTTGGTAACGAGCTTGAACAGTTAAAAACTAAGTATCCAACACAGGTGGTGCTTACTGCTCAAGCAAATAATCGATTTAGTATGTTAGATAAAAAACGAATTGACTATGTTATTGAAGACTCTGCTGTTGCACAGTACTTTGTAAAAAAACATCCCTCAATTACGCAGGTAAAGTCTATTACACCGATTAACGTTAACAACGTACATTTTATGCTAAGTAAAGAGTCGCTAACTCTTGATGACGTGGCAACCGTTAATCAATTAATTACTAAAAATGCAGCCGCTATAAAGTTAATTTATCAACCTGTGCATTAAAGCATGGGTAATAACTTAGCTCTTTGACTGCAACACTTCTTTAATATTACTGTCGGTGGTGCTTACGCTCCCCTCTGTAAGTAAGCAACACCGCTCACGCTAAAAATAGTGGCTTAAAATCGAGAATTGCCGTTATTTTCGCTTGGTTATAAATTAGCTGCCTTTTATCTTTCATTCGTTGTGGCTGATCTGTATAATTCGCCAGCTAATTTACCCTATTGTCTGGTTCTTGTTTGTGGCGTTTTGCTGCAGCGTACTCCTGTCAGTACTAATCTAGGATTACCCTTTTTGATCTCCACCGCAAATATTACGATGCAGTTTGGCGCAGAGCCGTTGTTTGAAAACATTTCAGCTAAATTTGGTAACGGTAACCGTTACGGTTTAATTGGCGCTAACGGCTGCGGCAAGTCGACTTTCATGAAAATTTTAAGCGGTGCGCTTGTTCCAAGTGCGGGTAATGTATCTATTACTCCAGGGTTGAAATTAGGTAACCTAAGCCAAGACCAGTTTGCTTTTGAGCAATACAGCGTTGTAGACGCGGTAATTATGGGCGACGTGGAGCTTTGGAAAGTAAAGCAAGAGCGCGAACGTATTTACTCGTTACCAGAAATGAGCGAAGACGACGGTATGAAAGTAGCCGATCTTGAAAGCATATTTGCTGAAATGGACGGTTACACGGCAGAGAGCCGCGCTGAAGAAATTTTGCTTGAAGCGGGTATCGATAAAGAATTTCATTACGGGTTAATGGCAAACGTTGCTCCAGGTTGGAAACTACGTGTGCTTTTAGCACAAGCGTTATTTGCAAATCCTGACATTTTGCTACTGGATGAGCCTACCAATAACTTGGACATTCATACAATTACGTGGCTTGCTAACGAGCTTAACAAACGTAAATGTACGATGATTATTATTTCGCATGACCGTCACTTTTTAAACTCGGTATGTACACACATGGCCGACATTGATTACGGCGAGCTGCGTATTTACCCTGGTAACTACGAGAAATTTTTAGATGCTGCGGGCCTACAACGCGAGCAACTTTTAGCTGAAAACGCTAAAAAGAGCGCTGAGATTGACGAGCTACAAGACTTTGTTAACCGTTTTGGTGCTAACGCTTCTAAAGCTAAACAAGCAAGTTCGCGCGCTAAAAAAATGGATAAAATTAAGCTTGATGAAGTTAAATCTTCAAGCCGTATGAGCCCATCACTTTCGTTTGACGAAGGTAAAAAAATGTATCGTCAAGCGCTTGAAGTTAATAAGCTTGGCCATGGTTTTGATGGCGAAACATTATTTACTGGTGGCGACTTACTACTAGAAGCTGGCGCTAAGCTTGCTGTAATTGGCGAAAATGGTGTGGGTAAAACTACATTTTTACGCTGTTTAGTAGACGAGCTTAAAAGTAATGAAGGCGAAATTAAATGGTCTGAAAATGCGACCTTTGGTTATTGCCCGCAAGACAGCACTAAAGATTTTGAAAACGATTTAACGTTGTTTGATTGGATGTCGCAATGGCGTACAGCTAAGCACAACGATTTAATGGTTCGTGGCATGTTAGGCCGTTTGTTGTTTACAGCAGACGATTCAAACAAAAAAGCGCGTAACTGTTCTGGTGGTGAAAAAAACCGCCTGTTATTTGGTAAGTTAATGATGCAAGACGTTAATGTGCTTGTTATGGACGAACCAACTAACCACATGGATATGGAAGCCATTGAAGCGCTTAACAATGCGCTTAAAGACTTTGAAGGTACGCTTATTTTTGTAAGCCATGACCGCGAGTTTGTATCGTCATTAGCTACGCGTATCATTGATATTAAAGATAAAAAAGTAATCGACTTCCAAGGTACGTTTGACGAATACCTAGCAAGTTGTGAAGAGAAAAAAGCGTAAACTTTTTCTTATTGCTTATAAAGCGGTGCTAAATTTAGCGCCGTTTTTTTATGTGTGGTGAAAGTTAAATTTTTAGAGGCCATAACCCCTGTAGACGCGCAGCTTGCTGGCGTTTAAAAGCAACGCTTTTACAATAGGTGGTTGAGTAATTAGAAGCTGCGCTTCTCGCGTGAGCAAGCTCTACGCCTACAACAAAATTTAACACTGCGGTTTGATTTAACTTGTAGACGCGCAGCTTGCTAGCGTTTAAAAGCAACGCTTTTACAATAGGTGGTTGAGTAATTAGAAGCTGCGCTTCTCGCGTGAGCAAGCTCTACGCCTACAACAAAATTTAACACTGCGGTTTGATTTAACTTGTAGACGCGCAGCTTGCTAGCGTTTAAAAGCAACGCTTTTACAATAGGTGGTTGAGTAATTAGAAGCTGCGCTTCTCGCGTGAGCAAGCTCTACGCCTACCGTGAAACTTAACGCTGTGGTTTAATTTAACTTGTTGAACACCCTTTTTTATCTATATTTATAAAAACCAATAAATTAAAACCTTTATGTACTCCTCTAAAAAATTATTAGTTGGGCGCCACTCTTCTAAAAATAAATTTTACTCTGTAACAATATGCACAAAACAAAGAATTCCGTTATTTAAAAACTTTGAAAATGCATGTACTGCGACAAGAGGCTTGGTTTATATGCAAAATAAGGTGGATACAATTTGTTATACCTTAATGCCAGATCATCTTCATTGGTTATTTCAATTGAAAGATTTACCGCTTGCTGATGTTATGAAGCAGTATAAAAGCATTACCACTGTGAAAATAAATAAGCTCAATTGCTCTACAGGGCCAGTTTGGCAACAAAACTATTTTGAGCACCAGCTTAGAGCAGAAGATGATTTAATTAACCAAGCACGCTATATCATTTCAAACCCGTTACGCGCTGAGCTTGTAAATGATGTTGGTGAATATCCATTTTGGGATTGTGTTTATCTTTGTGATCATGAGTTAAGTAATTAGAAGCTTCACTTCTGACGTGAGCAAGCTCAACGTATACAGCATCGCAGAGCTAATTATTCACATTATTTTATTGGTAAATACTGCATACATCACTGCTTTAAATCTAGTCATATTCTCCTGTAAGTCTTTGTCACTTAATGCTAATGTTTATGGAGTGAGTTATTTAAAACTTTAATGGCTAAACCAAGAGGTAACTATGTCTAATTGGGTTGAAGCAACAGTAAAAAGCGTAACATGGTGGAGCGAAACGCTCTTTAGCTTAACCGTTAATGCTAATGTAGAGCCGTTTAAAGCAGGGCAATTTACAAAGCTTTCTATTATGGATGGCGACAAGCGTATTGCTCGGGCTTATTCATATGTGAATGCCCCTGAAAACCCCGATCTTGAATTTTACCTTATTAACGTTATTGACGGTTTGCTTTCTCCTCGTTTAGCTACATTACAACCTGGCGAAACCGTATTAATAGAACAACGCGCAACTGGCTTTTTTACCCTTGATGAAATACCACAAAGCGATCAGCTTTGGATGTTAGGTACTGGCACTGCCATAGGGCCTTTTTTATCAATATTGCAACAGCCCGATGTGTGGAAAAAATACAAAAGCATAAACTTAGTGCATGGTGTACGTTTTAATAACGATTTAAGCTATCAAGCACTTATTAACGAGTTATTAAGAGTGTACCCCGAGCAACTCAACTATATTCCTGTTGTAAGTAGAGAAGAGCCATTACAAGGCTTAAGTGGGCGGATTACTAACGCAATTGAGAGCAACGGCTTGTTTGAACATGTAAAATTAAACCCTGAGCCTAGTAATGCACAATTTATGATTTGCGGAAACCCACAAATGGTAAAAGACACCACCGCGCTACTTCTCGATAAAAACTTTACGCGTAACCGCCGCAAAGCACCCGGTAACATTACCGTAGAGCAGTACTGGTAAGCTACAGTGGTGGTATTAACTACCCGATAACGTTAAAATTTGCTATGTTGCACCCTTATGCCAATTTCATCAAAAATATGATCATTCTATCGCATTAAATAACTCACTAACTGCGTTAAAAATTATTCATATAGAACAACTATATGTCATAATTTTCGCCTTGTTATAGTGCTATTTTCTTAACGCTATAATAGATCGCTTATTTAATGTAATTGGTATTACACGTGTTTAGTGTTCATTTTAGGAAAGTTATGAAACCGTTATCTATTATTTTTGCCTCGTTAATTACCACCGTTGCGCTTATTACTTACGCCGCAGAACAAAGCGAGCCTGAGCAAAAAGAGAAGCAAGTTGAAGCTCAAGCAAACGCTGAAAAACCAAAAGTTGAAGATGAGCAATCAGTAACTCAAGTCAAAGCTGACGACAAAGTAAATACGCTTGAATACAAAGCACCTGAGCTTAAAAAGCCAACAATTGATGCGACTAAACCAGACGATTCAAAGGTATTGGGTAACGAGCAGATTAAACCGACTGAAAAGCCTAAAAATAAAATAGAAAAAGCAGTGGCTGTAGCCGAAGCTGAAAAAGCAGTTACGCAAGCAAAAGAAGCGCTGACAGTTAAGCAACAAACTAAAGCTAAGCAATCGCGCGAATCACTTGCGGTAGTAGAGCAGTTAGTTAAAGCGTATAACGCGCGTAACATTGAAGAGTTTCTGCGGGTATATGCCGAAGATGTTGAGTTTTATATTTTCCCTAATGAGCTATTATTTAAAGGTAAAGAAAAACTAATAGAACGTTATGGGCTAATGTTTAAAAAGTTAAAGTGTATTCACTCATCACCCATTAAGCGCATAGTGCACGGTGATATAGTGATTGATCACGAACTATCAGAAACCTGCTCAACTGACGAAAAGGTAGTTGATAAACGTTCAGAACTTATTTCGAGTTACCAAATTAAAGATGGAAAAATAGTACGCGTACTGTTTTTTAGATAAAGGCTTTATATGCAAATAAATGACGACAAAAAAATTCGCTTAATGTATCGCATCGAGCCCGGTTGCCTTGGCCCTAAGGGTGCTGAGCATGTTGAAGATTTTTGTCGTTTTGCAAATAAACATATTAAGTCACCATTTTATGGCCAATTTGTATTTTTACCTCGTTACGATAAAGCCATAGACGAGCGACAATATAGCGTTAACAGCCGTAATTTATCTCTTGTGCAGGCTCGAGCTTACTTAAAGCACTTTGATATTAATATTGAAGAATTTGAAGAGCAACTCGACGAGCTCCTCACTAAAGCGATTGATTTATACTTTAAGCGATAGCGTTTAATTGCTGTTGCTTAGGTATTCTTCCCCTCCACAATGCGTTTTTATTTATTTTAATTATTATTAAAAGTATAAGTAATTTCTTCCACAAAGATAAAGTAATCAGTAATAACTGAGAAAAACCAGATCGGCCAATATGTATCACTTACTCTAAAAGCGCAGTGCCTCTTAACCTCTTTGTGAATTAATTAGCTCTTTAAAAGCTTTTATTTGCACAATGAGAAGTAAAAGAGGAGTAAATGAGAAAAGCCAAAAACAAAAACCAGTATTTTTATGTTTTATCACTACTCTAAAAGCGCAGCGCTTCTAACCTCTTTGTGAATTAATTAGCCCTTTAAAAGCTTTTATTTGCACGATGAGAAGTAAAATGGGAGTAAATGAGAAAAGCCAAAAACAAAAACCAGTATTTTTATGTTTTATCATTACTCTAAAAGCGCAGCGCCTCTTAACCTATTTGTGAATTAATTAGCTCTTTAAAAGCTTTTATTTGCACAATGAGAAGTAAAAGAGGAGTAAATGAGAAAAGCTAAAAACAAAAACCAGTATATTTATGTTTTATCACTACTCTAAAAGCGCAGCGCCTCTTAACCTCTTTGTGAATTAATTAACTAAATATTTTAAAAGCCCTAAAAACAAAAAAAGCGGTGTTAATTTTAACACCGCTTAATGCGAAATATATTTAGCTATATACTTTAGTAAGCTTGGGTTACAACATAGGTTTTATAACATCAAACACAGCTTCTATATGGTCGTCTCTGTCGTTTAGTGCCGCTATGTAACGGTACTTTTTGCCGCCTGCGTTTTCGAATATTTCACGATTTTCGCCTTCTAGCTCTTCAAGTGTTTCTAGGCAGTCGGCGCTAAAAGCAGGACTGATAATGGCTACATCGGTAATACCCTCATCAGGCAGGGCTTCAAGCGTTGCGTCGGTGTAAGGCTTTAACCACTCGGCTTTACCAAATCGACTTTGAAAAGTACTAATTACTTTGTCTTTATCAAGGCCTAGTTTTTCTACAACTAAGCGCGTGGTTTGTAAACATAGGCAATGGTACGGATCGCCTCGCTCTAAAAATAGTTTAGGCATACCGTGATACGAAAAAACAATTTTTTGTGGCATACCATTCGCTTCTAAATCCTCACTAATACTATTAGCAAGTGACTCAATATAACGGGTGTTTTTATGATAGCCATTAATAAAGTGCAGCTCTGGCACCCAGCGCCATTTACGCAGTACGCTCGATACAGCATCGAACGTTGAACCCGTGGTTGGGCTAGAATATTGCGGGTACATTGGTAAAATAATAATACGCGTTAAGCCTTTATCACGAAGCTCCTCAAGGCCGGCCTCTATTGAGGGATTGCCATAGCGCATAGCCATTACGACTTCGGTATTGGTATAACCTTGCTCTTTTAATAAGGTATTTAGCTTTACGCTTTGTTGGCGAGTAATGTGAGTAAGCGGTGAGCCATTTTCGGTCCATATACTTTCGTATAATTTAGCTGAACGCTTAGGGCGCACACGCAAAATAATGCCATGTAAAATTATCATCCATACTAGGCGTGGTATTTCTACAATGCGTGGATCTGATAAAAACTCACGTAAGTATATACGAAGCGCAGCAGCTGTTGGTGCATCAGGGCTACCTAGGTTAGTAAGCAGTATTCCCGTTTTTTGGTTAAAACGCCCATCATGGGGATTGTCAGTAACCGCAGAAAATCGCGACACAGAGTGCTCCTTCAAGCAAATTCAATAATGTATTTTATGCACATTGTAACGAAAAAAACTGCCGTTTAGATCAATCATTTAGCAGTTTTAACCATAATTCTAAATGGGGCTGGTTTTTTAGATTCTAGTTGCTGCAGTTTTTCTATTGATTTACGGCTAAATACATGACCTTTAGGCAGCAACATTATACCCGAATGGCTGTGCAGAGCATGGCCGAGTATCATTTGCTCTTTGAGTTCATGGGCATTACAAATTAGTACTGATCCTGCTGAACTTTTTTGTTCGTGTAGTTTTGCATGGCTTGCTTCAAGCGCACGAACTATTTTAGGGTGGTAAAACGAACCACTATAAAGTTTTACACTTTCGAGTGCGTCCTCATGGCGCTGCTTTTCATCGCTTGCATTACTTTGTTCAAACGCATCCCAGTAATCGCGCGCTAACCCTAATACCATAGCCCCTATCGGTATGTCGTTTCCAGCAAGGCCTTTGGGCATTCCATTTCCGTTAAAACGTTCAAACTGATAATAAATAGCATCCGACAAATCGTGTAAATGTATTGCTGGCATTAGCATTAATTGTGCAGTACTTGGGTGAGTATAAAAGGTCTTACGTTGTTGCTCATTTAGCCGATTTAGCGGTTTTTTATAAAGTTCAGGATCCATAGCAAGTAAACCTATTTGTGCTAAATAACCCGCCATTGGGGCAAGATCGATGCTTTTTTGCGACAGGTTTAAGTAAAGCGCTATTTGTGTGCAGGTATTTGCAATATTTTGTGCTTTGTTGCCATCAAGGTAAGGATTTGCGTTAACAAAATTATATAGCAGCTCAACGGTTGATTTGTGCTCTTGTTTTTCGCGTTCGTTGGCGTCTTCAAGCTTTTTTAAAACTTGTTTGATTTGTAAGGTACGTTTTTCTACTCGTTGCTCTAACGTGTTGTTTAGCTCAAGTAGTTCTTGGTTTTGTGCCTTAACTTGTGTTTCTAATTTTTTGTTTTGCTTTTTTAGCGCAAATTTTTCTAGGCTATCTTTAATGCTTCGAAGTAATAAATCGTTTTGCCATGGTTTTTGAATATAACCATTTATTTGCCCTTGATTAACAGCCGCTAGGGTTGTTTGTATATCGGCGTAACCGGTTAATAAAATGCGTTGAGTGTCGGGTGCCAGCGCACGCGCTTTTTCTAAAAACTCGGCACCGTTCATTACCGGCATCCGCATGTCGCTAATAATTAAACCAAATTCATGATTTTTAAAAAGTGTTAGTGCGTTTTGCGGATTATCGCAAACAATAACCGTTAAGCCATTTACTTCAAGTAGTCGTGTTAACGTACGTAGTACTATTTCGTCATCATCAATACAAAGTACATCAACCTGATTCATGGGTGTGTTTGGTGTTACTTGAGTCATTGCGCCGCCTTTAAATTACTTCTGGCTAAATAATAGCTTAAAAAAACATCCGTGACCTGTTTATGCTTACCTTTTATATAGAGTAGGAGTCACCTAATGTGGTTATTATCTATAAGTAGATAAATGCTCACACTAAAGTTGCAAATTTGCATGTAGACGACTAAACGTTAAGTATAAAGTTATCTATATGGATGAAAGGAATGAATGGATCAGATGGTAATTTTGAACGTGCTTTTTTAAACGAACAAAAGCTGCGCTTGGCCGCAGAACAATTACTCAAAGATAAAAGCACCGTTTTAGTTGCCATAAATAATGAATTACAAAAAAAAGTAGCCGATTTAGAACACCAGCAAATGCTGTTTGTGCAAACCGAAAAAATGGCAACCTTAGGAACGCTTTGTGCAGGCGTAGCCCATGAAATAAATACCCCGCTTGCCTATGCAATGAGTAATATAGAAAGCTTACAAAATTCTACCCCTTTGCTCATCACGTTGCTAAAGCTTAACGAGCAATACTTAAACAACGAAATTAAAGAGAGCCGTTTTAAACACGAAATCGACATACTCAATTTACAGTATCCGTATGCGTGGCTTTATAACAATTTGCAGGGACAAGTTAACGACAGCGTTGAAGGGCTCAAACGAATAAAACAAATTGTGCATGACTTATTAAACTTTGCCCACCCCTCCTCCTCGCAAGATAAGCAACTAACCGATGTAACAACGGGTGCTAATAATGCTTTAAGGTTATTAAGTAACAAACTCAAACTATGCGAGATAAAAACGCGGTTTGAACCCCTACCACTTATTTGGTGCAATTTATCATCAATTAATCAAATTTTTGTAAATCTCTTAATGAATGCTTGGCAAGCATGCGAGCTTGATTTAGAAAAAGGCTGCATTATTGAGGTCAACATTTTTGAACTAGACACAAATATCTGTATTGAGGTAAAAGATAATGGCTGTGGAATGAGTGAAGACACAATAGCGCATATGTTTGACCCTTTTTATACAACAAAAGAAGTTGGAGAAGGTACCGGTATGGGTATGACACTTGTATACGCTATGGTGAGCGATCATGGCGGAAAAATAGAAGTTAACAGCACATTAGGGACAGGTACGACCATCCGCTGCCTATTACCTTTAAAAGCGTAAACTAACGAACAAAACCACAATGTAAATAAAAAGTTAATATATCTTTTTTTGAAGTTTAATGCCCTTGCAGCATGTATTTTAATCGATTAAACGTGGTTTTTTCTTATCTTGAAATTTATTTGCATACTTAGACCAAATATTTAGTTTTTTTCATTTCTTTTTGTTTGCATATGTTGCTAGGATGTTTGCAACAGGTTATGAGCACCATAACCACACACATATTATAAGAACACAAAAAAACAGGGTCGTCACTATGCCAACATACCGTTTAAACACACTTGCTGTAGCCGTTGCTTTCGCGTTTAGCGCACCAAGCATTGTTAACGCAGAAGAAGCACCAGTGCAAGCTGCTAAAAACATTGAGCAAATATCTGTATTAGGATCGCGTGTATCTAACCGTACTTCTACTGAGTCTTCTTCTCCTATTGATTTAATTGACGCAGATGATTTAACCAAAGGTGGCTTTACCGAGCTTGGCCAAAGCCTGCAAGCGACAGCGCCTTCATTTAACTTTTCGCGTACACAAGTATCTGACGGTTCTGATTTATTTAGACCCGCCACACTTCGTGGCTTACAGCCAGATCAAACTCTTGTATTAGTAAATGGTAAACGTCGTCATAACCAATCAATTTTTGGCCTTAACGGTACAGTAGGCGCAGGCGCTGCGGGTACCGATATGAATGCCATTCCGCTAACGGCCCTTAAAGGCGTTGAAGTATTACGCGATGGCGCAGCGGCGCAATATGGCTCTGATGCTATTGCAGGCGTAATTAACTTATCTCTTAATAACTCAACCGGTATTACAACGGGTTTTGTACAATACGGCGGCACAAGTGAAGGTGACGGCGACACTATTTCAGCAGGTTTAAACCGTGGTTTTGATATAGGCAGCGAAGGCGGCTTTATTAACCTATCGCTTGAGTACCGTGATGCCGATGGCACTAACCGCGCCGAGCGTGATACGGGGGGTTCGCTTAATGTTGAACCAGGTACGTTAAGTGAAGATGTACGCTGGGGCCAAGGTAACTCAGAAAGTGAATTTACATCGTTATTTTACAACATGGCATTACCAATGGGCGACGGCGAGCTTTACTCGTTTGGTGGCTACTCAGAGCGCACGGCGCTGGGTAATGGTTTTTACCGTAACTTTAACGAAGCCTCTAAAAACGTAATACAAGTATACAGCGATGGTTTTTTACCGCGCATATATAACGAAGCACAAGATATTTCAGTCGCGCTTGGTTTTAAAGGCGATATAAACACAGATTGGAATTACGATGTTTCGGCCGTTTATGGTGAAAACCAATACGACTTTACATCACGCAATACATTAAACGCTTCTTACGCGGCTGAGTATTTATTTAATAACCCAAGTGCAAGCGATGCCGATATTGCAGCAAATTCAGGCCCTAGTGGCGGTTACTCAGGTGGTTTTAGATTTGATCAAACAACGGTTAACCTTGATGTAAACGGTATTGTAGATATTGGCCGTGGTGAACCTTTATATGTAACAGTAGGCGCTGAATACCGTAAAGAAAACTACGAAATAGTACCTGGCGATGAAGCATCATACGCCTGTGGACTAGCAAATATGGATACCTCGTACCCATCAGTAAACGATCCGGACCAATTTGCACAGTGTGGTTTTCAGGCTTATAACGGCCTACGCCCTGAAGCGGCTAACGACAGCGACCGTAACAGCTACGCAGTTTATGTAGACGTAGAAACTATGATCACCGATGCATGGAACGTCAGTGGTGCGCTACGTTATGAAGATTTCTCAGATGCAGGGGATGATTTAATTGGTAAATTAGCAACACGTTATGAATTTTCAGATGACTTTGCTGTACGTGGTGCGGTATCCACTGGTTTTAGAGCACCATCACTTCAACAAAGTGGTTATACAGCCTTTACAACTAACTTAGGTTCAGACGGTACATTAACGCAGTCGTTCACGGCAAACACCGGTACAGCTTTCCCAAGTGCGTTAGGCGTAGATAGCTTAAAGCTTGAAACTTCAACAAACTACAGTGCTGGTTTTGTTTACGATGTAACAAGCGAGCTTTCGTTAACGGTTGATTTTTACCGCGTAGAAATTGAAGACCGTATTACTCTTGGCAGCTTACTTACGGCTGACGACGTATCGTTTAGCTCAGAAGCAGTTGCAGCGCTTCAAGCAACAGGAGCAGTGCAAGCTAACTACTTCTCAAACTCGGTTGATTCTACTACGCAAGGTGTTGATATTATTGCATCGTACCGCACTGAAGTTGAAGGCGGCAATTTAGGAGTAACCTTTGCGGGTAACCTAAACGATACTAAAATTGACGGCGTAAATGCTGAAGACGGTATTCCTGAAGCGGTTGCTTTTGATGATTTACAACGTAGCTTTTTTACCGACGGACAACCTAGTGAACGTGCAACGCTTACGTTTGACTACGAACGCGATGCCTACACATCAACCATTCGCTTTAACTACTTTGGCGAAACAGACGTAAAATACTTTGGTAACGACCATATTTCATTACCAGGTGAGCTTTCGCCTACGGGTTCATTTAAACCAACAAGTACGGTTGAGTCTGCTGTGTTAGTTGATTTAAATGTTAGCTACCAAATTAACGACATGTTTGCGCTTTCGGTAGGTGCCGATAACGTATTTGACGAAACGCCAGACGAGCTAGGCGACGACGAAGTACTTAACTTTATCACCAACGGTGCATTTAAATACCCTGTACGCGCATTACCATACGGTTTTGACGGCAGAACGTACTACGCAAAAGTAAGCTTTAGTTTTTAATTTATAAAGCAAACTAAAGTAATATTAAGCGCAGTTATTAACTGCGCTTTTTTTATGCTTTTTTATTATTAAAAAAGTACCTTTTGGGCATTAAAAATACTTGCGCGGTTGAAAATTAAGCCTACAATCGCCATCTCTAAAATAGGCCAACATAAAAGCCTCTTTATTATTTAACTTAAAATAACCATTAGTTGATAGGAAATATATGACTAAAAAATCTAAAGCAAAAACCGCAAGCAACAGCGCGGTAGATACAGGGCGAGGCGTTATAAACCACAATGCACTAGCAGCGTTGGTCACCTCTAAATTATTTAAACCACAAGTGGTTAAAGCTAAAAAAGGCAAAGGCTCGTTTAAACGCAGCAACAAACATTCAGGACAAGAGTCCTATTTAATCGCGGCTTAAATAGCACCGATCAAATAGGGCTTTTGAATATAGTAAGCGAGGTTTTATACCTCGCTTTTACCTTTAAAGCATTTAAGCCACGTTACATGAGCGCGAAGTAAATTCGCACCTACGGGTTTGGTGTTTGCACGATGTAGGTGAGGTTTTATACCTCGCTTTTACTTTTAGTTCTTTATTATTTTAACTCCCAAGCTACCCTCTAAAAGCGCAGCGCCTCTAAACCTCTTTGTGGATAACAGCCCTTAAAATATGAATGCACAAAGAGAAGAAAAAGAGGAGTAAATGAGCAGACAAAGTCCATTTTTTTTAAGTTATATGATATTTCACCATCGAGGCGCTGTGCGCTACACAGAGAAAATACGAGTAATGGTTAGTCACTGCTCCTTGTTTCCTCCTTCACTTCTCGGTGGTGATTTAATTACTTGTTTACTAATGCATCCGACTAAATGTAAAAGCGGTGCTTTTAAACGCCAGCAAGCTGCGCGTCTACAGGTGCTTATACTCAAGTTAGAGTATCGTCTGTAGAAGGAACTTGCTCACGTTAGAAGTGTAGTTTCTAACCTTTAAAACTATTATTTTTAACTGTTTGTGATGGGTTTTCACCAAATAGTTGCGTGTAATCTTTAGCAAATTGTCCCGCATGCCAAAATCCCCAATTGGCTGCTATTACTGAAATTGGCTTATCTTGGTTTAATTTTTTTAGTTCCCGCCTTACATTATTTAAACGTGTTAAACGTAAAAACCGCAAAGGGTTAATTCCTAAAATACTCTCAAAACTATACTGAAGTGTGCGCCTACTTACAAAAGCAAGCTCGCACAGCTCGGTTATGGTTATTGGGTTTTGTGGATTTGTGGCCACGTAATCTTTTACTTTATCTACTACGGCTTTTCGGTGCTTATAACTTGGCGCAATATTTTGTTGTGGATTATCTGCTTGTAATAAGTGTAGTGCCAACATGTTTAGCATATCTTGTTGTGATTCGGTTTTAAGTCCAAAGCCCTTGCCTACAACCATGCTATTAATTATTTGCCTTGCCGTTTGCAATGATGAGTTGCTTACCGATAAGCGAGCTGATTGTGCAGATGACAGGTTTTTCAATGTTACGCCTTGTAGCTGCGCCATATATTCAATTGAATTCCAATCGATTACCAAACCATAAATATTAAATTGCTCAGGGGTTATCAGCTCAAAGTCATTATCACTTGTGCGGCACATAAATTGATTACTTACCACACTTAGACCATTAATCTTACTTTGCTGCGACTGACAAGGAATGCCAAGCCAAACCGAATTGGGGGCGATGTTACATTGCTGACGAAGCGCTCGCTCGGTGTATTCTTTAAACACATGAATATTGGCATAATCTGTTTCTTCAATAAAACCATAAAAGCTGCCGTCGCTCATTTGATCGTATTTTTGCTGCCATTGAGTAAGGCTATGCGCTTGCTCGTCTATGTCATGTGTTTGCACCTTGCTCTTAAGTGGTGCGCCGTACCTATTTTGCTGCGCCATATAGGGGATGCTCTTTTTCGTTACACTTTTATTATGGTTAAGTTAACACCGCTTTGCGTATGTAACCAATTGAATTGGATTAATAAATAATCTTTTGCCGAAATTCGATAGTTACTTGGTACAAAATAAGCTGTCTTGTAACTATTGAAAATTGATTTATAGCTAAAGATGCAGCAAAACCTATACCAAGGTTTATCATATTAGTTATGTGGAGTAAATCATGGGGCAAGCGTACAGTTACACTTTAGGCACACACACTTATAAATTCAAGAACTTAGCGCAGTTGATGGCTAAAGCAACGCCGCAACGTTCGGGTGATCGCTTAGCGGGCGTAATTGCACAATCAGCACAAGAACGTGCTGTGGCACAAATGACATTGGCCGATGTACCTCTTAAAACATTTTTAAATGAGGTACTTATTCCCTACGAAGATGACGAAATTACACGCTTAATTATTGACGAGCACGATGCCAATGCCTTTATGGCTATTGCACATTTAACCGTAGGTGACTTTCGTAATTGGCTTTTAAGTGACTTTGCAACACCCGCTGTACTTGCAAGTATAAGGCAAGGTATTACGCCTGAAATGGCTGCTGCTGTTAGCAAAATAATGCGCAATCAAGATCTCATATTAATTGCTAAAAAGTGCCATGTTACGAGTGCTTTTAGAAACACTATTGGCCTCTCTGGGCATTTATCTACACGTTTACAACCAAATCATCCAACTGACGATATTAACGGTATTGCTGCATGCATGCTTGATGGGCTGCTATACGGTAATGGCGATGCCGTAATAGGTATAAACCCAGCAACCGATAACGTTGCCCAAGCCATTAAATTAATGACATTAATGGATGATGTTATTCAAAAATACGCCATACCGACGCAAAGCTGTGTGCTTACCCATGTTACTAACACTATTGAATGTATAGAAGCTGGCGCACCGGTTGATTTGGTATTTCAGTCGATTGGCGGCACAGAGGCTACTAACTCAAGTTTTGGCTTTAATTTAAATACCTTAGCCGAAGCGCAAGATGCGGCCTTGAGTTTAAAGCGCGGTACTGTTGGCAATAACGTGATGTATTTTGAAACCGGGCAAGGCAGTTCGCTTTCAGCAAATGCGCATCATGGGCTTGATCAGCAAACGTGTGAAGCTCGCGCTTATGCAGTTGCTCGTAAGTTTAATCCGTTACTGGTTAATACCGTGGTGGGGTTTATTGGCCCTGAATATTTGTTTGATGGTAAAGAAATTACCCGAGCAGGACTTGAGGATCACTTTTGCGCTAAGTTACTAGGCATACCGATGGGGTGCGACGTGTGTTACACCAATCATGCAGAGGCCGATCAAAACGATATGGATAATTTGCTAACGCTATTAGGTGTTGCAGGTTGCTCGTTTGTAATGGGAATACCTGGCTCTGACGATATTATGCTTAACTACCAAACTACGTCGTTTCATGATGCATTATATGTGCGTCGAGTTCTTGGCTCTAGACCCGCCCCTGAGTTTGAAGCATGGCTAAGCAAAATGAAAATTATGCAAAGCACTACCGACATCACACTTTCAGATACCTTGCCTCCCGCTTTTGCTAAACCTCTGGGTGCAATTGCTGGAGGTGGCTCATGAAATCACGTTCAAAACCGACCACTCCATTAGATAACTCAGTAAATGAGCATAAAAATAACGGTAATGTAGTGCACAACCCTTGGAGTGATTTACGGCGTTTTACCGACGCCCGTATTGGGCTTGGTCGCGCTGGTATAAGTTTGCCAACCTCAGAAATACTGGCTTTTCAGCTATCTCATGCACAAGCGCGTGATGCGGTGAGTTTTCCGCTTGATATTAACGAAATGACTGAGCAACTAGGCAGTATTAGCGTATTAAAAGAGGTTGCCCCTCCCCTGCATTTACACAGCCAAGCCGTTGACAGGGTTACTTACCTTCAGCGACCCGATTTAGGCCGCAAACTTGATGAAAATGGTAGGCAAGTACTTCTCAGCTATATGAATAAACAAAAGCACACTACGCAGGCTAAATACGATTTAGCGATTGTAGTGGTTGATGGACTTTCGTCGTTGGCGGTACAAAAAAATGCATACCCATTTATAACAGAGCTATTAACGCACCTTACAACAGACAAGCAATTTAAAATTGCTCCCATTACTTTGGTTGAGCAAGGGCGAGTAGCGATTGGAGATGATATAGGTGAGTTGCTAAATGCGCAGGTGGTTATGGTGTTAATAGGAGAGCGCCCAGGACTTAGTTCGCCAGATAGCCTTGGCTTATATTTGACATGGGAGCCCAAAACAGGACTTAACGATGCATGTCGTAATTGCATATCGAATATTCGCCCTGCAGGCCTACCTTATACAGAAGCGGCGCGACGCGCACTGTACTTATTACGTGAAGCTAAAAAACTAAAACTAACTGGGGTTAATTTAAAAGACCGCACACAAGATGATGTAATTGAGCACCAGGTTTCAACCACTAACTTTTTAATTGCTGAGTAATTTTAATCTAGGAATTAAAAACACATGAAATAAAAAAATAAAAACTAAACATCAACGGAGAAAGGTTATGTCTACTAATAATAATACAGAGTACCTTGCTAAAAGACAGTTAAAACGAGGTACTGCGGGGTGGTTATTGCTCGCAGGTTTGGGTGTGTCGTATGTAATATCGGGTGACTTTGCAGGCTGGAACTTTGGTATCGCCGAAGCCGGTTGGGGTGGTTTTGCCATTGCTGCAGTATTAATGGCCGTTATGTATTTAGCGCTTGTACTATCGCTTGCTGAAATGTCAGCTGCAATACCTGCTGCAGGCGGTGGTTATAGTTTTGCGCGTCAAGCTATGGGGCCAGCGGGAGGCTATTTAACCGGGCTTGCCGTATTAATTGAATATGCCTTAGCACCCGCTGCTATTGTTATTTTTATAGGCTCGGCAGTTGAAGCCCTCACCGGATTTAATGGCCCATGGGTATATGCATTATTTTACTTACTATTTGTGGGAATTCATTTAGCGGGCGTAGGAGAAGCGCTTAAAGTAATGATGGTAATAAGTGGTTTAGCGGTATTAGCTATTATTGCAACGGCTTTTGTTTTAATCACAAATTTTGATGCATCGCGCTTATTTGACGTCCCCGTAACAAATGCAGTGGGAGCCAGTGAGTTTTTACCTTTAGGTTGGTACGGGGTTTGGGCTGCATTACCGTTTGCCATGTGGTTATTTTTAGCGGTTGAAGGTGTACCGCTTGCTGCTGAAGAAGCAAAAGATCCCGCTAAAGATGTGCCAAAAGGCATTATTGGTGCAATGATCTTTTTGTTATTTACTGCTTTTTTAGTTGTTGTTTTAGTGCCTGGTGCTGGCGGTGCTGCTGCAATGGGGGCAAGTGCAGTGCCTTTAGTTGATGCATTAAATGCATCGGGTAGTGAGGGCTTAGCAACCGTTGTAAATATATTAGGGCTTGCGGGTTTAGTTGCTTCGTTTTTCTCTATTATTTATGGTTATAGTCGCTTAGTGTTTGCTTTATCTAGAGCCGGTTATTTACCACGTTCGTTGTCTATTACGACTAATCGCAAAGTGCCAGCACGTGCGTTGATTGTACCGGCAGTATTTGGCTTTTTAGTATCACTCAGTGGTGAGGGTGACTTAATACTTGCAATGGCAGTAGTAGGTGCAACGCTCTCGTATGCATTAATGGCGCTGAGCCATATTTTACTTCGCGTTAAACAACCTGATTTACCTCGCCCGTACAAAACTCCAGGTGGCGTAGTTACGTCAAGTATTGCTTTAGTACTTTCGCTTATAGCATTAACGGGTGTGTATGCGTTTGACCCTCGTGCATTTTTATACACTATGGTGCTGTTTATTGTGGGCGCCGCATATTACTTTGGCTATAGCTCAAAACACTTGGTTGCTAAAAGCGCTGATGAAGAGTTTGCAATGTTGGCAAATGCAGAATCTGATTTAGAAATGGCTAAGTAGGTATTAATAGTTATTAAATATAAGTGAGGCTACCCCTCACTTATATTTTTATACGTACAATACGATGTAAAAATGGTGCCTGCATATAGGCATCAAGTCCCTTCTCTACTTTATTAATACCGTTTAAAACTAAAACTTTATGTTGCCGCGTAGCGCTTTGTTTTGGCCGTGTTTAGTTTTTTTGTCCATGCGCTTTCGCTGTGAATTACGGCTAGGCTTGGTGGCACGACGCGCTTTATTAACAACGGTAGCACTAAGAATTAAATCTTTTAAGCGCTTAAGGGCATCTTCTCGGTTTAGCTCTTGCGTACGGTGGCTTTGCGCTTTAATTATTAAAACGCCCTCTTTGGTAATTCTTGTATCATTTAAGGCTAGCAAACGCTCTTTATAAAAATCAGGTAATTTAGAGCGGTTAATATCAAAGCGTAAATGAATTGCACTTGCGACTTTGTTAACATTTTGACCACCGGCACCTTGCGAACGAATAGCCGTTAGCTCTAGTTCCCATTCATCGATAGTGACAGTATTTGAAATTGTTAACATTGTGTTCAGCTCTATTTGTCAAAAATGTATTATATCATCAGTACATTAGCTTGTGGTGAATGAACTAAATTCTTAGAACTTAAATAAATTCTCATAAATTGTACTATAAAATCAGCCAATATATTATTTTGTGTTGGCAAGTGTTGCTTATTAGTTTCTAATTGGCACAACTTTAATACTAGGAAATGCTCAATGAAAAAAATACTTGTATCACTTAGCTTATTAGCAATGAGTTTCTCAAGCCTTGCAGTAGATATTAACGAAGGTCAACTTCAAAGCTATATGAAAGCACTGCCAGCTGTAACGAGCTGGGCAAGCAGCCAAGAGTCTTTAAAAGACTTAGACTTAGCAAGTATGTTAGGTGGTTCTGCAGATCAAAGTGTTGACGAACAAAGCTCTTTAGCTAATAGCGCACTAAGCATGATTAAAGAGCAAGACCTATACAAAAGCTTCGCGGGTGTTACAGGCCGCTACGGCTTTACACCAGAGCAACTAGTAACTGTAGGTTCTGAAGTATCAATGGCTTATATCGAAAACCTTAAATCGGGTTTATCTGCTGATAATCAAGAAACAGCGAATAAAGTAATGGGCGGTTTTCAAAGCATGAAAAGTGCTAAAGATAAAGGCGCTAGTTCGTTAATGGGTTCGTTTGGTAAATCGTCAAGCGCAGCTGAGGAGTCTACAGAGTCTTTAGTAAGCGAAAGCAACCTTGAACTTGTGAGCGAATACATGCCACAACTACAAAAGCTTTTTGCACTTCTATAAGTTTTATTGTTTTATAAAAAGGTGGCTTTTGCCGCCTTTTTTAATGCCTAATTTTTATATGACTTAGATAAATTACAATATTTTATAAGTAATACTGACCGGGACTATATGCAAAAACGGGGGAGTAAATTATTACTCCCCCGTTTTTATTTAGCGTACAGATTATTTAAGATCGAATCTGTCTGCGTTCATTACTTTTACCCATGCGTTTACAAAGTCATGTACAAAGCGCTCTTTGTTGTCGTCTTGTGCATAAAACTCAGCAAGTGCGCGCAATATAGAGTTTGATCCAAATACTAAATCAACGCGTGTTGCAGTCCATTTTGTAGTGCCACTTTTACGGTCTACTATATTGTATAAACCTTTTTGAGTTGGCTCCCAACGGTTTGACATGTCAGTTAAGTTTACAAAGAAGTCGTTGGTTAATGAGCCTACGCTATTTGTAAATACGCCATGTTCGCTGCCAGCATAGTTAGTACCTAGTACTCGCATCCCACCAATAAGTACCGACATTTCTGGTGCACTTAATCCCATTAGTTGGCTGCGCTCTAGTAATAACTCTTCAGCTGATACTGCGTAATCTTTTTTCAGCCAGTTTCTAAAACCATCGTGAATGGGTTCTAGTACATCAAACGATTCTGCATCAGTCATTTCATCTGTTGCATCTCCACGTCCTGGAGCAAACGGCACGTTTACATCAACACCGGCTTGTTTTGCAGCTTGTTCTACGGCTGCTGTACCACCTAAAACAATTAAGTCGGCGATGCTAACAGGTTTACTCAAGCCAGCCTGCACTTTTTCAAGCGCACTAAGTACTGATGCTAAACGTTCTGGCTCATTACCTTGCCAATCTTTTTGCGGTGCTAAACGAATGCGTGCACCATTTGCGCCGCCACGTTTATCAGAACCACGATAAGTACGTGCGCTATCCCAAGCTGTATTTATTAAATCAGCGGCACTAACACCACAATTTAATAATGTGGTTTTTAGATTGCTAATTTCGTCGTCTGTTAATGTGTAATCAACGGCTGGAATTGGATCTTGCCAAATTAAGTCTTCGCTTGGTACGTCAGCACCTAAGTAACACGATTTAGGACCTAAATCGCGGTGAGTTAGTTTAAACCAGGCACGTGCAAACACGTCTGAAAAGTATTCAAAGTCGTTATAAAAACGCTCAATAATTTTACGGTACGTTGGGTCCACTTTCATGGCCATATCAGCATCTGTCATCATTGGGTTCAAACGAATTGATGAATCTTCTACATCGACAGGCTTGTCTTCTTCTTTAATATTAATAGGCTCCCACTGATGAGCGCCTGCAGGGCTTTTAGTGAGTTCCCATTCGTAGGTTAATAAAAGCTTACAGTATTCGTTATCCCATTGTGTTGGGTGCGTAGTCCATGCGCCCTCTACACCTGATGTAACTGTATCGCGGCCAATCCCACGTGTTGTAGTGTTATTCCAACCAAGGCCTTGCTCGTGTACGTCAGCAGCTTCTGGCTCAGGTCCTAAGTTTTCTGCTTTGCCATTACCATGTGCTTTACCTACTGTGTGCCCGCCTACCGTTAATGCAGCGGTTTCTTCGTCATCCATTGCCATACGCGCAAAAGTTTCGCGAATTTGGGCTGCTGTTTTAAGCGGATCAGGAATACCATTTACACCTTCAGGGTTTACATAAATTAAGCCCATTTGTACTGCGGCTAATGGATTTTCCATGGTATCTGGTTTATCTACACTTTCGTAACGACCATCACTTGGCGCTAACCATTCTTTTTCAGCTCCCCAGTAAACGTCTTTTTCAGGATGCCAAATATCTTCTCGGCCGCCGGCAAAACCAAAGGTTTTTAAACCCATTGATTCGTATGCCATGTTGCCTGCTAAAATAATTAAGTCGGCCCATGAAAGCTTGTTACCGTATTTTTTCTTTATTGGCCAAAGTAAACGGCGCGCTTTGTCGAGGTTACCGTTATCAGGCCATGAATTTAGTGGCGCAAAACGTTGATTACCTGTACCGCCGCCGCCTCTACCATCGGCTAAACGGTATGAACCCGCTGAGTGCCATGCTAGGCGAATCATTAAACCGCCGTAATGTCCCCAATCGGCTGGCCACCAATCTTGGCTATCGGTCATTAAGCTTTTTACGTCTGTTTTTAGCGCGTCAAGATCGATTGATTTAAATGCTTCAGCGTAATTAAAGTCGCTATTGTATGGGTTTGATTTGGTGTCGTGCTGATGAAGAATGTCTAAGTTTAGGGCATTTGGCCACCAATCAGTATTGGGATTAGACGTTTTAGTATTACTGCCGTGCATGACCGGACATTGGCCTGCTTTAGGGTTGCTCATTGTGGAATCCTTATAATAGAAAAGTAAAATACTTAATCAATCAGTATTGTTGCTTATGTATTTATAACTTTTTAAAAAGTAACGGTTATTTTTATTTAATCGGCTTGCTTATTATTTAGTGTGCCTGCCTAAACACTTACGTATCCTTAATATAGGCGCATAAATTATGCTACGCCAGCCTCAACATACTATTTAAAACGATTGCTCCAATTTATATTTTTGATTAGCCTTTTGCTAATGATGTATTTAACAATAGCTTTGTAATTACGTTCAGAATAATAGTAAAAATAAATCTGATGACGCTCGTGTAAGGTATTACGTAAGATAAAAAAACAAATTAGTGAATTAACCTTAACCTTTTCACTAGACCTGTGATCGAATTGAAAAATTTCGGCGTAATGGTATGTGAAGGGTTTGAAAGTGGCTTTAATTTATTTAAAGCGCACATTGGAATACCCCCCTTCACCATGAAATTGTAGTTATATAGTTATATAGTTATAATTATAAAGGTGCATTACTTAAGCCCAATGCACCTTTACTTTATAAACCGAATACTTTGAGTATTCTTATATTTTTAACTAATTGAATTGAATTAAGTATTTGTTCATAAAGATTCAGTTAGTATGAAGTTGTTCTCCTGTGAATCCCTACGACATATTGTTGTTTTAAGCAGTTTTTGCCAGCTCATATTGAGCTGGTTTTTTTTGCCTATTTTTTCTTAAAACCACCTAAGTATTAGCAAAATGCTCATGCTTTACCCTATTATTGCTAAGCTCACTGGGCTAAAAAATTCTTACAACTATTGCTCCTATCTAAATTAGGTCAATTTTAATCCTGAAAAGTCAACGCGCCCTAGTGCCATTCAGCCCTGCATGTTAAAGTTA
Source organism: Pseudoalteromonas sp. NZS71 (assembly GCF_015864715.1). Taxonomy (NCBI): domain Bacteria; kingdom Pseudomonadati; phylum Pseudomonadota; class Gammaproteobacteria; order Alteromonadales; family Pseudoalteromonadaceae; genus Pseudoalteromonas; species Pseudoalteromonas sp. NZS71. The sequence continues at coordinate 24,088 of NZ_JADYWS010000016.1, read as the reverse complement.
TTACAGTAATTAATTTAATTAGGCGTACCGATGCGTTATTACCTATCTACACTTTTTGTTTGTTTAACTTTTTTTTCGGGCATAGTAAATTCTGCTGAACAAAAACCAGCAGCCCCTACAGCACAACAAGAGCAACAAGCCCTTAAACAACTTAAAGAGTCTATGTTTAAACCGCTAATGGAGCGCTACATACTCGACGAGCTAAAAGCCGTAAGGCAAGATCAACAAAAACTCCGTGAGGATGTAACTAAGCAAGTTACTCATGCACAGCTTGATACTGCAGATCGCGCATTAACGTACACTACCGACACTATTAATAATGTATTTTTTATAATTACCGCTACGGCTTCTATTTTGGTTTTAGTGGGCTGGAACTCACTACGTGATGTTAAAAACAAAGTAGAAGATATTGTAAATACACGTGTAAGTGTAATTACTGACGAGTATGAAGACCGATTAAAAATTCTTGAAGAAAAACTACGCGTACGCTCAGAAGAAATACTCAGTAACCAAGAGCGCATATCGGTTACCAACGAGGTTCATTCGTTATGGATGCGTGCCAATTTAGAAAGTGATTTTGCTAATAAAATTGAAATATTTGATGAGATTTTAAAACGTAAACCAGAGGATGTTGAAGCCATTGCTTATAAGGCCGATGCGTTATTAGAAATAAATGAAACAGCGCAAGCCATTGAGTTGTGTAATCAAGCCATTGATATAGATAGTGTCTATGGTTATGCCTATTGGCAACGAGCATGTGCTTATGCGCTAACACATAAGCATGCTGATGCATTAGCCGACATTAAAATGGCACTTGAATACTCTCCAAATTTACGTAATGAGCTATTACATGAGAGCGCATTTGCAAGCTTACATGACAACGACAGCTTTAATACTATAGTAGCTGGTGAAGTTGTTTAAGCACTCAGTATTTGGCCTGTATGATTAGGCGCAACATCATAAAAAAGGGCCTTGGCCCTTTTTTGTTTTTAAAGGTTAAGTTTGTTGTGTAATTAAGTAATTAGAAGCTACGCTTCGCGCGCGAGCAAGCTCTGCGCCTACGTGGAAAACTTAACGCGGTGGTTAAAATTCACTTGTAGACGCGCTGCTTGCGGGCGTTTAAAAACGTAGTTTTTAGGATGGGTGATTAAGTAATTAGAAGCTGCGCTTCGCGCGCGAGCAAGCTCTGCGCCTACGTGGAAAACTTAACGCGGTGGTTAAAATTCACTTGTAGACGCGCTGCTTGCGGGCGTTTAAAAACGTAGTTTTTAGGATGGGTGATTAAGTAATTAGAAGCTGCGCTTCGCGCGCGAGCAAGCTCTGCGCCTACGTGGAAAACTTAACGCGGTGGTTAAAATTCACTTGTAGACGCGCTGCTTGCGGGCGTTTAAAAACGTAGTTTTTAGGGTGGGTGATTAAGTAATTAGAAGCTGCGCTTCTCGCGCGAGCGAGCTCTGCGCCTACGTGGAAAACTTAACGCGGTGGCTAAAATCCACCTGTAGACGCGCTGCTTGCAGGCGTTTAAAAACGCAGTTTTTAGATGGTTGAATTAATACCAACCCGCAATAATACTTAATCATTTTTAGGGGCTAAACGTGTCACTACCTGCGTTAAAAAATTCTCATTTAGAACAACTAAATAGCGAATTTTTTGCCTAGCTATCAACACGTTTTTCCATCCTCAAAATAGATCACTTAATTAAGCGAATTGGTATAAGTAATTAGAAGCTGCTACCCATTTTCTTCAGGCATAAAAAAAGCCGCATAAAATGCGGCTTTGGAGGTTTAGTCTCACTTCACTTTGGGCGTGTCTCCAAAACTTAGTGAATACGTTACCAAGGAACTGTTATGTATTATTTAAGCTATTGACTCTAACGCAATTTTAACCATTTCGTTAAACGTGCTTTGACGCTCATCAGCAGGTGTTGCTTCGCCAGTGATTACGTGGTCACTTACTGTAAATAATGCCATTGCGTTTGCGCCGTATTCAGCTGCAACGCCGTATAAACCTGCTGTTTCCATATCTACTGCTAGCATGCCTAACTTGTCTAAGTCTTTATAGAACGAGTCATCTGCTTGATAGAATGTGTCTGTCGTAAATACGTTACCTACTTTTGCTTTAATTCCTAGCTCTTTAGCAGCGTTTACGCCGTTTAAAAGTAGGTCAAAGTTAGCAATAGCAGCAAAATCGTAGCCACGTACGCGTGCACGGTTTACGTTTGAATCTGTGCTTGCACCTTGTGCAAAAATTACGTCACGAATTTTGATATCTGTGCCAATACCGCCACACGTACCAATACGTATAATATTTTTAACGCCAAAGCTTACAATTAGCTCACGTGCATAAATAGACATTGATGGAATGCCCATGCCTGAACCCATGATACTTACTGGCTTACCTTTGTAAGTACCAGTGAAACCGTACATGTTACGAACGCCTGTAACTTGTACTGCATCATCTAAAAAGTTTTCAGCAATATATTGCGCACGTAGCGGATCGCCTGGCATTAATACTGTTTCGGCGAAATCACCAACGTTTGCACTGATATGCGGAGTACTCATTAATTGTTTTCCTTTTTATTTGGCATTTTTAGCTCATTTAAAAAGCTGTCGCCGTAATCAAGCGCAGATAAGCTAAACCACTGTGCCAGTGTTTGACCTATATCTGCAAAGCTGTTGCGTTCACCTAATGGTGTGTTACTCATACCTGGTTGGTATGCAATAACAGGTACGTATTCACGAGTGTGCTCAGAACCTGGAAAGGTTGGGTCACAGCCATGATCTGCAGTGATCATTAATACGTCATCTGCTTTTAACTGATTTAGTATAGTTGGTAAATAGTCATCAAATTCTTTTAATGCTTTTGCGTATCCTACTGGATTACGACGATGACCAAATTTTTCATCAAAATCAACTAGGTTAGTAAAGATTAAGCTACGATCTGGCGCACTTTCCATTACTTCACTGGTTTTTTCTAGCAAGTTCATAAGCCCAGGTGCTTTATGCTTTTGGGTTATGCCCTGATGCGCGTAAATATCTGAAATTTTACCAATACTAATTACTTCGCCGCCGTCTTTTGCTAGTACATCTAGCAATGTTGGTGCTGGCGGAAGTACTGAATAGTCACGACGATTACCCGTTCGAGCAAAGTCTTGGCTATTTGAACCCAAAAATGGCCGCGCAATCACTCGTCCTATGTTCATTTCATCAAGTAGCGCCCGTGCGATTTCGCAAACTTGATAAAGCTTCTCTAGGCCGAATGACTCTTCATGCGCGGCTATTTGAAACACGCTATCAGCTGAGGTGTAACAGATTGGTTTACCTGTTTTTACGTGCTCTTCACCTAGCTGTTCTAAAATGGTAGTTCCTGATGCATGGCAATTGCCTAAAATGCCTGGAATACCTGTACGAGCAATAAACTCGTCTATAAATTCTTGTGGGAAACTTGGCTGTGTTTTTGGGAAATATCCCCAATCAAATAACACAGGTACGCCTGCCATTTCCCAATGACCTGATGGCGTGTCTTTTCCGCTAGAGATTTCTTTAGCGTAACCCCATGCACCTTGAGGAGCTTGGCGGTCTGAAATTAAACACGGTTCGCCACCGGCAGCTTCACATGCATCCACTAACCCAAGTTTTGATAGGTTAGGAAGAGACAGTGCACTGCCTGTTTCGTCGTAATATGCTTTTAGTAAGTGAGCGAATGTATTAGCCCCAAGATCGCCGAATTTATCTGCATCTGGTGCTGCACCGATTCCTAGGCTATCTGCCATTAAAATAATTGCTCTTGCCATTTTGACCTCACTTTGATTCTAGGTGGTTACTTTATCCGCTGATCGAATTTTCCGTACAGGACAAAAGTCCTGTTTCATAAAACCTAAACATTATAAATTTGCACCCTTGAGCGAAGCAAAAGAGATTAATCGTGTCTTTTTTGCTATTGTGATCTACCAACAATATATCTTTCTGTGTGGATGAGAACTTTAGTGACACGAACTACTATTATAGCCATTGCAGGCGCATCAGCGTCGGGCAAATCTCTTTTTAGCCAAACAATTTACAATGAATTGGTTAATGAGCTTGAACCAGGCGCTATCGCCATTATTGAAGAAGATGCTTATTACAAGGATCAGTCGCATTTGCCGATGGCTCATCGTACGCAAACAAATTACGACCATCCAGATGCATTTGAACACGCATTAATGCTTGAGCATTTAACGCAACTTCGTTGTGGTAACTCAGTAGAAGTACCAACGTATGATTATGCACAGCACACGCGTAGCGCAACCACACGACGAGTGCCAGCTGCTAAAATACTCATTGTTGAAGGTATTTTACTATTGAGTGATAAAGCGCTTAATAAAGAATTTGATATTAAGGTGTTTATAGACACACCTTTAGATATTTGTTTAATGCGTCGTATGCAACGTGATATGGAGCAACGAGGCAGAACATTACAATCTGTTGTTGAGCAATATCAGGCAACTGTTAGACCGATGTTTTATCAATTCATTGAGCCTTCTAAGCATAACGCTGATTTAGTTGTGACTCGAGGCGGCATGAACCGCGTTGCGATTGATATAATAAAAAGTAAAATTAAATATTTACTACAAGAATAACAACGGGAAACATTTGTATGACAACATTTATGAGCTTAGTAGGCATGTGTGTGCTACTAAGCATTGCCTTTGCTGCGTCAACTAATCGCAAGGCAATTAATTTAAGAACCGTTGGTATAGCATTTGCGATGCAAATTGTTATAGGCGGTTTTGTTCTGTTTTTCGAAGCAGGAAAAAATGTGTTAACTAGCATGTCATCAGCCGTCTCGTCGGTTATTGGTTATGCTAATGATGGTATTGGGTTTTTATTTGGTCCACTCGCCTCACAAGACACATTAGGTTTTATTTTTGCAATTCAAGTTTTGCCAGTTATCGTGTTTTTCTCAGCGCTTGTTGCTGTGTTATATCACCTTGGCATTATGGATTGGATAATTAGGATTTTAGGCGGCGGTTTACAAAAATTATTGAAGACCTCTCGCACAGAATCGCTTTCAGCAACTGCAAATATTTTTGTAGGCCAAACTGAAGCACCGTTAATAGTTAAGCCATTTATAGCAACGATGACAAAGTCGGAATTGTTTGCAGTAATGGTAGGTGGCTTAGCCACTGTAGCAGGCTCTGTAATGGCCGGTTACGTAATTATTGGCGTAGATCTTAAGTATCTTATTGCTGCGAGCTTTATGGCTGCACCAGGTGGTTTCTTAATGGCCAAGATGATTGTGCCAGAAACTGAAACGCCTAGAGATAACTTAGCTGATTTAGATTTAGATGACGAAGATAAGCCTGTAAATGTAATTGATGCAGCTGCATCAGGTGCTGCAAACGGTATGCATTTAGCACTTAATGTAGGTGCAATGTTACTTGCTTTTGTAGCGCTAATTGCATTATTAAACGGTTTATTAGGCGGTATTGGCGGGTGGTTTGATTACCCAACATTAACGCTTCAAGAAATATTAGGTTATGTATTTGCTCCAGTTGCATGGTTACTAGGTGTGCCATGGGATGAAGCGATTATAGCCGGCAGCTTTATTGGTCAAAAGATAGTAGTGAACGAGTTTGTTGCTTACTTAGACTTTATAAATTATCGCGATACGTTAAGCGCGCACACACAAGCAATCGTTACTTTTGCTTTATGTGGGTTTGCTAACTTATCATCGATAGCCATTTTACTAGGTGGGTTAGGCGGTATGGCGCCTAGTCGGCGGAAGGATATCGCACGCTTAGGGCTCAGAGCAGTGTTAGCAGGATCTATGGCTAACCTTATGAGCGCAGCAATTGCTGGGTTTTTCCTCTCGCTAGCTTAGAAACTTATTGAGATGAACACCGGTGTTGCAAAACAAGAGGATAGCGCTTTAAGGGGTTAAAGCTCTATCTGACTTGAACGATACTTCACCAAGGGCCGCAAGGCCCTTTTATCGTTTTAGGCCTTAATTTTTAGCCTCAACTACTTCAAACCTCAAGCCACTTATCTATCTAGCCCCCTTTATAGTTATACATAACTCAAATAAACCAATATCTTAGTAACAAGTTCACATAAATAATTTTTGTGTTTTTCATATTTTCAGCCACACTTATTATTACTTAAGCTAACCGAATGACGATTCGCTATTGTGAAATATATTCTTTATTCTCTTTTTTTAATTTGTTCTGTGTATGTTCAAGCAAAGGAAGCCCTGCTTGTTGTTACAGAGTTAGCACCACCAAACCAAGTATTGATTAATGGCGAGGTAGCAGGTGAAGGTACTCAGTTTATTAGAGATATATTTGCTGAGGCTGATCTCACACCTAACATTCAAATGTATCCTTGGGCACGTGCTTATAAAATTGCAGATGAGTTAAAAAACACCTTTATATACAGCCTTGCACGCACTGTAGAGCGAGAAAATAAATTTTATTGGATTGGACCAGTTGGACGATTTGAGCTGGGCTTTATCGGCCTATCAGAGCGAAATGATCTTATTATAAATAATACTGAACAAGCAAAAGTGTATAAAATTGCAATGCAACGCAATGACTTTTCAACACAAACCCTCACGAAACTTGGCTTTGAAGTTGTTTTAACCTCTGATATTCAAAAATCATACTCTTTACTATTAGCTAAAAAAGTAGATTTAATTGTAGACGATCCTTTATTCATGCAGCAGATGAGTGATTATCTAAAGCTCAAACCAGCACACTTAAAGTTTATTTATAAAATAGATGAGCTAACAATTGATGCTTATTTAGCTGCAAATAAAAAAACAGATATGCATTTAATAGAAGCACTGCAAGCTGCATTTTTAAAAATAAAGCAAAAGAAAGGGCTGCCTTACGAAAGATAAATCATTGAAGATAAGTATGCTTATGGGCGACAAAATCATCTTTCATTTTTAACTTTTTATATTCTTCATAAAATTACTTTATGACATGCTCTGGTACTGATTTATTAAATGCAATGTAATTGCTCACAAGCTTAGGAAGAGGTAATTCTTGCACTTCACTGCGTCAGTTGCTTTATATCCAAAGAGTTCTAGCTATACTTTATTGTAACTTTTGAACCTAAATTAGATCTATTTTTCTTCTTAAAAACAAATCCATATATTGTTTTCGCCTCTAAACATTAGTAAGTTTTCGCCCGCTTTAAAACCAATTTTATTTACGCCTAGAGCTGAATTGTTTTTTCGGCGTAAAATTTAGACCGCATACTTAATGGAATTGGTATAACTTACTTATCAGCTTTGAGCTTATAAAAGAAAGTTTGACTCGCGCCAGCGGCCCAGCCCAATAAAATTGGTGGGTCACGTTCGATGTTTTTAATTATTGAAACAATGCCAAAGTAAGGGGCTTTTAAACTAAGTTATAAGCACGCTTCCAAGGAAGCAATTTAAACTCGCAGGTTATATTAATAGCTGTGCAAATATCTTTTACGATATCGAGAGTAATACCAACAAGCTGATCTTTGTCGTTTTGAATTTGTTGTTTTGAAATTATAAGGGAGAAATGTTCGGTATAAATTACAAGCTTAAACTCACTTGCATTAGCGCAATGACTTAGAAGAATAGAAAAACGAATATTAGGAGGGGCTAAATAATAGCAATATCATTTAGTTAATTTACATTGATAATGGGCGTTGCTTGGTTTGAGTCAAATTTCAGACACAAAAAAAGCGCCTTAAGCGCTTTTTTTTCATTTTACTTAAAAAGTAAAATTATACAGCTGTGATGTTATCAGCTTGTGGACCTTTTTGACCTTGTGAAAGAGTAAACTCTACACGTTGGCCTTCAGCTAAAGTTTTGAAACCTTCGCTTTTGATTGCTGAGAAATGTGCGAAAACGTCTGGGCCATTTTCTTGCTCGATGAAACCAAAACCTTTAGACTCGTTAAACCACTTAACTGTACCTGATACGATGTTAGACATTGTAATATCCTGAAATAAAAATAAAAATATGCTCATAAGAGCGGGTGTAGCAAAAAATGAGATGGTACTTTAAAAACTTCAGGACGGTACTACAAGTATTACTTATATCGAAATGGAGATTTATAGCTTACATGCTTTCTTTCTAGCTGCGGTCCACTATATAGAGTTTAAATAATATGTCAAGTACCTATCTATAATCAGAATAATAAACAACCAAAACTACTTTTAGTTGTTATTAAAATTCAAATTCTAATGCGAGCCTAAAACTATGGTTTTTTTCTGATTGGCTTATCTCAGTGATGAAACCCGCTTCCCATTTTAATTGCTTTTGCCCATCAAAGCGCTGTAAACCTATAAAGCCAGGCCCTATACCAATAAAGTCTTCACCTACGTAAACCTCTATAGAAGGCTGGAAAGCAGAGCGATATCGATAGCGATATTGTGCTCTAAACTCACTTTCCCATTCATTTTTAATGTCTTGCCCCCACTCGTACACTAAAAAGGCATTCATAGTTAAGCTTGTTTTACCAAACTCTTTTTCGATCACAAAACCCGAAGTTGCCTCATACACATCTTCGTTATGTTTTTTTTCAAGCTCAAATAACGCGCCCCAATCAGCCCATAATTTACCTTGTTCAATTAATTGCCAACGTAGCTCAAGCTCATAAGCTTCTAATCCAAAGTCGCCGTTGTCGTCTCGCTCACCAACTAAATAGCCTTCGAGTGCCATTGTATCGTTAATAGCACCACCGCCACCCAAACGCTGCGCTAGTATGTTGCCACTATCTGTTTGGTGCGACACTAATCGCCACTCAAATTCACGCTCAAAAGGCAAAACATAGGGGTGATATACCTTATCAACAACAATACCATCGGCCTTTGCTTGGATTGAGAATACCAACAAACAAAGAGCGGTAAAACTAAGCGCTAAATATAGGTTGAGTGCTTTCATACACGTTCCTTAGTTATTGAAGCCGAAATAACATAACAAAGTAATAAAAATAACACGCTGCTTGTACTATATATAAGTACACTCATTAAATCAGGAGTGGCCTCGTAACCAACAAGAGCACGCAGTACACGGCCGAGCTCAGAGTTTTCGTTTAACAAATCACGTAAATCCCACACTGTTGAGGTGTTTGTAATTAAATCTATTTGACTCGCTAAATCCAGTGCAACTAATAATTTAGCCGCGCTGTTAAAAGCAAGCAAAGTAAAAAGCGGATACATACCAAAACGGTGCTTAATTGCATTCATTAAAAAGTACAGCAATACGCTAAAACTTAAACAAATTCCAACACCTAATAAAGTGCCAATAAATAAGCTTTGCCCTGCATCATTATTTTGCCAAAAACTGGTGAGGTAAATAATATAGTGGCTTAAATAGAGCGTTATTGTGCTTATAACTGCGATATAAAATGCCGCTGACTTTTGCTTTAGTGCAAATACCAATACAGCAATAAATATAGTGATACATAGCCCTATTTGTGAGTACTCTAACCCTTGGTGTTCAAACCACTGGCTCACCCACGACGCACTTTGCATGTACAAAAACGACATTACCGCGCCTATTACTAAAGCAGACCCTATTTTTAAAGAGCTTTGTTTTTTAACTACTTGTAGTAGCACTAATAAAATAGCCACTGGTAGTAATTGATTAAGGCTCATGACTAAACTAGTTATTAGCATGCTGCGCCCCTTCATCGCTAACTATAACAACGCCCCTTGCTGTATTTGGCGAAAACTCACCAAAAAACTCGTAATGCCCTTTACTTAGCGGTCCTATATAAATAATACTTTTACGATTTGGGTAGAGTACTTTTTCTCTGTTTAGATCAAAGCTATCAAACTCTTCTGGTGTACTATCTTGGTTTTCTATCAATAGTTTTACTTTTTTATTTGCGGGAATAATTATTTGCGAGGGATAAAACAAATGATCTTTTAAAATAATAAGGTACTCTTTACTCGCCGCGTTAAACGACAAAAATAGCAAACAACAAAGACATTGATTAAATAAACGTTTAGTCACTTTTTACTCCTGTAAAAGTAACCTTAACGGTTAGTCCGCCTAAAGGGCTATTCGCTAAATGAATACTTGCGCCATAAATAGCAATTATGTGTTGAACAATCGCCATACCTAAACCCGCACCTTGCTCGCCTGATGGATGTTGATCGCCACCCACGCGATAAAAGCGATTAAATATTCGGTCTTTTTGCTCTTCGGTCATGCCCGCACCAGAATCATCAATTTGCCAACTAAAGCCGTTATTACTTGACGCTAATTTAATTATAATTTGACCATTATCAGGTGTGTATTTTATGGCATTGCTAAGTAAATTAGCGATGAGTGTGGTTAATGTAAATTCATCACCATTAATTACAAAATCATCACCTTCGAGGCTAATCGTTTGATTTTTTCCGTCTATTTTGTCGTATTGCTCCGATACAACTTGCTGAGTAATCGCTAGCAATGACTGCTCGCTAAACTGCCTCTGCCATTGCTCAGGCTGAGTGCGCCCTAAAATTAGCATTTGTTCAACAATATTACTTAAGCGATTAATGCCTTGTGACATTGCTTGGAGTTCTTGATGGTTTTGCGAGTTGCTTTGCTTACTAGCTAAATTGTGTACATTAATTTTTAAGCTACTGAGCGGGGTACGTAATTCGTGAGCTGCATCTGAAGCAAAAAAGCGCTCTCGTAAGTAAGCGGTTTCTACTCGTTTAAATAAATCGTTTAAACGATTAATAACAGGTTTAATTTCTTCGTCGGTTACCTGCCAGTTAATTGGCGTAAAGTCGTTTGCTTGGCGAGTAGCCAACTGCTTAGATAGTCGGGTAAGAGGGGCTAATGCGTATTTAACAAAAAAACTTATAAAAATAGCAAGCAGAGGGACAGCCCATAACATAGGTAACATTGCAGATAAAATAACGGCTTCAGCTAATTCAAACCGCTTTGACATAGGCTCAGCAACGATGACTTTACGGGTATTTTTTCTCATCACAAACACTCGCATGCGCTGCCCTGCTACATTGGAAGTTTGAAAGCCCTCGCTAAAACTAATTTGGTTATTTGATAAACTCGATGAGCCACTAAGTAAACTATTATTTTGCCAAATTTGATACAACAACTGAGCACTATTATTGCTTACTTGTACTGCATTTGTGCTTAGTGCTAATGGTTGTTCAATTAAAACGCCAGCGACTATTTTAAGTTCATTATCAAGCAAGTTTTCGCCGTGGTGCATGCTTTTTTGATAGCCTTTTACTAATGCCAAAAAGCAAGTAAGCACCATCATTGAAAGTAAAATTAAGGTCAGACGTTTACGAATAGACATTTTCAACCCCGAAAGATAAACACACCCTAACGCTTACCAACCACGTAGCCAATGCCACGTAAGGTTTTAATAAAATCGCTAGGGAATTTTTTACGAAGATGATGAATATGCACCTCTATGGCATTAGAGCCAACTTCTTCACCCCATTGGTAAAGTTTGTTTTCGAGTTGTTGTTTTGATTGCACCCTTCCCTGATTTTCCATCAGCGCTTTTAAAAGCATGTATTCTTTACGCGGCAATGTAAGTGATTTCCCACTAACTGTCACCGTATGCGCTGAGCTGTCTATTACGACTTCTCCGTATTGTAACAAACTAGATTGAGTTTGATTAACACGTCGACTTGCTACACGTAGTCGAGCAAATAACTCAGCAGGATCAAACGGCTTCGCAAGGTAATCGTCAGCGCCCATGTCAAGCCCTTGGACTTTGTCATCAATACTGCCGCGAGCAGTTAAAATAACCACCGGAATAACTTTTTTTTGCGCTTTAATATGCTTTAAAACTTGCGAACCGTCGCCATCAGGTAATCCTAAATCGAGAATAACAAGCTCAATTTCACCACTAGAAAGGCACTCTAAGGCGTGTTTTACTGTGCCACTATGCTCTACGCTGTAGCCCTCTTGACGCAAAGAGCGAATAAGCCCTTGCGCCACTAAATGATCGTCCTCAACGAGTAATAAATGCATTATGTGTTTATCTTTTTAGTTTTTTATCTACTTTTACCAATAGCTGGCTTATTGCTTGTTGGCGATATTTATCTGCTTTTGCACGAGTATCACGAATGCCCGCGGCTTGTGCTACAAGTAGTCGTGCTTTAGCTTGTTTATAATCGCCTTCGTCATACAAGTATTCACCGTATAAGTAATTAGTATCAATGCCTTCGAGATTAAAAGCGAGCGCTTGTTTAAATAATTTTTCAGCTTTGTCGTCATCACCAAAACCAATTGGCCAACCAGGTACTTTACTGTAAAGCGTTGCAAGGCTTGCGTAAGCTGAGCCATTTAGTGCAGTGCCATCAATTGAGAGTGCATTTTCGAGTGACGTTTTTGCCTCTTTTGCTAAACCAAGTGCACCCAACCCGCCTTTTGCGCCTGCAAAACTGGCTAACACAATACCATTCCAAATATGTGTTTGTGCCGAGTTTGGGTAGTTTTTAACAAACAATGCACTTTGCTCACTTAGCTGTGTAAACGCATCTATTTGCGCATCATCTTCAAGTTCGTAGTTAGCAATTGCCCACTTTTGTTGAATAGAGGTTAAGTCTTGTGTTTCATCTGCGTGTACTGCGGTTGCAAATACAGTTGTTAGTACTAAATAAAATGCGAGTGTAAATTTATACATAATTTTGCCCTTGTGTGTTTGTTAACCTAAAAAACGTTTAATTTTAGGAAGTTGTTTTGCAATAGCGTTATCAACAACGCTTGGGAATGCGCCATTTATGCGTGCAAATAATTTTTCAGGAAAACCAATAAAACGCCTTGTTTGATTCGAATTTATAAGCACTAATAACTCTTGAGCAACTAATTCTGGTGAGTCCATTTTATTACCGAGTTCTTTATTCATTGCACGCGCTTTACTGCTATTAATGGATGTATCTGTTGCTCTAGGCGCTAAATAGGTCACTTTAACGCCTGAACCATTCAACTCACGTGATAATGCTTCTGTAAAACCACGTAAACCAAATTTACTGGCGCAATAAAGTGTTTGAAACGGGTAACCAATGCTGCCAAACGATGAGCCCACGTTAACAATGGTGCCTTTGGTATAGTGTAACTGCCCTAAAAATAGCTGGCATAATTTAATAGGCACCGACAAATTAGTAACGAGCATATTATCTATTTGCTCATTACTTGTGTGCTCTAAGCTTTGCATTGTATTTATACCGGCATTGTTAATAAGTAACTTAACGCCACCGAGTTGCTTGGCTTTTATTGCTAAGTTAATGCGTGTTGTATCGTCGGTTAAATCGCCAGCAAATATTTCACTGTCTGAGCATGCACTACTGAGCTCCTCAAGGGCTTGCGTATTTCGCCCTACAAGCAGTAACTTCCACCCTTTTGCATGTAGAGCTTTAGCAATAGCTTGCCCTATTCCGCCTGTTGCGCCGGTTAACACACATAAAGCGCTACTCATGCCAATTTACCTTGTGCACTTGCTTTAAAAAACGGTTCGTCATCGAGTCCACGAAATATATCGCCGTATAAACGATAAAAGCGCTTTGCACCATGTAGTATGGCTTGCTGATCCGCCTCATCTGTTATTTGGTTCATTAGGTTTTCAAAAAACTTTACATGCTCTATGTCAAGTGCGCCGTGAGAGGTTAAATAACTAAATGCTTTTTTAGGTAAGCCCACAGCATTTGCAATGTTTGAAGCCGCACCATCAGCAAGCGCTATAGAAGTGCCTTCAAGCACATGCACCATGCCAAAAAAGCTCAATGGATTTTTACGTGTAATGGAGTCGTACGCATACGACACCATCATTTCCGTAGCATATTGCGGCTGACTGCGACGAACTGTTTCTTTGTCAAAACCACAGGCTGCAATATCATTAAGTACCCACTCTTGATGACCTATCTCTTCTTCAATGTATTCTGCGACTGCTTCGCGCAGCCATTCTTGATTGTCGGTTAATCGTGCACCAACCGACATCATTAATGGCACTGTGTGTTTAACATGGTGGTATGCTTGCGCTAAAAACGAGGCGTATTCTTCAAGTGATGCTTCGCCTTTAAAAACACGCTGAATAATAGGCGCTGCAAGCAAGTAGTTTTGCTCTTGTTTAGTTTGCTCTTTGAGGGTGTTAAAAAAATCACTCATTAATTACTTCTCCAAGTCGGTAAAATTGATCAAACACAGCATGGTACTGCTTACTTATGGCATCTCGTTTTGGACGATTATTTGTGGTTAATAATCCTTGTTGCACACTTAATGGGGCAGTTAAACGATGCCATTTTTGAATTCGTGCATAGTCGGGTAGTTGTTTATTAATTGCGTTAATGTATTGCTCTAACACCGGGTTACTTAGCTTTGAATCGGCATAAATAATGGCGGTTAAAAAAGGTCGACCTTCACCAAACACAACCGCTTGTAAAATACCGCTTTGACTTAGTAATAGTGATTCAGGCCACTCGGCACTGATATTTCGCCCCATGCTGGTAATAATTAGGTTTTTTAGGCGGCCTTTAATAAATAAGGTATTTTGATGCTGATCGACCAGATCACCGGTTGCATACCACTGGTTTTTGTCGTGAGGTTGATGATTTAAGTAACCTAAAAACAAATCGCCTTTTATAAAAAGCTGGCCATTTTCAATTTTGGTTTGAATATGAGGTAACACAGAGCCTGCACTGTGAAGGTTATCGTTTGTGGGCGTATTTAAACTAACTACAGATGCCGCCTCAGAAAGCCCATAACCTTGGTATACCGGTAAATTTAAGCTACGCGCTTTGGTTAATAGCATTTCGCTGACAAGCGCACCACCTACTGCAATAAACTGTAACGAACTAGGCGGTTGCCACCCATCTTCTGCAAAAGCAACTAAGCATGCTAATAGTTCAGGCACTAAAATAAGCGTATTTGGCTTAACTTTATCAATAGCAGCTATAAGCTGTCCGGGTTGTTTTAATACAGTTCCAACAAATCCTAATTCATTTAACGGCATTAAATGCACTGTACCGCCACTTTTTAAGGGGGCATACACACCGGCTATATTTTCAAGCAATACAGCAAGCGGCAATAAACATAAATGAACAGGCTTTTTAATATTAATCTTATCGCACAGAGATTGAGCTACCTGCATTTGGCTCTTTGCAGATAAACACACGCCTTTTGGTTGCCCAGTCGATCCTGATGTAAACGTTACTTTTTGAGTTTCTGGAAAATAACTGACGGGTTTAACTACAACAATTTCGTAAATATATAACGTGTAAAACTCAAACATAGTAATCGATGCAGTCGGCTCCCCAAGTAAAGGGTTTAGCGTGTCGCTAATAAATAAATGTGCGCCGCATTGCGCTAGTACATATTGAGTTTGTTGTTCACTAAAAAAGTGAGCAATTGGCACAGCCACTTTATTAGAAACTGCAGTAGCGGCATCAATAACAAGCCAAGCTGGCGTATTATCGAGCTTATAAGCGACACATTTGCCGTTAAAGCTTTGTAGTATTTTTACTACTTTTTGTATTTGCTGGTTAAACTCATCACCGTTAATTTCAAGTGTTTGCTCTTTATTATGGGCAATAATTAATGGCGATACTGAATGTGTATTATAGTAATTCATACGTTCACCAATGCATTTACCAAAGAATTGATATTTGAGTGGTTTTGCTGCATCAAACTATAAAGCATTGGGGTATTTAGTACTTGTTGGTGAGCTTGCTCTAGGCTCACAATGCATACTGTTGGTTGGTTGGCGTAATAGCTGCCCCACTTTAATGGGTTCTCAACTACAAAACTGCTCGCAAGTGCAATTTCAGTACACGTAACACCAAGTAAGCGCAATAAAGCACGCACTTTGTTGGTTGCACAAAACACTAAATGTTTTGCCCCCACACTTTGCAGAGCTTCGTTAACAATAATAAAATGTGCAAGTGTTGCTCTTCGATTTGTAGAGCAGAGATTACCAAGTTCAAAAATTTTATTGCGAGAAATGCTCTCATCTAAAAAATCTTCAACGGGTGATGCTAAATATTGCTCAATAAACAATGGCGAAGTTGCTTGCCTTAGCCCTAACGTGCACTTTCCTTGCTCGGTAACGTATTGGCAAAGTAGTGGCATAAAAGAAGTAAGCTTAGCGTTATACGCAACTAAAAAACCTTCTTTCACTGTATTTTCGAGATTTTTTCGATGCACATCATCAATACGAGCACTAATAAACTGACTGTTATTTTGTGTTAAACCTAATGATGTAGAAGTGTGGGCTAATTGCATAAGCTCGCTCATTTAAACCTGTTTATATTTCAGGGTTTAAACTTAACGAGTGAAACTTAAAGAAAACTTAAGAAATTTAATTTAAATGAAAAAGCGTCTTAAGTGTTAAATCGCGAGGGCCTAGGCAGGCTAAATAGATCAGAATTCAACTAACTAACAAATTGCTATAACAAAACTTCTTTTTTAAAATTAAACTTAGGTTAATTATTACCCTAGCAGCTTTGTATTCATCACGTTAGTATAGTGTTCTACTTAAGTTACATAACGATAATTACATGAGCATAAAAACAAACGCGTTAATTTACTTTTTAGCTTTTTGCAGCGGCTTTTGCATAATGGGCATTGAGCTTTTAGGTGGGAGAATTCTTGCCCCCTTTTTTGGCAGTAGCGTGCATATTTGGGGCAGTATAATTACTGTGTTTATGCTTAGTTTATCTTTTG
Source organism: Pseudoalteromonas sp. NZS71 (assembly GCF_015864715.1). Taxonomy (NCBI): domain Bacteria; kingdom Pseudomonadati; phylum Pseudomonadota; class Gammaproteobacteria; order Alteromonadales; family Pseudoalteromonadaceae; genus Pseudoalteromonas; species Pseudoalteromonas sp. NZS71. Next base: position 7,426 of record NZ_JADYWS010000016.1, on the reverse strand, counting down.
GGTATTTACTTGGTGGTAAACTCAGCACTAAAAATGCATCCCTTACCAAATATGGTTTAATATTTTTAATTGCCAGCATTATGGTTGTTCCTATTACATTATTTTCGCAGCCTATAATGGAATTTATATTTACCCATATTGAAGATAGCCGCTACGGCTCGCTCTTAGCGTCAACTGCTTTATTTTTTATACCTACCGTTATTTTAGGCATGATCTCGCCCTACTCTGTGCGCTTACTGGTAACAGATAGCGATAAAAGCGGCCAAGTGGCTGGGCGTTTATACTTTGTAAGTACGCTTGGCAGTGCCCTGGGTACTATAATTACCTCTTTTTACTTTGTACTCGCGTTTGACGTAAATACAATTATTAGCGCCTTTGCTTTAACGCTTGGGTCACTGGGTTTAGTAGCGATTGCTATTAATACCTTGGCTAATAATAAGGGGCTTGCTCATGCTTAAATATTTGCTACTGCCATTAATTGTATTGTCAGGTTCTGCGTTTAGTAAGGTTATTCATGAAGAACGCTCGCTTTATCGCAATATTATTGTTGAAGAAACGAGCGACTTACGTTGCCTTAAATTTAATACTAAAAGTAGCCAAACAAGCCAAAGTTGCATGTATAAAAGCAATCCCGACAAACTTGTTTTTAATTACACAAAATTGACGTTTGCGAGTCTTTTAGTAGCCGACAACCCTAAAAGTGTACTTATTATAGGATTGGGTGGCGGTACGCTTTCTAACGTTATTCATGAGCTATACCCCACTGCAAAAATTCATAATGTTGAAATAGATCCTGCAGTAACTAAAGTTGCACGCGATTACTTTAACTTTATAGAAAACGACTTAGTGACATCAAGCGTGCAAGATGGCCGTATTTTTATAAAGCGCGCCGCTATTAAAAAGCAAAAGTACGATTGGATTATTTTGGATGCGTTTAACGGTGACTATATTCCGGAGCATTTGCTCACTAAAGAGTTTTTTGAAGAAGTACAAAGCGTATTAGCCGATGGTGGCGTTATTGCCGCAAATACGTTTTCAAGTAGTAAACTTTATGAGCATGAGTCGGCAACTTACCACGCTGTATTTGGCGACTTTATAAATGTAAGCCGCGAAAATCGCAGCAACCGTATTATTTTAGCGGGGCTTAAATCAATACCGAGCGAAGCGCAAATTAACACGCGTGTTAATGCTCTCGCCCCTAAATTAGTAAAATACGGTGTAGATATAAAAGCGATTAGCCAGCTTATGCACTTTACTAAAGACGGCCAAGATTGGCCTGCAGATACAAAAGTACTTACCGATCAATACTCCCCAGCTAATTTACTTAACTTTTAAAATCCCCTAAACCTCACCATTTTTTACAGGTGAGGTTTAGCAAATATTTTGCCACTTCCCGCACCTACGCATATTTACTTAGCAAGCTAAGTAATGATAAAATAGTTAGCTTGCTAACTATGTTGGGATGGCTATGCCTACACAAAAACCTTTTCACGAGACGCTCGATTTAACAGTTATCGGTAATATGGGCCGAGTTCATCGCTTATGCCGCGAAGCAGTAACCATTGCTGTTGAGCCTTTGGGACTTACTCAGTCGCGCTGGACTGCACTAATGCATATAAATATGCGTGGTGAGGGACTAACACAACTTGAACTTGCTAATAGCTTAGGGATAGAAATGCCTTCACTGACTCGCACGCTTAAGCAATTAGAGGAGCAATCGTTAATCGTTCGCCGTGTAGACAAACATGATAAACGCAGTAAAAGACTCTATTTTACTGAGCAAAGTGATGCCATTTTACACTCATTGCAAGAGACCATTTCCGATATAAAAAATCAGTTATACAGCGGTTTATCTGTTGAGCAGCTAGATGCCATTGCATTTGGTTTGATCAAAATAGAGCAAAACGCCCTTAAATGTATTCAAGTTAATAAGTAAGGCTAAAAATGACACCGGATCAAAAGTTTGCACGCTATGTAAGGTTTTCTCTCATAGGGTTTATCTTAGTATTTATTTACTATTTAGTGGCCGATATGGTTTTGCCTGTGACACCACAGGCACGTGTATACCACCCTGTTGTGCAAATATCACCGCAAATTAGTGGCCGAGTCACTAGTGTGCAAGTTAATAATAACCAATCAGTTAAAGCGGGCGATATATTATTTAGTATCGATGAAGGCCCATATAATTTAGCCAAAGAGCAAGCTCAACTCGCGCTTGATGATGCCAAATTACAAAACAAGCGTCTTGATACCAATGTTAAAGCCCTTGAAGCACAAATTAGTGCTGCAAATGCTAAGCAGCATGAGCAAAAGCTATTAAAAAGCAGAGGCGAAAAACTCTATACTCAAAAGTCTATATCGGAGCAAGAGCTTGAAAGCATTCGTGCTAACTTTGAGGCCAGTAAAGCAAATGTTGCGGCCCTAGAAGCGCAGTTAGCTGAAGCGGTTTTAGCTAGAGGTGACTCAGGTAATAAAAACTTAGCTATGCGTCATGCTGCTAACCAGTTAGCGCAAGCTGAGTTAAATTTATCCTACACGCAAGTACGTGCACTAAGTGACGGCGTAGTTGCTAACTTACAATTATTAGACGGCGCGTACGCTGTTGCAGGTAGCCCATTATTAGCTATTGTCGCTAAAAAAGCCGACTTAGTTGCCGACTTTAGAGAAAAGTCACTCTCAAATATGAAGCAAGGCACTCAAGCGCGCGTCGTATTTGATAGCCGCCCAGGTGAAGTTTACGACGCAATACTAGAAACATTTGAAGCAGGTGTTAGCAACGGTCAACTTAGTGCAAATGGTTTACTAAGTACAACAGAAACCAGCAATCGTTGGGTACGTGACGCACAGCGTCAACGCATTCATTTAAAGCTCGTAAATCATCAAGACTTAATAGCGAACATGCCAAGCGGGTCACGTGCAACAGTACAATTATTACCCGAATCGACAATTGGGCAATGGTTTGGCTCTGCACAAATTAGATTTATTAGCTGGTTACACTACATTTATTAATGGAGGCTTTATGACTCAAATTGTTAGCCAAGGCCCACAATTAGACTCTAATGGCCTTCGCCAAGCACTACGCATTGCAGGTGGATGCACCCTTGGCTTTACTATTAGTAAATTAATGAACTGGCCAAATGGTATATTTTTTACCGTTTATCCTATGTTGATATTGGGCATGGTACCTACGTTAAGTCGTGGGCTTATAAATCAATTTATAGCATCTGCTGCATTTAGCGCGCTTATAGTGCTGATAATGCAGGGATTATTTTCTCACTTGCCAGTCGTTATGACATTGTTAGTGTTTGGTGTTTTCTGCTTTTTATTTCACCAAATGAGTAGCGGCAGCGCCTTTTTATTTGGCGCTTTAGGCGTGATCAGCCTTTCTATTCAGCTACATTTTTCGAGCTATGTTGATGAAGGAAGTAGTATTTATCCGTTAATTTTAACTAATGGTTTGGCTATATTTTTAACCGTTGTTATTGGAGCATTAATGCATGGCCTATTTCCTGATGTAACCGCAAGGCCCGGGCGAGTAATGCCAGCTAAAGCAAAAGAAAGTATTCGCCATGAGGTATTGTTATGCTCAACCGTGGCTACGCTCTCTTTTGTGGTTTTTCAGGTTCTTGATTTACAAGACTCAATATCTGCGCAGGCAGCTTCTGTGCTTATTTTGTTTTCATTGTGCTGGAAAGCCGCAGGTATGGCTGGTTGGCAGCGAGCAATTGGAACGCTTATAGGGTGTAATGCAGCGTTACTATCGCAACTATTTTTGTATAGTCACTCTGATTTTTTACTTTTTCCGATGGCTATTTTATGGATACTTTCGTTTCTTTTTGCGCGTTTTCATATTTTAGGCGGAGGCATACCTGGTATTGGTTTTGGTGTGCTGACTACATTCGGTATTTTATTTGGGAACTCACTCGGGCCAGGCCAAGATCTTGTTTATAGCGCAATGTACCGGTTTAGCTCGGTATCGGTGGCTATAATATTAAGTTTGTGCGTTGTATATGTTATGCACCATATACTTAATCGGTTTAGTGTAACTCGCCATCATACTTTTGATTAGGTAAATCTTGTTTTATAAAACTAAAGGCTGCAATTGCAGCCTTTTTTATAAGCTTAGTTAAGCTATTTTAATGATATAAATAAACTATAATTTTGTTTTAAATACTCACCAGCGGCTCTTTGTACACAATAAAGCTTTTAGTCTTTTTGGGTGATAAGGAGCGTAAGCACACCTGCTATAATCCCCCAAAAGGCAGACCCCACTGAGAGCAATGTTAAGTTAGATGCAGTTACTAAAAAAGTAACAATTGCGGCCTCCGTATATTTAGTACTACTAAGGGCTTGCTGCAAACTATTAGCAATGGTGCCAAATAGCGCAATGCCCGCCAAAGCTAAAATAAGTGCCTGCGGTAAACTTGCTACCAACCCAACTAATGTAGCCGCGCACAGCGCCATTAAAATATAAAATGCGCCCGCCGCTATACTCGCCCAATAACGTTTATCATGATTTTCATCCGCTTCATCACTCATACAAATAGCAGCAGTAATAGCGGCTAAATTAATAGAATAAGCTCCAAACGGGGCGGTAAGCATATTTACAAAACCAGTCACATTAAGAGATGCAGATATAGGCGCTTTATATTTATGCGCTTTTAAAACAGCAATACCCGGTAGATTTTGCGAGGTCATGGTAACTATATAAAGTGGTAAACCTATGCTAATGCATGCTTGCAAGTGAAAAACGGGTTCAATATAAGCAAATTCGCTCATTTTCCAGTGCAGTGCGCTGGTATCAATATGGCCCATTTGCCAAGCGAGTAGTACACCTATAATAAGCACACTTAACATAGCAAAACGGGCAAAAAAGCGTTTACCAATAAAGTACATAACAACCATTAAGCCAATCACTAAAGGCATGTCGTTCATAAAATTAAACACATCGATACCAAAGGTAACAAGTACGCCGGCCAACATGGCGCACGCAAGCTCACTTGGAATACGGTTCATTATTTTTTCAAACCAGCCCGTCACCCCCGACAAAAAAACGAGCAATGCACTGAGCATAAACGCGCCAATAGCCTCGTTTAAGTTATACCCTTGTGCACTTGAAATCAGTAATGCAGCCCCCGTGGTAGACCACGCAATTAAAACAGGCACTTTGTAATAGTACGACAAACCTATTGACGTTGTGCCCATCACTAAACCAAGCATTAAAATCCAACTAGCTACTAAATCGGGCGTGCCTCCAAGGGTTATCACCACCTGATAAATCAATGCAATGGAACTCGAAAAACCAATAATTACAGCCACAAGCCCTGCTGTAATTCGGTTAAGCAACTGATCAGACACCTTCATAAATCCCTCGTAATGCCATTTATGCAGCACACAACATACGTGCCCGATAAATGCATTGCAATTAGCGATTAGTTTACAAAGAGTGAAAAAAATTCACTTTTTATTTTTCATTGTAATTAACGTCAAAAAGTCACTTTTAACCATTGTATTTAACTAAACAAACAAGTACCCACAAACGCGCCAAAGGCCGCATAAACCCTACAAAAAACCAATACTAAAAAGAGTGAAAAACATACCAAAAATAAATATCCTTATATTTTATAAGGAATTATGAAATTTAGAATTAATTCTTTTCGGTTACATTTATTATCTTGATCTAATCCATTTAATAATATAAAACGTAACAAACAGTTAACCAAAAACACTAAAAGAGAAACAAATGAAGAGATCTGTCGTCTTACTAATTGCTATACCATTATCGGCATTTGCAGTTTATGGGCTATTTTTTAATGCAGATGAAACGGGCGAACCTATCGCGCCTGTTGCTATTGATTTTGTTCCTATTGATTTACAAAAAACGCGCAATACACATCCCCCTGCACCTATTGATATGAGTAAAGATCCAATTACCGTTAAACCTATTGTTGCCCCTGACAACAGCTTACCGTTTGAAGAATTTGATGCCGTAAATCGCCTATCCGACAAAGCAAAGCAAGTGCTTATAAACGCAAAAGTTTTACCTACCGACTTACATAACGAAGCCTACATTGAGTTTGATTTAAATTCTTTACAGGCTTTAGAAACTGGCGAAAATTTTGATTTAGCTATTCCGCAAACAGCCGAAACATTCACCGCAGAAGTGACTAATGTGATTGAGTCTGAAAATGGCGATAAGAGCATATTTGGCAAAATAGTGGGTGTTGATGGCCGCATGCATAATACCGTTTTAACGGTAGGTAAAGATGCCGTATATGGTCAATTTACTGCGCCTTCTGGCAATTATGTATTCGAAAGTAAAGGTAAGTACGGATGGATTGCAGCAAAACGCGATTTATATAAAAGCCACATAGAGCATGATGTAACCGCACCAAAACCCAAATCAGATAAAAGCATCGATATATTTGCACCAAAAATTGATGGCTAACCAATAATCAAAATATAAAAAACAACTAAAGCCGCACTATAAGGCAACTTTAGTGTGTCTGCTTTTTATGAGCTCAACCAAGTTAAAAACAAGTTCCAACCACAACAAGAGTAAGGAAATACAATAATGAAAAAAGTAATCACAACAACCGCACTGGCTGCGGCATTATGTGCAGCAAGTGTTGCACAAGCAGAAACAATCGATATCGGTATTTTATATACCGACCAATCAGCTGCTGCAACTAGCAATATTGACACTAAAATAAATCAACTAATTGCTTTTAGTAATCAGGTATATAGCCAAAATGGCGTTGATATAACACTACGCTTAGCTGGCAAACAAAACTTAGGTGACTATGCAGTAACGCCGTCTGAGGATTGGTTAGATTCGGTTACAAATAGCAGCTACGTAGATGGTTTACGCAGCGATTGGAAAGCCGACATGATTGCCGTATTAGGTACTGGTCAAAGTGCTGGCAATGGGCTTATTTCATGTGGTTTAGCATGGGTTGGCCAAGGCACTAATGGCAATCTATACAGCTCAATGAGCAGCCGTATGTACTCAATCACTGCAATTGATTGTGGTGCAACTACATTTGTACACGAACTTGGTCATAACCAAGGTTTAGCGCATTCACGCAAACAAGGTGATACGTCTGGCGGTGTATATGTAGATGGCATGGGTCACGGCGTACAAAACGAGTTTGCAAGTATAATGGCTTACCCGCACGTTTACGGTAGCGCTACTCAGTACGATTACTTCTCTAACCCTGGCTGGAGCGTAAACGGTATTGCATTTGGTATCACAAACCAAGCGCATGCAATTCGCACAGTTACTGCTACAAAAACAAGTATTGCTAACTTTAAATAAGCTGCCCAATAAAAAAGTGGGCTAAATAGCCTAATGCCAGTCAGTTAACAGCTGACTGGCTTTTTTTATTGGGGTATTTACTGGGTTTTGGTTTCACACACCTCGGAT
>NZ_JADYWS010000015.1:0-118558 GCF_015864715.1 Pseudoalteromonas sp. NZS71 | reverse complement strand
AAAAAGCAGTTAGCTTATGAGCAACTGACCACTTAATCTAGCCAAAACAAGTTATGCACTTACAATTTGAATCTAGGTTATAAAAAAAAGCCATTGCTTACAATTACATTTATAGCGAGCATTACGTAACAAGCTAGCAAGTTATATAGCAGACCTACGGCCACAACTTAACTTGCCTATTATTAATGAAATAACGAAAGACTTTTCATAATGACTGTTTTTTATAATTATTTAGAGCAAATTATCCATGACGTCATTGTATAGATCATCTTCACCAACATGCAGATATAATTCTGTAGTAGAGATTTGACTATGACCTAGCAACAACGAAATATTTTTGATATTAGCCCCATTATTGTAAAGGTTTGTTGCATAGCTGCGGCGCAATGAATGCGGAGGTGGGGCGTTGTATTTCACACACAATTTAAATATCGCATCAGAACTCATTGCTTTATTTTGTAAGTGCCCCCCTTTTAGAATACTTACAAAAAGAGGATCATTTTCATTAGAATACTTATAAATTTTAAACCATTGTTTAATAGCTTCAGTAACTACTGGGTGTAAAGCTACTTTACGCTCTTTATTGCCTTTACCTATAACTCGAAGTGATTTTTCCCGAACGTCACCCACCTTTAAACTAGCCGCTTCTAACCTCCGCAACCCGCAACGTGTTAGTATCGAAAATAACGCATAATCCCGAACATTAGCGACATGATTGCCAATTTTAGCACCATTCTCCCCTATTCCTGATTGTATTTTATTGAGTAAATCGCACACTCCTTTATGGTCTAATAGCTCATATTCTTTGCTACGCGAGCCTGCTTTTGGCTTTATGAACTTAATGGCATCACGTTGTAACGTACTCATATACCCAAGTAAATAAGCGTGCTCAACAACTTGTTTTACTATAGAAATGTACAAGGTTATCGTCTTTGGTGCATAATTTCCTTTAGACTTAAAACTATTAATTAAACTATTTAATGCAACCCCGCTAAAGTTTTGCCAGTTAATATCATAGATTGAATCCCTGCCCATATGCTTAGCTATCGCTTTCAAAACCCTTGCTGCAGTTTCTTTAGAGGCTTCAGAGGTTAGCGATAATATATAATTATATATCGGACATTGCGCATCTTTGTAGATAATTGTTTTATTGTGCCTGCCATTGGAAACGGCCAAATCTTTACGCACTTCAAATAGCTCTTTTGCAAATCGTGTCACGATGAACCTTTCTTTGTATTTTGTTGTAGTAGAATTAAAATAAATAGTTTAATGTTAATCTCTGAAATTAAACCCGTACATCACATTTGTTCACTTTAACAACACCTTAGTTCAAATCGCCCAATATATTTATGTACGCTATAAGTACGAAAATTATAATTTCCATACTGGTCACATTAACTTCAAAAATAGCTCTTGTAAATCACTATTTACGATAGCTATTTTTATGTTAAATTGGACTTTAAATAAAAAACTCAGGCTAACTCACCTAAGTTTTTAAATTTCATTTTTTGAGCTTTTTTACATGTTTTGGAGTGTAAATCATAAAACTAAAGGCAATTAATAATATTAAGCCCAAAGCAGCTGTAAATAACTCGGCTATTAGTGTAACTGATAAATTGTGTGCCACACCCGACACAATTAATGAAAGCAGCAATATGAACACGGGTATAATCACTTGGCTTGCATAACACGACAGTAAATATATCGCCGCGTTCGGACCACCCATAAAGTTACACTTTTTAAAAACATAAAAAGTAGCAAAATGACTAATCAAATAAATAATGACAAATAAAAAAACTAACACACCCCAATCCTTCTGAACGGTTTATTTAAAAATTATGTCACACTTTCATATCTAAGCTACTAAGCTAGAGAGGGTCAATATATAAGCTCTAATAAAATAGTGTTTTTTATAAAGCACGATATAAACACACTAACCAACTGATTGATAACAATAAAATCACATACTCAAAACTGTAATTAGTGCGGAGAAGTTGATTTTTTACTGTGCTTAACATTACCGTAATGATTTTCTATAAACCAAATTAAATAGTCAGGGTCGTTCATTAGCTTATAAAGCTTGCGTTGGTATCGCCCTACTGCATAAGCATTATGGCTGATGTCCTTCAATATTTGCTCAATATATTTGATTGGTTTCTCTTTGGGTTCAAGATCTACATTAGGTGCTTCGTCTTTTTTATCAAACTCAATTGCCAAGCTTGGGTGGTACTGAGCTATAAAATTTTCAAGTGCATCACTTTTAGTGCTCAACCTTATAATTTTATTTCTCATCCTAGAGCGAGTATTTCTAACATCCGTTAATTTTCGCTTGGCGTTAATAACTTCAACGTCAACACAAGTCATGTAGTTGTCCGAAGCTGCTGGGGATAAAGGTGTTTTGCTCATGGAGATATTGCTTATTATCTGTAATTTATCTTTAAGAGCGTAGTCCTGGTCAGGCTCTCAGTTAAAAGCATAAAACACCCTTTTATGGGGTGTTTTATGCAGGCGAAAATGCTTAAACTATATCTTTCTTTTCATCTATGTAAGCTAGCGCTTCTTTTATAGGCCCCATTCTGTTCATGTTAGCGACAGTCGTTAAAGCTATAACAACAATATAGCCAAGGAATAAAACCATATATGCTGTATTTGAACTTTTAGTCATAAAGTACGTTACCAGAGCTATTATCCCACCAAATATGGTCCAAAATATTGAATAAGTGAACATATTGAGTGCAAAGAGGGCTTTCATGGCCGTTAACGCTGGCTTCATTTCTATATCTGAAATGTGATCAAATTTACCATCTTGAGTTTTTACACCGATTATCGTGCGCTTGGGTGTTGAACGCTCCATAACTTCCATGTAATCAATGGTGAATTGTTCGCCAACACCTTTAACTAGATGTCTATTTATAACGTCAGGTACTTGCATATTTCCATATTTAATACCGTCGAACTCTAAGTAGTCATAAATATTCACGGTAGTTTTATGTGTTTTTTCCGTAAAACTTTCTGTGATGTCAGTGAGTTTACCTGTGAGCTGATGAATCATGTTATTCCCTCTTTGTGGTTTCTTGCATTTAAAAATTCACATGGACGTTCAACACATGTAGTCATTGGCTGTGTAAAGCCAATTCACAACACTGAATGTATTTAGGTCCAAAAAAAACAGAAAATAAAACCCTATTGGTATTTTGATAATCTGTATTGCACGAATTATGACACACTTGAATGTTTAGGCTACAAAGCTAGAAGGGGTGAATATAGTGACTCTAATTTGTTATTTTTACTAATAACGAGCGCATAATTAAATAACGGGGCTGATACAACCGCACTTAATAGCACAGATGATGTTGGTTTGTTTGGGTAGGTGAATACATAAAGGCAACTTCTATCCTCTTCATTTGCGAATAAAACAGATTGAAAATGTAAGGAAGCATGCTTTTGGTATTATTCTAGAGGTGCGAGCTGCGTTAATTGATGTCATTAACTAAATAGATTGAACCACAAAAATTATAAAATAATAACTAATCTTTATTTTTATGCTTCAAGGCATACAAACCACCAGCAAGTGAAAATATTGTAATAGTTAAAACTATAATAGTCGCAATTTGAATTGTATTCATAAATACCTCGAAGTAGTTTAATAATAATTATACACAAAGCTATTAAATATAAAAAGCGCACTGAGATTAGTAATCTTTACTAGCTTCAAATTATTAGCTTGTGGCCTTAACTGCAAATAAATAAAGACCTGATAAAATTGATACGACAAACGTCAATATAGCTACAGGTAAGTTAAGCTCAATTAATGAATTTGAAGTTGCTTCAAAAATATTGGTAAATTATATACCTACTTATTTGACTTGCCGACTGCACTAACCTTTCCATTTGACCATCTTATGAAGAGGGTGTTCCCTACTCGCCATTCAGTAATCTTTTTAATCATTCTTCCAATTTTCCTTTATTAACATTCCCAAACCACAGAATAAGCATGCCAAGCGCGGCACAAGCGACGATACCAAAAACAACCCAGACAGGGTCATCATTTGCCGATATTGAACTAATCATATTTACTAATTTCTACTTTCTTTTGCGTAGTAAATCTATAGCTGTCTTCTGTTTTTTTACTTCAACTAACAAGTTCATCTTATGCGTGTAAGCATCCTGTAACTTAGCATCAGTCTCTTTGAGTGCAGCTTTTACAGATTCGAGTTCTTTACTTAATGCTAAATTAGCATCATTTAACGCAGTTAAATCTTTATCTTCTGATTCCGCTATCTCATTTAAATTAATGTGATTAGGGCTTATATCATTATTATAAATTTCAAAATTGTCAGTTTCTTCCTGTAAAGCTAAATTAGAAGCTTTCAGCGTTTTTAGTTCGTTTTGTAATGCAGTTTTTACTTCGGTGAGTTCATTAACTTTATTTTTATTGTCTTCTAGCGCCTGGGTAGCATCTTCAAGCTCTGCATTAACTTTTTCATTCTGCTTTATAAGGGCTTCATTACTTAAGAGTAATTTAGCGTTTCTTTCATCTAGCGTTTGTGCGAGAGCCTTGCTTTCACTAGCTAATGCTTTCTGTGAAGTTAGCTCTTCTACTAGTTCTTGGTTCAACCTACTACTAGACAGATTTTTTGTTCTCAACTGTTCAATTTGTGTATCTAGCTCCTTTACGGCCAGAGAATGCGTGCGAGTCAGTTCCTCCAGAGCTTTTTGATATTGTGCATCATTTTCTTGATTTTCATTAGCAAGCTCTCGACTCTGCATTAACTGCCTCTCAAGTAGCTCTATCCTTGTTTCGCTTGCCACTTGCTTAAGACTCAGTGCCTCATATTCAGCTTTGAATTGTGATAGTTCTTGCTCGGCTATTAAACGCTGTCTATTAGCTTCATTAAATTGGTTTTTATAGCGTAGTTCTGCCTCTTTTTCCTTTAGCGCCAATTCATCCATAAACGTTTGTGCAAAGTTAGATGACAATGCAAATTTGTTATCAAACCATTCCTTTTGCTCTTGGGCCCTAATAGTCTTCCAAGATAGTAAGTGTTTATGAGCTGTGCTCGTGCTTTTAATTTCAGGGATCAACGACAAAAGCATAGGAATGTTGGGCTCAATACCTTTTTTTACTAAGTTATTACACAACTCATGAATCATTTTTTTGTGATTTAATGAAGTGGTTTTTGCAGACATTGGTATTACCTACTTTTAAACATGATTGAATTATACACACGCTTGTTCATATAGGCAATTACGGCAAATAGTATCGCTCTTATCGCGAAACAATTTCGCCATTAGCGAGGGAATAGTTTCGCAATTAATTACAATATGAACGAGCTTAAAACCAGACGCCAAAATCAAAAAAGCCATATAAATCATTGTTTATATAGAACTTTATACTTAACCACTAACTAAGTTAGTTATTTGAATTTAAATTTACAGAAATAAAAATATTAATAACTCTAAAATATCCATGTTAAATACAGAAAAAAAACGCGAAAGCTTTCGCACTAACTTTCGCAGTTTTTACGAAATTTTATTAATAAATTCGATGATAATTTATATCTGTAATAAGAGCTTTTATATACAAATACATACTAATTGTGTTGATTAAAATGTATACAAGTCTAGCTATATCTTCACTATTTCCAAACTTTATAATTGCAGCGTAAAAAAATAATTGGCAAAAAATTGATACAAAAGCATAAGCATAACGCTTTGTTAGAATAGACATACATTTTCTCCAGTTTTTGTTTGTCACATACTCAATTTCTGCAATAAGCCAGCCACATTTTTTCAAACGATCAAACAAGCATTTAATGTGTTTTAAATCAGGTTGTTACAACATTAAATTTATGAGTGTTTTAGAAGTATACATATTTAATGTGTAAAAAGTTTAAGAAAGAAATGATAGTTTAATAAAAGTGTAAAAAATGAAGACACTTTTCTACTTTTCTGCAAAAAAACTGTAATCAATACAGAACACATGCTCTGCATTTAAACGACTTTTGATAAGACACGATGACAAATGCAATAACCAATCGGCTCTATTTTTTATGGCCACTGAGTTGCCTGACGTCATTACGCACGGATAAAGCCACTTTACAGAATTGACTAAGTACTTTATTTCATTAGTCATAATCATTTTATTGCGTTTTCAGCATTTTGGAATCGCGATATATATGGGAATAATTGCCCACACACCAATGCACGATTCATGTATCAAAAAATGACTCGCATTACAAAAATCGGTATACACAGTTATACATATTATGTACTATCACTTTACTAGAATAATTGTTAAGTATGAGGTTTTTCATGAGTTCAGAAAAAGTAGCTAAAACTGATAGAGATTTTTATAATTTAAGTGTAGGCGCAACGAATCATAAAGAAGCACGTAATAGAAGATTGTTGAGTAATAACCAAAAACAACTTCGCAACTTTACTCGTAATGAAAGCAAAGACTATTTAGGTGTGCATGCGGCTACTATAGATAAATACACAAAATTAGCTAACATCGACCCTCGCAGACATGATGATTCTCAGTGGTCACTGGACTTAGAAGAAATATACAAGGTACGTGATCTAATGCCTCAAGATTTGAGAAAAGCGGAAAAATTCAACCGTGGATCAAATCAAAAACTCCAAGTAATCGCGATACAAAATCAAAAAGGTGGCGTAGCTAAAACAGCTACTGCAGCTACACTAGCTTCTTGCCTAGCAACAGAGTTCCATCAAGAATTTCGCATTGGCCTAATTGATATGGATGCACAAGCAACATTGACCACCTTTTACGCTACGAAGTCAGAGGCGTTGGGTGAGCTATCATCTGGTGATTTGATTACTGGGAACTATGAGCTAGACGAAGGTGAAACAAAGCAGCAAGTGATCTCAAATGCATTCTTACCAACAACAATACCAAATTTACGTATCCTACCGGCTGCACAATCAGATAGGGCTTTAGACAACTGGTTTCACGAACAAGTTATAAATAATAAAATTGAAAACCCGTATTCAATTTTAAAAAACATTATCAATGAAGTTGAAAGTGAATTTGATATAATTATCATAGATACCCCACCGAGCCTAGGCTTCCCAACGTATAATGCTTACTACGCGGCGACGGGTATTATCTACCCATTAGGTGTAACTGAAAGCGATATTGATGCCACAAGTTCTTACTTTGAATTTATTCAGCAAGTGTGGGCTATTTTAAAAAAAGCAGGTCATCCCGGCTTCGATTTTATGAAAATGTTACTTACTAATTTTAAAGAAGGCTCAACAACAACGACAGGATTGATGACTGGTTTGTGTGATGATTTCTCGGACTATTTATACTCAAAAGAGTTTAAAGCATCTGAGGCTGTTTCTAATTGCCAAGCATCAATGGCTACTGTCTTCGATATGTCCAAAAGTGAATACGACAAAAGTAAATCTTCATTTCTAAAAGCTCAAGTAAATGGGTATGAAGTAACAAGTCAGGTATATAGAGATATTGCAAAAGTATGGCGTGAAAGCAGTAAGGAGGAAAAATAATGGCAAAAAAACGTGGCTTTAACAATCCGACAGGTGGTGTACCAGGTGGAGAAGATGCGATAGTAGACGCAGCAATAAGTAAAATACAGCATCTATCAAAGGATCTAAAATCGGCAATTGAAAGCTCAAATCAAAATACAAATGCAGTGCTTAAAGAGTTCTTTGGTTTAAGTTCAGTTGGGGAAAGTAAAGTATGGACTTTGAAGTCAGGTAAAAAAGTAGAATTCACACCTGTTACATTGTCTTATGAAGAAGTACGCGATAATACCACCGTCACGTTTGAGGTTAACGGACGATTCCAAGACGATTTAACCCTTGAGTCATTACAAGATCTAAACTCAATTCTTACGCAACAATATACACCGGCCATTGCAAGGTTACTTGATGGGAAGATGGATATATTAGACGGCTCACGTAGGCGTGCCCGGTTTTTATATGAAGAAGGAGCGATTAAGGAGTTTCACCTTCTCGTTTCTAGCGAAGATATAAGCGTCAGTGATGCGAAAGCGTTAGCAAAAGAGCTTCAATCGGCAAAGGAGCATAGCTTAAGAGATATTGGTTTGCGTTGTCAGTTGATTAAAGATAATCACTTTAATGAGACTGGCGAAACCTTAAATCAAACTGCATTAGCAGAACAGCTCGGTGTTAGCCAAAGCTTAATAAGTAAAGCGCTCACTGCTGCTTCGGTAAAAAAGGAAATGCTAACGCTTTTCCCTGATGTGAACACGCTCGCTATTGCTGACTATAAACTTCTCAAGCAAGTGCAAGACGAACTTGAAAGTAACAACTTTCTTGATGGATTTATAGATGAAATCGAAACTGAAATTATTAGCATAGATGATAACCTTGCGGCCGATGAATATAAAAGTGCTGTTTTAACTCTTATTAAAAATGCAAACAAAAAACTTACTGCCAAACCGAAGGATAAAGCGGTTACAACTAAACTGTTTGACTGTAAGGGTAATCAAAGAACAGCTAAAAAAACTGAAAAGGGTAGAAAGGTAAGTTATACATTTGACAAAATTACTGAAGAGGCTAAACGAGAAATCGAAGAAGCTATAGTAGCGCTCTTGGAAAAACATAACCAATAACCTTGATAAAAACCTGCTGATTAGCAGGTTTTTTTGTGTTTTTTATACAAGAATTATTTATTCTTTATTTTTCTTGAAAACAATAACTTACAACAAAATATCGCAAATTATTCCAGCGATATAATACACGTTATTCCTTTACTTACTCTGTTCACCCTACTCTCTTAACAACCAGGTAATACCTCAGTTTACGGTATTTTGATTTTGACAACCTATAAACTAATATAAACCTTATCATAAAAAAATAAAAAGAAAGTAACTATGAAAAACGTAAAAATAACACCTGCTCACTCTATAGAAGCGAGTGCATGGGCTGATGCTCTTTTTTACGAATGGAACGAATCTGGAATACCGTTTGATGTAACCTGCTTCGACTCAGTGCCGCCAACGCTCAAAGAAGTGCATGAAGCCCTTTCTGTTACATTAGGTTATGCATCGTGGGATGAGCTTATAAAGCATGTATCATGCCCACATGAACCAATTTACATAACAGCAGAAAACAACGCCCATGAAGCTCTAGGCGAACGATTGTCGCGCTACATTAAGTATAATTACTCTCATGGCATGGTGCTAAACATGCTGGAAAATGCAGGCGTTGGATATTCACCGTCAGACCGAAGAGCGATACTTGAACTGACATCACCATGGGGGCTTATAGTAGAGCAAAGACAACTCGCAGATGGAATAATGGTTGTTAAGACTGCCGGGCATGGTGGTTTAAAACTAACGAAAGAGCGTGCTGATGCTATTCCCTCACATCTAACCCTTAATAGTGAATATTATGAAGAAGATGAGGCATTTGCACTTGTCTACCTTACATACCCGCAATTATTCCCGTCTGTTCAAGACAAAGCCAATGGATTAGGTAGGCTCAGTATATTTACATCGCATTCAGTGCCAAGAAAGAAAAACCAAGCCGAAATCGATTTTCTTGCTGAGTGCAATGTAAGCTTTGACCCTGAACTTGACTTAGTTTCTAAGCCCCACGTTGAGGATGAAGAGCTCAATAGGGATTTAACTGAAATGGAAAAACATGTTATTCGCTATCTAAGTGAATGCGTTCTCAGTAATAAGCGCCCTATCGCTATGCCCGATACTGAATACTTACCGTCATTAGCTGATTGGGTCGAGCGTTTAAATAGATTTCCCAGAATTGATGGAACTTGGAAGAAAACAGATAAAAACTGGAAGGAACATTTCTACACTGCTCCTGGTTTAGATTAGTGTTTATCAGATTGGTTTTCCGGCAGTAAAATTTAAGCCAAAAAAAAAGCGCCCAAAAGGACGCTTTAATTGAACAGATTTATTTCAAAATCAACTAGAAGACCTATTGGCTACAAAGTAAAGACCTCCAGCAAGTGTGCTGAATGTCACCAAAACCACAATTACCGTAGCTATTTGATAAATACTTGTGTCCATATTATTTGTCCTCTTTGTTATATTGCTTTGAAATAGTAAATGAAACGACAACCGCAGCTACAGAGCAAATTAATGCTCCTATAGCTTTAACTAAACCTTGAATTTGTAACTGGTGGCACACATCTGCAACTTGGCTTATGCAAACTCCAAAGGAATCTTCTAAAGCTCCTACAATTAAGCTGGGTATAAAACCAACTAATATAGCCATCAGAACAAGTTCAACAAGTATCTGGTCGAAGTTTTTCTTTTTATTACTCATTGCTTATCCTCATATTTGAGGGGGAGCAATCCCAAAAGGGAGAGCGACCCCCTTTTGGGTTAATGTTTAAGGCAATTATTTAATTGCCGGTGTTAATTCTCAAATTCAGATAGAGAATATATTTCGTATTGTTCTGCTAAATAATCTGCGTCACTCACTAGTTCAGTAAGATCATAGATTGGTTCTAAGAAATCATTAGCCTCATTGTAAACATTAAAAATCAAACCCGATAATGCTGGGTTGTTTTCTATCAACAATGCATCTAAATGCTTCAACTTAGTACGCGTTATTATTTCACCACATGAAGCAGCGCAGTATAAGTCACCCGCACCACTATCTAATGACTTTAAATCACTTGGTTTAATAATTTCACCACATACGTTAGCTGCAACAACATGAACAAACGTTGTTGCATAACCCGAAACAAGCTTTGTTTCGCACATAACACGCTCCTATATACGATATTTTGACAGAGTTAAAATATGTTTGATTTTACAATTTTAGATAACGCACTTTTAAGGTTTGAAACGCACTCTACATTCGTAAAGTATTTGTTATCTAAACCTTCTATGTTATCTCTAGTCATCCCCACACCTAATACAGCAATACTTATACCCAATATCTTTGCCAGCTCCAATGCTTCAATAAATGACCCCGGACAACTAGGCTCACCATCAGTTACGAGGAATAAGCACTTCTTATCTTCAGATTGGCGATTCAGTCTCATTAATGCAGACTTCATTGCCTCACCGCTTGGAGTGTATAAATCAGAACAAACTTGAAAGCGTTTTGCATCGATATATTGTTGGTTAAAAGGTTTTGCTATATATAGGCACATCTCAGACGAGTAAAAACCAATTTCATTTTTAACTTGTAAGCTTTGCAAACCCTTAGACATTGCTAATGCTACCGCGTTAGCAATCTCTTGATAGCCACCAGCCATAGAACCGGACGCATCAATTAAAATACTAATAGCGGCGCTCAGTTCGTTTTCTATAACAGGTGTTTTGAAAATGCGATCATCACCTAAAACTGATCCAACAAGTTTTTTGCTAGATAATTTTCGGCCACGATTTCTAAAACCATTCAACTCCTCTGTGTCATCAATTAACGCTCTGTGTAGGGTTCGGTAAACCGCCTTGCCAGCACTGGGTATTAATTCAGGGTTATTGAAAGGTAATCCCATCTCTCTCCATTTAGTCGTTACAGGTAACGTATTACTAAATATATCGCGAAGTTCGGAATCATCTTCAGAAGGGCTAAAGTTTTCTGCTTCTCGTCTCAATTCTTCGGCTATCATTTCATGAAAGTCAGGTACTTCAATATTATCGTCTTCGATAGCATCTATAACTGACTTAATTATTCGTGAAGTTTGATCACCGTTTTCTTGGTCCTCAACAGAGGCTTCATTTCCATTAGTATCCGTGCTTGAATCATCTGATTGTCCACCATCTGATTGCTCACCATTTGATTGCTCACCATTTGATTGTTCATCATCTGATTGCTCACCATTTGATTGCTCACCATTTGATTGCTCACCATTTGATTGCTCACCATCTGATTGCTCACCGTCTGATTGCTCACCATCTGATTGCTCACCATCTGATTGCTCATCATCTGATTGCTCATCGTCTGATTGCTCATCACTTTCTGAATCGTCGCTATCATCACCATTTTCAGGTTCTTCTTGCTCCTCTTCATCTGTACTTTTCATAAGCTCAATAACTTTCCAAGCCATATCTGCACAATCACGCGTACTACGAGTGTTTGTAATTCCATGTACTATTTCAGTTAAACTATCTATAAAGTTATTGTCATAGGTTGCTTTTAAATACGCTAAAGCTTGTTCAGCATATTGATCTAGACAAAGGTTGCCTGCACCAAGTACACGGCCTTTATATAAGCAGTATGTTAATACTAGTGATAACGGATTATCAGAACTCACAGGTTCACTAAACAAGCCTTTCTTAATTGCTATTAAAACAAGTTTTTCAAGGTTTAACTTAGCGCCTGGATACTCTGAACCAACTAACTTCTCCATTCGTGCATCTTCAAAGATATTGCATAAATTTGAATGTAACTTACTCTTAAAGTTGATTGAAAAACTGGTGTGTTTTTCATGGCCAATTTCATGATCAATATAACCATGCGTCATAGACACATAATCAGGATCAGTAAAATCGCCAAATGGAATATTAATTCTTCCACCACAACTATAAGCCGTACTACCACTAACAGTGACCTTAATACCTTCTCTGTCACTCATTAACTTTGATAATACTCTAGCTACTTTTATAACTCTGTTTTTTGATTTCATGGGTGGTTACTCTCCATAGGGGGTTTAACGGCTAAGCCGTATAGGGTTTTATTTAAGGGTTTATAGCCGGAGCTATTAGGTTCTATATCATCTGCTTTTCGTTTTACTGCTTAGAGAAACAATAAAATGAAAAATAGAGGACCAAAAAGGACTTCCCTTTTCAGTTCTCTATTTCTATATTTCCATTAGCAATTGATATACATGGCAAGATTTCATCGTTTGACATAAAGCCTAAAGGCTCAGTGACGTAAGTCACTGAACCCGACTTTAATTTGCACTTACAATAGCCACAAATTCCAGTTCTACACTGTGACTTGTGTACAACGGAGCCTTGTTCAAGACTCTGAAGTATTGTGCCTTTGCTTTCTACGCTGTGATGTTGACGCGACGAAGTGATGATTTTAATCATGAATAACAACTCCAGTATCAAGTTGAAATTCAGGCCTAAGAGCTGGTGGAAAACCATCAAAGCCCTTTGACTGATAAACATCATTCCAATCAATTTTATCAACACCTTCAGGACAATTTGGTACAAAGATTTCTGCATTTCTGCCCTCTTTTTCCAAACGTTCCTTCAAGCGCTTCGCTGCAGCAAGACCAGCCCCACTAGGTTCAATATCAGCCCAAATTAGGACAAACGTAACGTCATCTGGAAACTTTACAGCTTCCATTAAACGATCCGAAATACCGACCCACATAGGAGTTCCTGTAGCTTCACGAACACTAAGTGCATTTTCAATGCCTTCAGCTATACCTATAACTTTTTCTCCAAAACCTACGTCTCTTGGTTGGTCTAATTGAATAGAACAGCCTCGAACATCAGATATAGGCGCAAAAATCATTTTGCTGCGCATAATATCTGCCTTAACCGGTAGTTTTGTGTCGAGAAAAGTGCGGTGCATAGTGACAGGTTTACCGTTCACATCACGTACCATGGCAAGCATTCCGGGGAAATGCTGCCAATTTGTTTCATCGCTTTCCTTATATGCAAGTTTTGGATGAAAGCCCAAATCAGACATATTAGTAAGGTCCGAATTAATACCACGATTGCGAAGGTAATCTTGCGCATGAGTGTTCAAAATTGGCTTAGCTTGAGCTTTATTGTTCCTAAGAACTTTTTTAGCTTTTGCTAAGGCCTCTTCTGACGTTTTGTATGCGCTTTGTTGGGTATGCTTACGTTGTGCTTTAGCTGCATCTGATTCAGTAACTCGTGATAAGTCACCGCCGCAAATACGTATAATTTCATCTAAAGCCTGTGAGACAGAACACCCAACATACCAAGACACAACTGATATACCATCTGGTAAAGGCCCAACATCGTTATGATATGCCCCACCTGTATCTCTGTAGTCTCGAAACCATCTAAACTTAGTACGGCCACCACCGGTTAAAGGACAAGGCTGCTGCCTAATACCTTTTTCAAATGATTGCGCTAACCCATGGTAGTTTGAAAGAACACTTTCCCAACCGCCACTTTGGTCTACTAATGCTTTAACATGGTTAATTTTGTCGAAATTGTTGTAGTTCATAATATTACTTCCTCATATATCGAAATCACGGTGATCCCAATACATCCGAGTCTCAGGTGTATTGGTGATCACCGTGACCCGGTAAAAAGAAAGCTCGCCACCCAAGCGGGCAAAAGCGAGCTTGGATGGTGGTTATGCAGTTACTAGTTCACTACTCTCAATTCTTCGAGAACTATTAGTAGTGACTGATCTAACACCTACAACAATATCTTTACCTTCATGTTCAACTGTTTTAAAAACGTAATCTCCACGGACTACAGTTTTAATAGTTTTACCTTCAAGCATTTTCTTTAAATCGGTTTTCATGGTTACTCTCCAAAATATCTAAATTTGGGGTACAACCATGCCCAAGCGGGTAGGTGTACCCGCGTGGGTTTATATTCTTAATCTTTAAAAAAACTTTCCAAAAAAAGTGTTTTTAGGGAGTAAGCCACCAGCAAAAGCGCTAGGCTTTTACTGGTGCTAACAATTGATAAAATTAATTACCAACCATCAAAAGCAAAACTATCAATAGCCACATTCTCCTGCTGAACTATGAATTCAGAGTTAAATGGGTCACTACTTGATTGTTCTACTGCTTCTCCAAATGGGTTATCACTGAAAGGGTTATCTTCAGTGTTTATACTAGACTCTGCAATTAACGCATTATCCACTACTGGTACTTCTTCAACTTCCTCTATTTCTTCAACTTCGCTTAGCTCATCACCACCTTTTCCATAAGCAATAACTTTTGCTCTGTCACTCACAAGTGTCAAAAAATGACATACTTTGTGATAGTCACCACCCATTAAAGGGTATGTTAAAGGTAATTCATTTAGCACTTCAGAAAAGCGCTCAGCTACACGAGCAACAGTAGAATCCAAGAAAGATAAATTGACCAATTTATCGCGTAGAGCGAAAACTGGTTTTAACTTCTTGCTTGTTGCTTTTTCTGCCATAAGGAACGACTTTTGATAGATTTCCGCTGCTTCGTTAGAAATTTCATCAAACAAAGTTTGACTCGCTTCAACAGCCATAACATCTTCATCACCATCAAAAAGAGGTTGAATTGCCATTGGTGGGTGCACCTTGAATGTGAATCGACCAGCAAATTTACTAGCTTCATCTGAACATTTTCTAATATAGGCCTCTACAGGCTTATTATTTAAAATATGGTCTTCAATAGTGTTTTCATACTCACTTCTAAGGTTATGCACTTCAGCTTTAAATTCAGTATCAATTTCATTTAACTCTGTAATCAAATCATCTAATTGACTGATTGGTACAAGGGTAGCGCCTTTTGCAAAGCTAATACCTCGTTGATTAAGAGCGCGACGAGCTTGAGCTGAACACTTACTAACAAATCTAAGCTTTTCTTTCGGGAACCAGCGTAGCTTAGTACCTGAAAGCAACTCAGAGTCGAGCACTTGTCCATCTATTAACGATTTACTATCAGAGATAATACTTTCGCCACATGCTCCTTGAACTTCTACTGAAATTAAACAAGCGCCACTTTTAATGTCTAAATTGGCATTGTTTGCGGCTAGTTTAGAAGCTTCTTTTGCTGAATCGACTGTATATGTTTGGGTTGTCATGGTTACTCTCCGGGGGTTTGATAAATTCGGAGCATAACAACCCTGTTCAGGGGTATTATGCCCCTGTAGGGTTTAGGTTTAGAGGTGTTAGCCTCTATTTACAATATTCTAAGTTTCTAGTTTTGTGATCGAACACAAAGCTATTAATGGTAGTTAAATACCCATCATCCAGCTTTTCTTGAATACGATCTCTTGAAGAAACTTTACTATCTACTACTTGCGGTATCCAATAATCACCATAACGTTTGTTCTTTTTGTAAAAAACATAAAGAACATTGTTAAAGTGACCAATGGCCCAAAGTTCATCATTGCTTTTACTTAAAGTAATAACATCGAAAGACTCTGTTGGGTACGAAGACGGCCTACATGGTAGAAAGCCTAATTCAACCGCTTCTTGTCCTTTGTATTCAGTGCTGTGTTTAATCGTAAAGTGTGTAACAACATCATCAAGATGCGTATTGTTATCCACCCACTCTATATCACTAACTTTTCTGTATATACTATTAAGACCAGTAAATACTCCAACGCAACTAAATGTAACCGATAATCTCTTTCCATTAGCATTAGTACCGATAGACATTGCTTTAAATGAACCGTCTGGAAACTCGTGAGCTTCAAAAACGGAACAATCTAAACTGTCTGTCATATCGTAAAAACTAGCTACCGGTTTTATGGAAGAGCCTGTTACTTTTTTGCGTGTGAGGCAAAAACTTCTCCACTTGGTTTATCAAGATCTAAACCTAATAATCGCTGCAATACTGCATCAACTATTTCCTGGCTATCACTATCAACACCGCCTTGCATAGAGAAATCTAAGGCTTCGCGCCATTCCGCATCTTTACCAAATACCATCGTATGAAAAGCCCAATTAACCAATGTTCGTGTACTAAAAATACAACCGATTGGATCATCAATGCCTTTACCATCATCACCCACACGTAATTTTCTTAATTCGTTACCGACTAAGACCATCTTATGTGCGACAGCATATGGGATTGCAGGGAATTGCTTTTGTATTATTTTTAACTCTTGTGCTGGTTGTGGGTAATACGTTCTGTACCAACCGATACGTGAACGTAAGGCATCGTCTAACTTCTGTGAAGAAGTGTAGAACTCTGAGCCGCCCTCACCAGTCGTGTTACCTGTGGCAACGATACGACACAATGAGTGTTTAGTTAGTGTTTTTCCAATTTGCTCTATAGGCCAAGGCTTACCTTCCAGTAATCCATGAATCGCAGCACCAGTGTTGCGATTTACCTTATCAAGTTCATCAAAAATTACTAACCCACCGCTAGCGTAAGCTTTAGCAGCTGGACCAGGATTAAAAGGTGTTTCACCATTCATAAGAACTCGTGAACCCTCTAAATCTTCTGGCATTAAGCTACCGTGACACTTAACCATGTATACAGGTTCATTTAAGTGATCTGCTACAAAAAGTAACATTTCAGTTTTACCTGTACCTGTTTCACCATGCAAACCAAAAGTTTGAAGTTGAACAGGAGCCATCCACCAAGATAATAAGCGTTTAAGCGTCTTTTCTGTCGGAATGTAATACTTGTTAGAGCCTTGACAATCAGGGTGACGATTTTTACGACGAGTAAGAGTTCTTTCACCGGGAGTGAAAAAATCAGGAAAAATGCTATGTGCATCGACCTTCTCTAATTCGTTGTAGTTTACTTTTGCTGATTGAATTTCTGTTACGTTTTCTGCCGTGTTTGTGTTTGACATGGTTACTCTCCAAAAGGAATTAAGTTTTTTGGAGATAGATCTTCCCTATCAGGGAAAACTATCCCCGATTAGGGTTTTAAATTTAATCTTTAGAATTAAATTTAGGGTTTAGAACTTTTTATACAGTTGTTAAATTATGAAACGTAAATGCTTGATTCAGCCATTTTATCAATTTCATAATTCTCGTTATATGTTTGAACTGCTAAAGCATATGCTTCTATATACTTCCCATTAAAATCAGTTGATAGCTCAGTTAAAGCTTTGTCTATCTCACTAATATATAATTGGGGAACTACATCACCTTGCTCTAATGCAATCCAAACCAAAATATCAGTATTGTTAATAAATGAATTAAATTTAAGATATTTAGATGTAACTATCGCAGTGATAATTTCAACTAAGTTATAAGCAAATGCTTGCCTAAATACTAAATCTCTCATTTAATCTCTCCATCTATTTCAAATACACATGTAAGTACATTGTTTAGAGACTGCTTAGTATTCACTGTTAGGAACATAAGTAACTCCAGAACGAGTATATACAGATGATATTTCTAACATTTCTAATGCAAATACATTTACACCGCGAAGTCTAAGTTCATGGTAAATTCCTTTACGGAGTTCAACATGATCAAAGCCAAACGCTTTACAAATTAATGCAAAATAGTTAGAACTAACGAACTCAAGCTCGACAATTAAGTCTTCACTATCAATAGCAACATCACGCAGAATTTCTAAAGAACGATCAACCATCCATAAGCATAGTTTTTCAATTTCTTCATCTTGCCATTCAACATGAGATATACAGTTAACTGCATCAAGTTCAGGGTCGAACAAAGAGATAATTGAGTCTTCATAAGTGGGATTTCCCCGCTTAATTGCTTGCAATATATCTAAATCCAACGGGTGTTGAATTACATTTTCTCTATTCCAACTTGGTGACCACTGAGCATGTTGCTTAATAAGTTCACCTTTTTCGTGCATCGAAAGCCAACTAATTACTTTTTTATCAGTAACACCAAAACGTTTAGCACAAGCTCTAACAGTAGAGCCGTGGTGTTGTATACGATAAACGCATTCAATTTTGTCTAGGTGGTTAACTTTATTTTTCTTTGCATGGGTTTGCATGGTTACTCTCCGGGATATAAAAAACGGGAGTACATGCACCCCAAAGGAGTGAATAAATACTCCCGTAGGGTTTAGGCTGACGCCTTGGGTTTAATTTAGTTACGATTTAAGTGGTTGGACTTAAAAAGGAACTTTCAAAATACAAATAAACAAAACCAAACTTAAAGCACTAAACAAAACAAAGAATAAATATTGTTAGGGTTAGTCAATAAGTGAGTCGCGATAATCATAGTAATGAAGGAAATAAATATTACATTCAAAATTAAGATTTTCAGTACGGCGTGTGGTTTATGAAATGTTTGCTATGAAAGTGAGTTAACTAAAATGTGTGGAAAATAATGGTTTTAGCGAAGCAAATTCAACGAAGTTGAATTGGTGGCTAATGTCATTTTATTTGCCTTGGGTTTATTTAGTAACGATTTAAGGAAATAAACTTAAAAAGTGACTTTGAAATTGTAGAAATAAATTAAAACCAGAATTAATAACTAAAAGAAACAAAGAATTGTTAAGGATAGTTAGCAAGCATGTAGTGTTAATTGAAAAATATGAAAGGAATAAAAAATTATTACAGTCAAAACAATATAAGCATTACAACGAGTGGTTCAAATAAATAATTACGATTTAAAGTACGGTTACTAGTTAGGCATTAGGAACATTAATTAGCAAATTCAACGTGGTTGAATGGATTGCTAATGGTGTTTTATTTGCCTTGGGTTTATTTAGTTACGATTTAAGGGGTTAAACTTAAAAAGAGTCTTTTCTAAATTGGATAATTAAAACGGGAACTGCACTTAAAAGACCAAACGAAACAATAAAGTTGCTAAGATTGGTTAATAAGCCTGTTGTGCTTGTCATGGTAGATGAAATAAACATTAAGGATATAACATTCATAAGCCATATAAACAAAACAACGAGTCGCCCAAAGAAATTTTCGCTATGAAAAAGTTTTGAAACTAAATAGGTCGGCAGATAAATACATTTATTAACTAATCCAACGAGGTTGAAAAAATTACTAAAGATGTTTTTATTTGCCTTAGGGGTTAGTGCGCTTTTTTTAAAGTTTCGCATGAGTGGTTACTCTCCGTTTTTTTAATTTACAAATAGCAGGACTATTTGGTTGGGTTTGGGGTTGATGCCGTAGCATATGATTCATTGACCTAAAAAGGTTGAACCGTCGCGATACAGGGATGTAAAGCCGCTAAGGGTTATACTCCATGCAAGGAGTCGAAGTTAAAAACTTCAGTTAAAAAAAACGGTAAAAATTATTAAGGACATAACTAGGTAGTTATGTTTTCAATAAATTTTAAGCATGAAAAATACCAGATAAGCTAATGCTCACTGGGGGAGGGGGGTTGGTATTCATATTTAAATTCGTTTTGTTGGCTTAGCCAAACCGATCGCAGGTGCGAAAAGTGTTATCGCCGTAGGGATTTATTTTCGCCGTAGCGAAAGGGGGTTTATCGCCGTAGCGATTTATTTTCACCGTAGCGAAAATGGGTTTATCGCCGTAGCGATTTATTTTCACCGTAGCGAAAATGGGTTTATCGCCGTAGCGATTTATTTTCACCGTAGCGAAAATGGGTTTATCGCCGTAGCGATTTATTTTCACCGTAGCGAAAATGGGTTTATCGCCGTAGCGATTTATTTTCACCGTAGCGAAAATGGGTTTATCGCCGTAGCGATTTATTTTCACCGTAGCGAAAATGGGTTTATCGCCGTAGCGATAATTTGAATATATAACGCATTTACTTTTTTTACAATGCTTGTACTGTTTTTTATTTAAAAAATTGAAGCAAGGTCAAATAGTTTTCTGACCTCGCTGATAAAAGACTACTTCCGTTTAAAGGAACGCCTAATCTGGCTGCATTTCTTCAATAAATTGCGAGTGCTTCCCATGGCGATAACTTATATGTAATCGTGATTCAGCCCTAGTGATGGCCACGTATAACAAACGCCTTTCTTCCTCTAAAAATGCTAACTTACTGTCCTCATTGTCACTATCGCCTCTAAATTTTGTAGGCACTCTATTTTTTTCAACATCTATTATCCATACTTTTTCCCACTGAAGTCCTTTTGAGCCATTCATAGTGGCCAGTATCACCTTATCTTTATCGCTATGGTCAATTTCGTCTTTCATCTGCATAAGGCGAATCAAAGCTGACACCCTCATTCTTAGTGACCCGCTATAACCTTGTAGTCGGTCAGAAACTAACCGTAGTTTATTAACAGCGCGTTCGTGATCCTTTGATATTACTGATGCAATATTAAAAACTTTACTTATAAACTCATCAATTCCTTCTTCATCGTCATTACTAGGTATGTTTTTGGCCAAGTCCAAATAAATATTTAGGTTTTTGTTTTCCGGCAATGATAATGAGCTAACCTTATTTATATCGCCAACCTCAACAACATGCTTATGTGTTTCGCTAATAACATTATTTGGTACACCTATAAAGCTAAGTGCATCATCAATAAATACCATGCTTTTCGGGTTCGATAAGCTTCTGTATAAGCTGACTAAGCCAACAATCAATGGTGACTCCCATATAGATTTACCACCAATCCTCTCAACAGGAATATCTAAGTAAACTAATTCTTCCTGCATCAAATCCAATAACTTATTGGTTCGAGCTAACACTGCCCAGCCTTTAGGGTTTTGAGCTATTTCTAGGGCTACTACGCCTTGGCATTCAAACGGTACTGAAGTTTTGCTCATAATGACTTTATCAGGTTTATTGGCGTACACTTTTTGATTAATGAGGTTAAGGTAGTTTTCAATTGCTCTGCGGTAATGCCAAGATAATCCACTTGGTACGATTCTATTTATAATAGTTTCTTTTTTGTATTGGTGGATACGTTCAGGATCAATTTTAAGGGCTTTTTCAATATCTAAACGTGCATAATCTTTGAAAACGACTCTGCCACCCGGATCTTTTGCAGAGTTCATGCTTTTTGGCATTCGCTCTACATTATAGTCAATGAGCTCTGCTGCATACGCCAATATCTCAGGTGCACATCTAAAACAAATACTTAAAAGGAAAGCTTTGGCTTCAAATTCTTCTTGGAATTTAACCATGTTTTTGTAACCAAAACCGCCACGCCAAGAATAAATGGCCTGGTCATCGTCTCCCACGACCGTAAAGGATCTATTCTCTTTTTTATTCTCTTTTATCCAAGCATATTCTATTGCTGACGTATCTTGAAATTCATCCACCAGCATGTGAGTAAAATCCAACGGCTCAATTTTCTTAGCACTTAATGCAAAAATAAGCTCTATACTCAATGTCGTTAAATCAACTTTTTTGTACTGCCAGAGTGCTTGAAGATATTTCATTGAAATTTCTGAAAGCTCGCCAATATCCCCATTTGATGATAGATACTCTACAGGGAATTGTGTATCTAAAAATTGTAGATTTTTTTCATCTGTACCTACAGCACGACGTTTAAATGAATCGTGTGTTGGTCCCATTATTAAACTACGCCCATCTAATAGCGGTCGTGCATGGTCAAGTATTAATTTAGCAAACGTTCTTATATCTATTCGCTTTAAGTCATTTTCACTGATCAATTTTGAAATTCGATGCTCTGTTTCCTTTGTAGATGAACGAGTAAAAGTAACCATTATTAGTTTATTAATTTCATTAGCCTTTATAATCTCACTGGCCAGTTCTATTGATAAATGGGTTTTCCCACTTCCGGGTAAAGCGAGTACAAGTTTGTTTTCGTCTCTGTGTACAACTACAGCGTTTTGATCGTTTGTTAATGCCATATGTAATCTTACAAGTGCCTAAAACATGCATTCTATTATTTCCTGTCCAGTAGCCTAAATTTTACAATAGGTAAAAATGACCTCTGTAAATTCGAAGTAGGGTAAATATGTATATGAACAAATACAGTCGCATTCTTGGTAGACGTATCAAATCACAAAGAGAGAAGCAGTTACTTT
Source organism: Pseudoalteromonas sp. NZS71 (assembly GCF_015864715.1). NCBI lineage: Bacteria > Pseudomonadati > Pseudomonadota > Gammaproteobacteria > Alteromonadales > Pseudoalteromonadaceae > Pseudoalteromonas > Pseudoalteromonas sp. NZS71. The sequence continues at coordinate 96,035 of NZ_JADYWS010000015.1, read as the reverse complement.
CGCCAGAAACTGTTGCCACAAAATTAGATGTACAAGTAAGCGATTACCTAAATTGGGAAAGTGGCAAGGCAAAACCGCAAGAGCGTCAACTTATTAAATTGTCTTATATATTGCGAAGTCATGTTTCTCAATTTAAAACAGGACTGGTATTGGATGGATTACAGCCATGATTAAAATTCAAACAGTGGGCAAAGAGGATTTTCTTTGTTATAGCCTTGACCAACTTTCACAAGCAATAAACAAAGTAGCTGGTTGCCATGCTTCAGTTAAGTATCGCCAGAAAAGTGGGCTTAGTAGAGTTTTGTATTTGACAGTAACCGCTGGTGGCGTAATTAAAGATACCTATACTGAAAAAGTATACGAAATAGAAGAATTGTGGCGATTGCACCTAATATAATCAATAATATTGAGTTCAATCAGTAGCCTATTTATACAAATATGTTTTAATACATGCAATTAAACATTTGGATTAAAAAAATGAACTTCATAAAAAAATCAATCTTAGCACTATCTACGCTTTCATTGGCAGCTTGTATGTCTACTCAGCCACCTGTTATAACAATGGAATCAAATGAAGTTTATCAATTTGACGATGATGCTAGCTTTGCATTAAATGTGGCTCAAATGACACGTAAAACCGCAGGTTTATCTGATGTAGCGTTACCAGAAGAAGCGCAATTCAAAGCAAATGGAGCATTAGTTGGGGCGGAATACGCTATGTCTTTCCTAACTGGTGGCTTAATTGATTTAGCTGGGAGCATGGGTGCTCAATCAGAGGCAGACAGAGCCTTTAATTGGAAACCTATGCTTGTTTTTTTAGGTGATTTAGATAGCCCAAACGTCGATGCTGACGCAGTAAAAGTTGTAGAATCTGAATTAACAAAAACTTTTGAAAACATCGAAAACTCTAATTACATTGGCATTATGAGGCTTAGTGCTGACGGCAGAGATAACAACTTTATGTTTATGTTTGATGGAGCGCTGTGTGATAAGACAGGGCAGCCAAAATTAAAGTATGATCTTGCTAATAACTCAGGACAATTCATTAACGTAAAACGTGAATACGAAGGCTCATGCGCTACGCCAGTAAACGTAGAAGTAACTGGAAAGGTAAACTATGAGGGTGAGCAACAAAGTGTTATTACAGTAACCTTCCATGGCGGGTATGCAGGTTTTACTGATATGGCTATTGCTACTTCAGGCTTTGCGGTAGTACCACAAACATTCGGTCGTTGGGGTAGTGGGGTTAAATACACTGTTCCAGCCCCTTACGTAATCCATAACAATACAATGCATTTATTCACTAAAGAAAATTCTTCTTTTAAATTAAACAAATAATTATTCTGAATTAGATATTCATTTTTCTCTAGTTGCCAGCCTATTAGGCTGGCATTTTAACATCCTAAAGAATATCAGCCGCCTTCCTCACTACCAAGTGTAAACCCGAACTCACAAATTTGTGGACGCGGGTACTTTGAACAATCCAATGGTTCGTTCATTTTTTCCTTAATAGCCTTTGCTCCCTCAGCTGCATTGCTTGTTCTTTGTAGAGTCCTTTCAGTGGGTGTCTCTCTGTATTCAGTGTTTTCATACCTACCACCAGCGCTTAAATCATCTTGATTCGACTCGGGTATTAAATTTGACTCAATCATTACGCCAATCCATTCACTTAGATCAATTTGATTGAAGTCTAGTGCTTGTAATTCCTCATGCGTTAGCCCTGAGCACTCAGTCATATCTTTACCTAGTAATACATGAGCTTGCTCCATAACTATTCGACTTAAAATAGAGCCATAACAACAATAATCCTGCCTTTTCATATAGCAAACACCTAAGCCTTCTTTAGCGCAATATTTATCCTCCACCGCATAGCATTGACGCATTTCAAGTTTAAGTGCCGTATCACTGTCAACTTCATCACATGCAGTTAATAATGAACCAACCAGTTGTGCTAGTTGATACATAGAATACCAAAACATTACCGCACCCAAAAAGTTAGCGGCACTTGCCATCCCATCACTTAAACCAGTTACAACCGCATCACTTCCCGCCTCAGTTGACACAGCTGTTGAGAACATAAGTTTACCCAACTCTTCTGGCAACGCGTCATAAATAAGTTGATATATATATTGTGTCATAGGACCTAAGCCAGCTTCAGCTACAGTTGAAGCTGCTGCTCCTGCAGAACCGCTAGCCGCACCCGGTACAGCGGTTGCAACATTGCCCGTAACGGTTTCCACGGCACTGGTATAAAATGAACTAAGACTTTCCCAAGCGTTTGTAGAAGTCACCGAGTCAGATACCGTAGTCCATGCACCATTAATGGCTTCTACAGCGGGTTCAGAAAATACCCCTCCCATTTGCTGATTTTCAAACTTGAGCATCATTTGTGTCATGTTTAGGTAATCAAGAAAGTCGATACCTTCTGGTGCTTCGCAGCAATCATTACCCCAGTCTGAAGCGGTAGCCCATGAGCAATATTGCCTTTCACCTTCAAAAATACGACAGGTTGATAAATCGCCCGGCACATCACACGAAGCTTCACCTGGTATTTGTTCCATAACGTTTGCTATGGCCGCAGCTTTAAGGAAGTTTTCGTTTTCTTCTTTTTCACCCCAGCTACATTCACCACCTGAACATGGCAACATGCCTTCACATGATGATTCAGTTGTCTCATATTCAAAGTCAACGTCATAGCCTGTGTCACACTCATAGGTTACTGTTTCATTTACGCAGTAATTCCAACCGTCAATCGTAAAACCTTCTGTACACTCTGTTTTAATTTCGACGCATTCATCTTTTTCTTCATAAGTTCCACACGTTCCTCCTGTAGATTGAATTTCGTCCCACGATCTACACACCTCATCTACCGAGCCATCGGGTTGCTCTACGTTAGTACATACTTTTTCACCTTTAAAGGGATCGCATGTATATCCATCTAAGTTAACTTCCCACGATATATTTTCTATATCGCCGTCATACCATGGCAGGGTAGAGGCTAGCATTTCTTCATCATACCCCTGTAAGCCACCTTGTATTGTCTGGTAACCAGTAAACGTACATTGTCCATTTACTTCAAATTCTCCCGTGATTGGATCAGGTGGGAAAGAAGTTAGTCCCTTTGTTTTTTTATCTTCACTTGAAAGCGCGTCATAGCATCCCTCTGGAATTTGAGTATCTTCACCAAGCTTACCTACAAATCTATATTTTGCTTGAGCGTTTAGAATCCATTCAGTGTCACCATACTCATCTGTTTTATCTTCAATGCTAATAATACCCACCAAGCCATTTGCACAGCTTGGCGCTTGAAGCTCAGTCATTATCGTAGATTTATCAATTTTTCCCGGCAAGCTTGTCCCTTCCCAAGTATCTAGTGTAACCCGGCTAAAAACTGCATCTGGATCAGTTGCACACATGTTCTTAAAGGCATCATTTGCAGCTACGTTAAAATCAAAAGCAATCGAATCCGTTGGTTCTATAGCTTTAACTATTCCTGTTTGAAGATTAAACTCTACCGTTAATATATTTCGCCCTTTACCTGCAACAGTAAGCACTGCATCTGAAATTACAGGCACTGCTCGCTTTACTTGGCAATGAAATGGATTATCTTTTTGTAGCCTTTGGCAAAACCTCTCTTCAATATTTGGGGCATATAAATTTCCACTTTTAGCGACAGTTGTTGAGCCACATGAATCAAAGAAACCAGCACCGCCAGTTTCTAATTCATCTAATGTTGCATAGCTTTGTGCCATTATTGCATCTGGAACAGTTTGTTGTGCGCCCGATTGGGCATTACTTAAAACTGTTCGATAAGCAACAGCTTCGCCTGTATTGTTAGCCGTTGAGCTAAGTCTCGCATTAGAATCACGGCCAGCTTGATAAAAGGCATCTTCATCTTCATACGTTCCTTCACCTTCCCATTTTGTTTGTCCGTGATTTAATTCAGAAGAATATATTTCGTCTGCTGATACGCTAACAGGTGAAAGTGAAGAGTCTGCCCCTGGCTTAAGCCTTACTTTGATTGCACCACTTGAATCGCGGTACGTTTCAAAAGCTCGGCTTTTGTTTAACTTAACATTTACGTCATTTGTAGTGGGGTCAACACTGGGCATTATTTGGGTTGAGCTAACGGCATTTGCATTCTTCACTGCCGTCGTCATATCCGCATTTGAGCCTGTTGTACCTTTTATATCAACCGTGTTGGTCCTTGAGTTAGACTTGAGGATCATAGTCTCAAGCTGACTTGTCATATCCCTTGAAGCTCGAGGTACTACATCATAGGTTTTGCTTTCTAAATTATGGCGATATGGATTACTAATATCGTACTTATTATCTAAGTCCTTTAGTATTTTGTCTTCATCTTGAGCGTAACTTGATGTTGAGTATGTACCTAAAAGCATACCTACCGTTAACGCACTAGAATTTACTAGCATCGTGGAAATGATCAGTGAACCATATACACCTATATTTTTTAACATTACTCACCACCCTCTGTGCTGCCAGAACCACCACCACCCGGTAAATCTCTTACACAACAATCACGATAGTTCCAAATTAGGTATAAAAACGTTTTATCTTTACCTGGTCGTTTTCTTCCACCAACGGGAACACACCAACGCGCTGTTGACATTCCCATAGGATGACAGCAGTTTTCATACGCCTCTATGCTCTCACCTTCACCCGCTTGCACTTGAATAGAATCGGGACCAGTAAGTTCATCATCTACTTCAAAATTAGGTACTGGTGTAGTGCTTGACTCAGGTATTGGATACAACATAGAGAATTTATACTGAGATCTAGGTGTCATTGGTGCCCATGTAGGCTCACATTGCGCTTCAGGCCCCATAGTCTTTCGAGCTAAACCTTTACGATGTAGAGATGCGATTGCTCTTTGCGATATTAATGAAGTTGCTGCAACTTGGTCAGGTTGAGGATATACAAAGCCTGTTAACGGGTATAAATTTCCATCACAACCGGCACAAGGAAATGAGGACTCAATTGGTGCATCAGCTGTTGCGCGAACACAATCTAAAGAGCAATAAGCTTGTGCAATTGGATTAGAAAATATAATTGCTTCTGGATTTAACAGAAGAGCAAGTAAATCATTGTGCCACAATGGATCAACTTCGCTCAGGTACATTAAATCAAAGTCAACGTATTCAGAGCTACATGAGGGCATAACAAACATTTGTAGCATCACCATTATTGGGTATGAATAGTAATGATATTGATAAAAGCCACTCGTTGAGCGAGTGCCATCTTTAGGCGCTTCGTTTGAGTGACCAAGACCCTCATAACTATTTTGTAGCCTAATACCTCCCAAACCACCGCTACACCAAGGGATAGTAGTAACTTCAATTACTCGCTGTGGCTGCCAAAAAGCAAGAGGCCAACCAATTTGAGGAACACCGGCTCTATCTTCACACGCACAAACAGGAGAGCGGGGTGCCGCACCGTCTGGAGGATTGCCAATACCAAGTAATGAAACGTTATCTAAAAAACAATCCCAGCAAATGCCTGTAAATACACTCGTAAATAAGTTTGCATCTTCACAAATCACAGATGAAGCGCCTACACCGTCGGTACTTGCAGCAGTCCCACTAGGAATTACATCTTCAGCCTTTGCCGTACAAGCTATAAGTGCTAAAAAGAATAATGCTGTATACATTATATTTTTGGTCATTCCACTTTTGTTTTTGTTACTGTTTTTAATATTAAAGAATGACATTAAGCCCCCCTCAAATCATTGAGCATTGCGAGCGCCCAGTTAACACCAACAACTATGTAGGAGTATGCTTGCTTGGCAACATCAGGGTATGTGTAAGTTATCCAAATACCGACGGCCACGAAAAATAAAGCGGGTATAATTTTCATTTATCTTCCTCATTAATATCGAATTGTGTAACGTGAAGCATTGATTTTTGTAAATCAGTTTTAACGACTGCTGGTAGGGCGGATAGTTGGAATCGAGATGCCAGCTCTTTTGGCATTAAAAATATTTTTTGTTTAAACTGATTTTGTAGCGCTTCAATATGTGCCCAACCTTTTTGCTTACTCACTTGTGAAGTGATTAACATCAGTTGGCCAACCGTATTCATTTCATTTAACTTTTTCGACACCCATTCAACTTGCTTAATATCAGTTGCATTAAATATAACTGTCGTAAAGCCAACACCATGTCCTTTAAGTGGGTTCATTACTGAGCCTTGCTTAGCAATCAGTTCGCCACGCGGTGTGCTTATATCTTTTGATGCAGATATTGTTGGATCAATTAACCATTCTTCGGTGCTGGTGGCTCTAGGGAGTGGGGTATAATCTTGTCGTGACCAAAAACTATCAATTGTGCGCTTACGCTGAGCTTTCCAATCATAATTAGCCATGCGCTCTTTCATTTCATCAATAATGCTTTTTTCTATAACTTGGCTAACAGGACCTGTTACACCGTAATTTACGCTTTCATTTTGATTTTTATATTCCGTTTCTAACCAATCAAAGCTGGTCACACCCGAGGCAATGATATATCTATCAAGTTCACGATAAAGAATCGTAGGAACTGAATTTACATCGTACTTTTTAAAGGCTGTTGGGTTAAAGCGCACAATAGGAGGTTCTTCAATGCCTTGCACAATTTCGCGCAGTAACATCATCGTTTCATTAACCATTTTATGTTGTGGGTGTAACCCATTTACATAGACCTCAGCCCCTTCCTTTTTGGCTAAGTAGATAATATTTTTTATTGTTTCTCTGTCCATTGAAAAACTAATAAATATAGCTTTTTCATTGGCTTCATTTTGGCGTGATTTTGGAGTATCAGCACTTGCATTAAAGTGGCTAGCTTGTTCCTTTGTTAGTCCTGCATGCTCATGTAACGCACGCTCAAGAGAGCTGGTGGATTGCTCACTAAGCATTTGCGCAGAGGCTCGATATTGTTCAACTTGCTTGTTAACCGTTTCTTTATCAAAAGCGTCTAACCAGCCTTTTGCCTTCATTTCTTCTGTTTTAGCTTTAACATTATCAATCGCTACTTTCATTTGTTCACGTTGCGCTGGGGTCATCTCGTGCATTGAACTATTGCTGCTATCTGGCAGAGCGAAATCACCTTTATTCTGAGCAGCTTGTCTAAATTTCTCCTTCATACTTTCAGGAATTTCAAACGGGGAATTATTCAGATCAATAGATTTGACTGCATTGGCAGCATCTTGCTTTACCTTTGCTGCATGTTCTTCTGCAGTTTGTGCGTGAGCGCCACATGATAAGACAACGATTAAAGTCATTAATTTAGAAAATCGCATAAGCTGTTCCTTTAATTTGTTCTTTCTTAAGAGGCCCCCAAAAGCGCCCGTCAAAACTGTTAATAGTCTCGCCAATCATGAATACTTCATCATTTTCAAGTTGAATTACTTTTGTATAATCTTCAATTTCGCCAATACTGTTATCAGCTAAATTTAATGCGGTTATGATGTGTCTTAGTGACAAAGAAAACTCTGTTAAATTGTCTACCACAACTTTATTTTCCTCGACTGACACGACGCTATTAGGCATAGCTGCAACTTTTTTGATCCAACGTAAACCCGTTGGGTAGAATTGATTTTCAACATTCATTTCAAAATAAGCTAAATCGCCTTGTTCAATGTCTATATCCCACTTATCTATTAAGAAAAAAGACGCGTTAAGGCACGCACTCTGCCCCGGCGGGTAAGCCAGCGTGTACCGAGAAGAAAAATATATAAAATAAAATATGAATGAAACTGCAACAAAAATTGCTGAAACATGCTTTTTCATTTGGGTCGCCCTTGATAATTTTCTCTATTATCAAGCATGAAAATTGAAAGGTTAAAAAATAGAGAGTACCAATATAGGTGCTGTAATTTTCTTAATGAAATTAAGAGGGGTTAAAAACGAAAAAAGCCCCATCTAATATTGCATTAGATGGGGCTATGGTTTTTTTCTTAACTACCAGCTAAATGAACCTTTTGTACGTCCACCAGCATCATCAATTGCTTCATAGTTGACTGTCATGCTTGGATATTCACTGAATCGTAACTGAGTAGATGCGGCGCCACGGCCCACATACTCGCCATTAAACCACCAGTCGTAACCTATCACGTAACCATCATTGTCTTTACAGTTAGCAGTAATACGGATTGTTCCAGAACGAACAAGTTGATCACTGACACACTCAGGTAATGAATTAGCGTTAACTGTATAATTTTCGATAACCTCAGTTACTTGGCCATATTGACTCGTTGTAACTGCTTTTATCTTATAACTGCCCGGATTTTCAATTTCAAAGCGGAACATTGGACTACGCGATTGTAGCGTTTCTTGTTCAACCCCATTCACGAACCATTTGTAATCTATTATATAGTCCTTTGGATGGCCTCCTGTCATTTGGGCTCTAGTTACAAGGCCTAATGGAGCGCGACTATATCGGTTCGACGGAAAATGGATAAAAGTACCTTTCGTTTCATCTGGCTCAATTACATCAACATATTTACTCAATATACGACTCATCCCACGGCTGTCAGTCACTTTTGCTTTTAGCTCATGAACGCCTGCATCTTTAAGGGTTATCTCACTATAAATTCTAGCTGGTGTTCTTGCTTCTATGCCATCTTCTTGTATCCATTCATAATCATATGTAATACCAGGCATAAATTTACGTTGAACCTCTATCATGCCCGTAATGGTAGCTGGTGCGACCAATATATTACTTCTTACAGCTATATTCATTTCAGGAAAAACATATTTCCACGTTTCTAAATTACGCTGTGTTTCTCTAAATGTTTCAGACTTATATCCTTTTACCCACGCACTTAATTTGAAGTTTAACCGGCCTTGAGCATCTAAGTCGCTCTCTACAGGTGTGTAGTCAAATATGACTTCATCGCTCGTTTCCCCATTTGGTTTAGACCATTGATAAACTATGGGTAAATCAACCCCCCCATTTAGATTTAAAACTTGCGCTTCTACTTTAATAGGAACGCCTAACTCAACGAGATGTGTTGCTTTGATTTGAGCCATAACGGTTCTTGGTCCGACAGGCCTTACGTAAAAACGTGAAAGCGCCCATGCATCATCACCCGCACCAGCAGTAGACGTATGGTATTTAAAACGCCCTAAAATTATTTCTTGCTCGCCGGTTGCTACTAATATTTGCTGTGGAGAGCCATCAATCCACGTAGCACCATTATCACGAGACCATTGAGCTATGCCGTCGTAATCAGTTAACTCTTTTACATAATCAAGCATTTTTAATTTCATATCTTGTCCATCATAAACCTGTGAAGGTCCACTGATTACAAGGCTAGCTTTATCATAACCGCTTATTTTAAGTGCTTGCGTAGTCGTTGACTCATTTGTATTTTTGTTCGTGATTTTTGCTTTAACATAGTAATCACCCGCTTCACCCATAAAAAACGGTATTGCGCTTCTGCCACTATATTCATCCATAGTCTCCCAGTTTTTATTGTCTTTAGATTTAAGCCACACCGCATCATTACCAGCAACCATATCTTCTATTGAATCATAGTCATAGCGAACTAATGTAGTAAACGGCACTTTCCCACGCACTTGATTACTCGCCAGCTCACCACTTACACCTGTGCCTAGCACAATACGCATAAATATCGGTGTAGATGTTAATTTTTTTGTGTATTCCGGGTGAGGCGATTTAACTTCCGCTACTGCATAAAAACCGCTACTTTTTCTAAATATATCCTCAATACTTAAATTGAAAATAACCTGTCCATTTGCTGAATTGGTTTTTACATCTGATATACGTTGTTCTTTCCCTTTATTGTCTTTATATGCGAGGTAAACATCCCATTCACCCATCGATAAAACTTCATAGTCACTTTGCTTTTCTTGCCAGTTCCATGCACCAATATGAGCCGTTACTTTTACATCATCGGTACTTAAAATTACGTCGTTACTTTCCATCGTTAAATTTAAAGCCACTCTGCGTGAAGGTAAAACAATCACTTCACCGTATGTTCCCGCGTTGTGTTGAGGGGATAAGTTGTATGCAGCCTCAACTTTAAATGGGTATCTATCAAATACGTTACGCTTGTTAGCATCATCATCACGTATTACACCTAATAATTCATAAATGGGCTTATGACTACGTTGAGCCATAAATTCACTATTAGAATATTCACCTCGCGTAACGTTTATATTTATTTCGCCGGATACATTTTCCAACGTATATCTAGCTAGAACTGGATTTTCAGGTATGACCCCGTAAACGCTATCGTCTAGCTTGATTATTGGTGACATTTCAAAGGTCATTGTCTCTGCAGGTTTTATATCGTAAGAAAAGGTTTCATGACTTACTCTAACTTCTTGACCATCTGGATTAACGACATAGGCGCTGTATTCTATTTCGTTATCAGATAGTTTATTAATAGAGCCAGTTACTTTAAGAGCCCAACCTTGCCAAATTGTGCTCATCCCATCAGGAAGTGAATCAATTTTAACGTAGCATCCTTTACGGGCTTCTCGTGAGATCTCTCTTGCCAGCTCCTGTGAAGCGACATAGTTACAAAGGTATCTGCTTTGAGATACATACGCAGTACCACGCTGAACATATTGGTATAACTCTGTTGTAGCTGTACTAGATTTGATGTTGAAAAAAGATGGTGCATAGGTCAACTCTTGGTTAAATACACCTATATTTCCTGCTGTATCCTTAGCTTTAATGATAAGGGGATATAATTTACCGGGAGTTAATGTGTCTAAGTCACCAGTAAAAAATTTAACATAAGTTCGTGGATCAGCAGGGTCATCGACTAAGGTTAGGTTTTCGCCGCCAAACGTTGCTTCAATTATCGTATTTTTACTATCCCAGCCCGGATTTGTAACAGCCCCAAAGTCTGTAGCAAAGTAAACACCGTCTATCATTCTCGCTTTATCACGTAGATGACTTAACTGAATTTCTGGTGCTGTTCTTTGCATTACAAAGGTGTCGTGCTTATAATCTTGGCCATTTGTAAATTCGTCACGCAAATCAGCATCAAAGGTAAACGCACCATCTGGTAGAGATTTAAAACTATAGCGGTAAACAATATAATTACCATAGACTTGAATATCGTCTGCTAAAATTTTATTTTCATCATTTAAGTTAATTTTATCGTGAATAAAGAAAAAATGATTTCTATCAATAAACACTGACTGTTCAAACGTTATATCTTCATTAGAAGCAATGTATAAGCTTGAATTAGCTAATTTCCATGTTTCTTCATCTTTTAAATCGGTGAATGGACTGAATAATATTAGTGCAACTTCATCTTCATTTAGTTTTATTTCAGTCCCATCAACATCTTCAACTAGCACTGTGCCGTCCCTTTTGTTGTTTATCGCCACCTTCACTAGTTTAGGTGGCGTGTAATCCCAATCTAGCTTATGGACGAAACTACCTTCATTTAATGACGTAAAATATGGAATTATTGAATCAATTAGCGTATTTAATGGGATCATTCCAGTAATGATAGTTTCTTGTTCACCTAAAGGTCCAATATCGAGTGCGATACGACATTCATTAATACCAATTGGTACATTACAAGTAAGTCCATTTAGTTTTATTACTTGAACAAAGTCTCTAGGTTCTACTTCGAATTGGATGCTCTTAACTTTTGCGTTGCTATCTCTAAGTAAATGCGCAATACCTTTAGTCTGCCTACCGTTGCTATAGCTTAAAGTGGTTTCGAGTAATTTAGGGCTCTCTGGAATGACCACGTTGCTTACTACCGACCCCGAAGACAATACTAAGCTTTGATCACCATCATGGAAAATTGATAGTCTCCATGAGGTTGTATTAGCGCCTACAACGTCAGCATACCCTTTTGCTGTAACACTACTTCCGACTTTTGCTATGCCAATCGGTAGTTTTATCCATTCAAGGTAACACTTAGTTTCACCATTGCTCGCCGTTTTATCAAAGGCATAATCCATGGCTATACCTTTATCTCCAGTAATCGAACAGCCTGTAAAGTTATCGAATGTGGCCGTAAACTCAGTAAGTTCGATTTTATGTAAGACTCTTGACGTATCAATATTTAGTGATGACTTAATCGTTCCATCTGGGGTTTTCGGGTGTATTTCATAAGTGTATTCGCCCAAAGTGTAATTATTTGAGCCTGAATAAGTGCTAATTCGTACTTTTAGGTTTTCATACGATAGGGAGTCCATATATCCACTAAACGAAACTTTACCGCTTTTCGTTACTTCTTTTTTATTTACGGCACTTATAACATGTGTCACTAAACACACAGCTGAATTGTAAGGATCGCTTTTTTTCGCTGCTTCAACATCATGTGTTAATGATTTACAAAACTGACTTACTTCAGACAAAGAAACATCCGAGGTCATCTCTTCGATTACCGCAAATGGTTCAGTCATTACCTCTCGTTTAGTCTCTAGGTTTTTAAATTCGTAGGCAAATACTAAAACGGGGGCATTAGGTGCTGTTGTGCCTATAAGTAGGCTACCCTTTGCATTATTTGAAACATCAGCAGGATAAAAATCAAGATTATATTTTCCACCAGCGTTCGAAAAGTTGTAGCTGTTAGTAATATTTTTAGTGTCACCCGGATTTAAAGTAACACCTTGTATAACTACACTGCCTAAAGCATCACTCCTTAATGTAGCAAAAATAGGATAAGAACCACTAAGTACATTACCATCTTTAACCGTTAACTCTTTTGATTGAATAGGTTTACCACCTGAAGGGCGTAACAGGTTTTGACTAATACTTGGTAAAACAATTGACGAACTACCTTCAATGAGCGATACACGTGGAGGGTCATAATAAAAGCTTTCTTCTACAGTGGTTATATTTTCTTGGACATCAGTAACACTTACTCTAAGTTTATAATTACCTGCTGTATTTTCTGAGGGAAACAGAACTGGATATAGAAGACCATACTTATCTGAGCCCAATGAAGAGCTTGCAAGATATACGTTTTCATTTGCAGGCCCACCTACAAGTTGTATATCACTAAATTTTATATCTGATTGATTATCGTATGCAGTGATTACAACATTATCAAGGCTTGGAATAGTGGAACTATTATTACTAAAGTTGATTTCAACTATTGGTGCTGATTTATCTGAACTAAAAGTTACAGCTAATTCTTTTGATATAGGTCCATGATTTTCTTTTGCGGCAACAACTATATCGTGCGAGCCTTCAGGTAGGTTTTTCAATTCCCACTGGTAAACATAATAGCCCCCATTCGAACTTATTCTTTTTATAGGTACGTCAAATACAGAACCCGCCTTGTCTTCAATCCATACATTACTTAACGTAAGCCTACCAAAATAGCTGCCTTGCCCTTGTTGGTAAATTTCAGCAGTTAGTTTTGTCGAACTTTCATCGTAAGTTGTACTAATTTCTGGGTAGTACGCATCATTCCATTCTACTTCTGCCCACCTTCTTTGCGCGTAAAGTGTTTTTTCAGCGTTATATATATTAATCTCATTATGAATATATCCAGTAGTCCCTTTTTTTAATTCTAATGGAGCTGAAAATGTAATAATACAAGATGATCCACCTGTAGGAACTATACATTTGAACCCTTTAAACTCAACAGTTTGTTCAAACGTTCTGGGGGATACATTTACCTTCAATTTAGGAATCGAAATAGGAAGGCGATCGTTATAAATATAATATTTCCTCCAAGTATCCCAGCCAATATCAGAATAATAGAATTGTGCATCAGCGCCGAATTCTGGAGTTTCAGGAACGCCTGGTTCCAATACCAAATCATACTGTATGCTCCCTCCAGCCCATGACCCGAAATTTACCCATTTAACGTCATTTTGATTAAAGGAATTTATAGGAGATGTGAAAGTAATATATGCATATTTTTCGTCGGAATATATAAGACCGGCGCCACCAAAACGGCTTGAAATTTTTAGACCAGCTTCATTAAAAGAATACCAATTATTCCTATCAAGTCGGTAAATTATCTTGATTGGATTCGTCTTAACACCCATACCTGCAACATAAGGTACATAACCTGTAGTACCCGGTACGATGCTTGTCTTAGAATCAGGATCGTAAACTGCATACGGTTCTGATGGAGCGCCGGCATAGTTATCATAATAAACTGGCTGAGAAACTGTATTAATATTTCCCGCTAAATCATATATATCGACTTTGACATTAAACAGCTCATCCAAATTAGATACAGGAAAAAGATCATGGTAATTATATTGAATAGTTTTAGTGGTTATATTATATCCGAGTGTTGCTGACTTATATTCACTTCCATCTTGTCTAAGGGTTCGAATAGTTATTTTTTGAACACCAATATCATCTTCAATGTCATCTAAAAACACATAATGGTCTGAGCTACCAGCAATACCCATCTTCCAAACATCCGATGTGGTGTCATTTGAATAGCCATGTGAATTAGATCTCAATTTAGGACTACTGGTTGGAGCTAGCGTGTCTATGATAATTTCTTTACTAAAAGTTTCTACTATTTGGTTATCTTTAGTTAGAATCTCTTGAACAACGCTATAACGACCATCCGAAGGAGCTGCAAGTATAACGGTATCACCGTAGTAACTTTTTTCACCAACATTAAATCTATCTGATGCACTTATAATTCCAGTTTCTTTCCATGAAACAGTAGACCCAGCACTGTTAACAATCTTAATTTTTATTTTTCGATCTAAGCCTGCTGAAGAATATACCGCAAGTGTATTCTTAACACTAAGATACTCAGTGGAGCCTGGTGAACCCATTATTGTGTCTGAACCGGTCTGCGAATGCTTAAATGAATATTGAACAATATCTGCATTAGCCGATGTTGCGGATATTAATGCACAGATGCCAAATAGAAACCTACATATTAACTTACTTTCTGATTTCATGATTTTTCCTAAAATCCCCAAATTTACATCATGATATTAAAATTAAACCAACTACCGAAATATTAGAGCACCCCAAAAGGGCACCTCTAAGTTTTGAGTTTTATTCAGTAACAGAGTAAAAAGTAGATCTAGGCGAATTTAGTCAGTAGCGTGCTTTTACAAATTTGATATAAATACATACAAGATAACTAATGTATTTAGGAGTGACCAATGCAAGCAGACCCTTTTCAAAATTCACCAAGGCAGAACTCATTTAACAATGGCTCTAATAGACAGCAAAGTTCTTATAATAACGGGAAAGCGCCTGCCTCTGGCCATGCAACTGAGCAACCTAACAATCCACTACATAGAGCAAGGCCACATTCGCAAGTAAATGGTTATGCTCACAACGACATACAAGCTCAGCAAGGGACAGGTAATGGGCTAACGAATAATCAGCAATATCAAGAACAAGATCCTCAAAATAACAGTGAAAACGAAAGAGATTACACAATGTTCCCCGTTTACTCTAAACGTGCGGCATTGCAATTTAAGTTAAGTGAAACTAGAAAAAGCCAAGGTAGAAATTTTAGCTTTGACACGATTATGATTGAAGGGGCTGTTCGCATTAACCCAAATGACCATAGTGACAAGCGTTACGACTGGAGTAAAAAGCTTAGTGTCCAAATCATGCTTACAGAACTACCTGTTGTTATCGCTGTTTTCCTTGGTATCACGACTAGTTGCCAGTTTATGAACCACGGTCAAAATAAAGACAAAGGGTTTAATTTCGAGCGCCAAGAAGATGGTTTATTTGCTAGCGTATTCCATAAAGGAGGCTCAATGGCTGTCAAAATGGATTGGCCTACAACCTTAAATATTGGGCATTTTATGCTGGCTCAATATACTTCAAATTTCGCTGGCTTAGGGTCGGATATAATTTTGAGAAATATAAATCGTATGTGTCAGGATATGATTGCTTGTAGTAAATTTCCTGTTAAAGCACAACAAAGACAACAATAATTTTAGTGCCGCAAAATGAATAACTATTGCGGCTTAATTCTCCTGTAAAAGGCAGATTTTAGTTTGATTCAATTCAATCATGTATGTTCTCCAAAATCACTTATATCAATTTTAAAAAACGGACAGTTCAATCTTCATCAAGATTCTATATATGGTGGGGTTGGCATTTATGGTTTCATTGAAGGCTATCCTGTATGCCCAAACCAAAGGATAATCGGGCGGGGGCAGAGTTAGTAATAGAATGGGAAGGTGATTTCATAGACCTAGGAACAAAACCACTGCCGATTAGTTTAAATCCTAATTCAATTTACAGGCAGGGTGCTTCTCGTTCAATTATCCCTGCACTACCAAGCTTAACCAGTATTAAAGTAATTGATTTTACAATCCATGATTTCGCTCTACGAAAAATTGGAATGCGCGACCGAGTAAGGTTGCATAGGTTAAAATCAAAACTATCTAAAAATCCTATTCTTGTGAACGTTGCTGCATAAACGCTATTTCGTATTCCTCTAACGACTCTCAACTACTGGCATTAACTTTACAATTAATGCCAACTCAAGCTTTCAAGCTAATTCATGAATTTTAACAGGGCTGGTGGATTGGAGTATTTTTTCTCCCTTAGCTTCAAAATATTCAATTGCAGAAGCTAATCTTCCTAAGTCTATACTTATATTTTTAATTAATGAGTCTGTAGAGCCATGTTGTTTTTTACCGCCACTCAATAACTCTCCAGCTCCACGTATTTCGAGATCTTTTTCAGAGATATAAAAACCATCACTGCTCTGCGTTAATACATTCAATCTAAATTCAGTGGATTCAGAGGGCTTATTAGGTAAAAATAAGTCAAACTTCCCCCAATTACTTCCGCTTTGCGGTTGTGTGCGCGCTAATCGACCCCGTATTTGATGTAGAGTAGTAAGGCCAAAGCGTTCTGCACCATAAACTATACAGTGGCGCAAATCAGGTATGGTTAACCCTACTTGTATTTTTGACGTTGAAACCATTATTGGTATATGTGTCTTAAACTCATTAAGTACAATTTCGCATTCCTCATCATCAAGCGCCGAGTGATATACACGCACTAAGCCGGGAAAGTGTGAATTGAGACTGCTCGCTAACGACTCAGCATCAATCATTTTATTGCTACTCCCTTCGCTATCTCGCTTTGGGCAAACAATTAAGACTTTACACCCATAAGATAAAGTTTCATGGATTGAGCGCATAAGGTCAGAGCCTTGCTCTTTATGTACTATTCGTGTGTATATTTCTTTCGGTAAATGCTGCTGCTTGAGATAAAAAACATTGTCACTGCTGTATTTTGTAAGCGCCAGTGTTCTTGGTATCGGTGTAGCTGACGCTTCAAGATAGTGTGTGGACTTTATTTGGCGTCGCTGCTCTACTGATAATTGCTGTTGCTCATCTATTATGAGGAGTTCAACATCATTAAATTCCTTGAAGAGTAGGGCTGTGGTACCAAATATCAAACGCGCTTCATTAGCGTATGAGTTATTACCTGCGCATATTAACGCGCTTTGAACTTCAGGTATCATCGCGCAAACTTCTTTTCTTAGTTGTTCACACAATGAGACATTAGGGGCGAGGAATATTACTTTGCTGTTAGTCTGTGAAAGTACAACCTGTCTAGCCAACATTGCCATTATAACCGTTTTACCTGTCCCAACATCTCCTATTAGTAGGCCATCAAGCGCAGTAGGCCCATTACACAAACGATCTATGATTTGGCTAGCAACATAGAACTGTTCACCGGTTAGTGTGAACGGTATATATTTGGTAAGTAATTTTTCATCAATTTTGGTGGTTACCTGAAGCGTGGTAGTCGGCACGCATTTTCGTTCTTTTAATATAGCCCCGGCCATTAATGCGGTACTTAGTCGCTTTAACATCTCGATTGATTTATAAAATTCATGTACTAATTTAGGATTGTGAGCTTTATATAATAGGTTATTGACTGACATCGTACCTGCAAACCCTAATTCAACTAATACGCTTTCAACAGATTTGCCAAACAAACGCTCTAACTCTAAGTATATTTGGTCTTTCCCTTTTTTAATTTCGCTTTCACCTATATTGCTCTGTAGTGATCTATTTGCGTCTGCCTTTATTAGCTTACCTTTAATTCCATCGTATACAGGTACAATTTTACCAGCCTTTTCATCATCAATAATTGAGGCTTTATTGATTTGATACTTACCATTTACAAGCTCGATTTCACCCTTGATATGCATTGGTTTATTTTCTTCTTTAACGCGGGAGTTTTCATCACCAAACAATACGAAAGAAGCAGAATCGTCAGAATCTGTTAGGAGGTAACTAGTGTATGGCACACCTCTTTGTGATGTGTGCTCGCCTTTCTTACTCACTAAGCCATAAACTATTATTTCATGGCCTATACACGTTTTGAGATTAGAAAAATTATCAATTACATAGGTGTAATCTTCTACCTTTGATGGCAAATACAAAGCAGGGCACTTGGAATAAATTTCAAATTTTGTCATGTAAATTCTCCTTCCCATTATTAAACCACAATCCAATAACCTAGCTACCGTTCTGCAAAGCTAACTGGGCTTTACTAAGCCAGTATTTACAAAGCGGGTTACTGTAAAAGCTCGAAATCTTCACGCTCGCACTCTGTTTTCTATTTGCAGCCTTTATTGCTTGATATAGGTTCATGCATAAAATTGACAGCGGTGTATCTTCGTGAAGAACTGGTTTCGAGTAACTACTTTTTTGCATTAATTCAGCAAGCTCACTCTCCAAGTTAAGAAAATCTTGAAATTGGATATTCCCTACAACTAATTGGTTGAGTAAATCTTTTGTCTTTTCCATTCGTTTGTTTGTTGATTGTTAATTAGGTTATTTTACCCTGCATATTTATAGCTTCAAAAATTTAGAGGACACCTATTTGCACTCTCTAACTTTTGCGGGCTTCATAAAGTATGGATAACATAGTGTTTTTAATGAAGAGGTCTCAATATGAATAAACGAATCTTACTTGCAGCCGTGTTATCGATATGTATAGCTGGCTGCGACTCTCTATTTTCTGATGAGAAAGAAGCACCTGGTCTAACCTTTGTAAATGTTCACGATAACGACTTTGAAAAACTCAGTGGCCACTGGGTATATAACCCGGCTAAATGTGAGGGAAAAATTAAAATTCATGGGTTATTAGAATATAAATTTTCTAAAAGCGGGCTGTCTGTAGGTGGTGCTCAAATGCCGCTCACAGGTACTTTAATATCGAGACAAATAAGCGCTGATGTTGAAGACTTATTTTCAAATATGAAAACGTGTTCCGGTAACCCAGTAATCTTGGCAAGTGAAGCAAGGCATCTGCAATTTGAAAGCAAAAGCTATAAACTTGCTTTTGTTGTAAGTGGGGAAGATGTTTGGGCTATTGAGGGTAACGGTAAGCCATACTTGCTTGAACGATTTAGCGACGTAGATTTTAAAAGCTCAGAGATTATTGAGCCAACACAAAAAGAGTTGAGCAACATATGAAAGCTTATATAGATAGCGCTTTGAACACTATAAACACTCCTTTATATAGGAATTTATGCCTTCAGATTATCAAAAATCCAACAGGCTCAACAAAAGAAGTAATTGCAATTAAGAAGATGCTACTTAATAGCTATTATTCTTCAGCCATGCGGCCTTTTGAAAATATAGAACTCACTGACGCAGATTATGGTATCAGCATTTTATTATGGTTGGCATTTTCTGATCATCCGAACAAAATAATGCAACAGGAACAGTGCTTATGGTTACAATTTGCCGAAGATGATTTAATTACTTTGACAGTAAAAATGGTTAACTCATTGAGTAAGCAATCTTCAGTCTTAGAATATACTGGTATTTGGAAGTCTTTTATAAAAGATTTAGATAAAACTACTAAGCTAGCTGCCAGTAAACAGTCAGCATAATTCAGTGCTTATTTAATTTCTAGTTTTGAGAACAGTTAGGACTAAAACTGCTGTTACTTGATATAGGGTTAATACCATAAGGTGCGGTGACACTACTTCTAGTAGGGCAGACAATTCATAAGAGATGATATTTTCCCACCTTACTGGGAACGCAAGGGAAGTTACAACGAGCAAACCGAGCGTGATACAAAGGCCCTTTAGCGCTATCTTTATATCCTGCCATGAGGGGATCATGCTTTGCATAACAACCACAGTTGTTAAGCCAATACCTAGATAACTTAGTGCATTTGTATCAGTGCTTTTCTCCTGGTTATATAGAATGAAAAGTATAGCGAAACCAAGAAGCAGGGGGGCGATGCCTACCAACATATTGGTAAGAGCGCCCAAAAGTCCTCTGTGTGGTATGAATTGAACAAACCCCATTTTATTTTTATCTTTGAAGTTTGGTAAAAATTGCGTCTTTGTGACTTTTAAAAGTAGGATTTTTGCAAAAATGTAATGTGCAGCTTCGTGCAAAGGTACGCCAAGTGTAAATATAAGCTTGAGTAACCATGAAGATGAAGTAGACCTAATTTTTAATCTTAGAATAAAATTAACCAAAACAAGAGTTACAAATAAGGTGATAGGGCTCAAATATCACCTATAGTGTTCAAAACTCTTTGTTTAAGTACGTCATCTTCACAGAATGCCAATATAAAAAATGCCCCAAAGAAATCCAAGATTTTTTCATAATCACTAATAGGCATTTCTCCACTTTCTATAAATTCAATCGCTATTGTGGCAAGCGAAAGCCTTTCATTGAAAGAGTCTGCATAAATAGAGAGGCGCCCATTTAAGTATGGATCTATATATTTACTGTCTATCCCCATGTTTTTGCTAAATATTGCTGTCAGCAAGGTTATCATCCAATCTGAATCGTATTCCAACCATGCTTCTATTTCTAATTCAGTTATTTTTTCTATATCATTTTGTGCGGCAGGTAAAGTAGCGGTATTTTCGATTTTTAAGGCATCTATTAAAATAAATGAAAACTTTTCTAAAATCTTTTCTCTAATAGTAATTCCAACATAAATGCCTTGGTTTGTAAGCTCTATTGATTTAATAGGTGTGCTCTCAAGCCATGCTTCTATCCACTGCTGGTGGGGAGCATCTTGCTTATCAAAATCGAATTGCTTTAAAGTGTCAGTATACGCGATGTAGAGACTTGAACTATGAGGTTGTTTTAGTTCTTTTAATAAATAGGTAAACTTTTTTGTAAGCATGCTCAGATAATTTCCATATTTTATTTTGGTTTTTAGGCTCAAAAATCCTTTTACAAGCACTTATAATTGTAATGCATAATTTTACGTATAGGTCGAAATTTAAATCTGTTTCCGAACAAATTAAGCTCAACAAGCCATTGAATTTGTTGATAAATAAAACAATTAATTGCATGAATTATTTTTGAATTTCTATATTATAATTTAATTTTTATACCATATATGGCATATATATTATTTTATTATAACTCAACTTTTTTGGTTTCAGTAATGGATATTACCAAATAAGCTCATTTAGACGGACACTTTGTGCGATATGGGTAAGTTTATTGGTAATAGAATATCTGTAATTGGATGAACTTGAGGCTGGCAATATAATAGTAAAACAATAAAGTTGATTAAAAACAACGCCTTATGTCCAATACTAGGCAGTATCGGACATAAGCCCTTGATTTTCAAGAGTTTTTAACCCCTTGCAGTCTTTATGGCCTCGTGACGTAAGGTTAATATAGAACGCAAAATATCAACGTCGTTTAAAACATCTAATATGTCGCGATTTGAACTTTCTTTAATTTGCTCTTTAAGCCAATAGCTTGCTGCAGGATCACTTATAATTTGATTCTCAATAAATTCTACATCTTCTAAATTAGTTGTTATGTTCATCATTACCATAGTCCTTATTTACCAAATATTTAGTTAATTCATGAAGCTCTTTAAAAAAATCACTCTTATCCAAACCATCAAATTTAACAACATGACGACCGTTTATAATGATGCGTGGAACTGTACTCAGCATACCTCTCGATGACATCAACCTTTGATTTCCAAGAGTGAATTTAGCCACTTCGTTTGTTTTCGGGTTGTTATATAGCGCCCAAATATCTGCTTCATACTTTTCATCCACAACCTTGATTAACTTCTCCACTAACGATGGTGTAATTGTCACTTTCTCTTTGTGTATGGCCACAAATATCAAATCGACTAAAGAATTACCAATCTCTGGATAAAGCTCATCACTAACTGCCATGACTTTAGATAAAGCTAAAAAACCATCAGGACTGGTTTTTGATATAATATCGACACTCACCCTTCTCTTAATCACACCCTTTGGCACAGAACGGTAAATCTCATCTTGAAACGTGTTCAAATTTTCACAAGCCGGGCAAAAGAAACTCAGATATTCAATAAATGTAGGCTTACCTGTTAATTTTGATGATGCATATGTATCGTAGTGCAGCCCTTCTTTGAAATCTGTCGCATTGGCTGGGTTAGCTGTCATTGCAGTTAATAATAAAACCCCTGCCGTTATGATCACTTTAAACATCATTTCTCCTCGTTATAGTTTATGTCTATGAAATCAATTATCCGTGTTCAGTTAGCTAATCTCAAAAGATAGAGATACCCAAAATCCCCTTTCTAAATAATTTTATTCCAAGTGGTAGCCTAAAAATCGAATATTGATATTGTTCATATAAATTAAGGGGGAATTTATGCATAAAATATTTTTCGATGGGGCATGTAATCCTAATCCTGGTCCAACCGGATGTGGTGCAGTTATATTTGATGGGCAAAACAATGTGGTCGCCGAGGTTTCAATATTTAATGGGCACGGTACTAACAACCAAGCGGAATACAGTGCGCTTATATATGCTTTAGAGAAAGCAATTGAGCTTGGCATTCGTAAAGCCACAGTCTATGGCGATTCAAAGTTAGTGATTAATCAGCTAAATGGAGTATGGAATTGTAATGACACTGCCCTACGCGTCCTAAATAAGCGGGCTATGAAGCTATGTTATGAGTTAGAGTTTATTGAATTATGTTGGATCAAGAGAATTAACAATAGTCATGCCGACAAGCTTAGTCAGGATGCATTAGAGGGAACTGGCCTTGCAGATAATCAAGTTAATACTAAAAGAGAGCAGCTTGATAGTGTTATTGATAGCAACAAAGGCAATAATAACCCGTCCAACGTCGTAGATATAAATGAACAGCGATTAAATGAAATAACTGCGGTTCATTACTACAAGGGAGTTGGATTTAGCGTTATACAACACTCTAAATTATATGCTATCAATTTAAATCCCCTTTCGTGTTCATGCGCGAATTTAAAATGTGAACATATAAATGCCGCTATTGCATATTCCCAAACGCAACAAATTCATAAAAGTGTATAAACCCATTCGGTAGCGTGAATTTTCGTTCTTTGTATTGTGTTCTTATTGAAACAAATCAAAGGCACAAAAAATGGGTATAGCTAAACTTATTGAAGAAGTAAGAGAATTTGGTGATTTTGAATTTTATCCAACATTAGATTCAGATATTGCATTAATAAAAAAACACATCGACTTGTTAGGCTACGACAAGCCCTATTCTGTGCTAGATATTGGTGTTGGTGATGGTCGTGTGCTTAATGCAATCGCACATGAATACGGTGAAAAGTATGCAATTGAAAAATCATTGCCTCTAATTCGAGCTTTACCCGCTGATATTATGATTGTTGGCACTGATTTCATGGCTCAGACGCTTATAGATATTGAAACATCTGTTATATTTTGCAACCCACCATTTACCCAGTATTCTGAGTTTGCCTCAAAAATTATTGCGGAATCTCTAGCACCGGACGTATATTTAATTTTGCCTACGCGCTGGAGTAATAACCAAGCTATAAAAGACGCATTAGCTCGCCGTAAAGCAACTTTCACTGTAATAGGCAACTCTGACTATCGTTCTGCAGATCGGCCAGCACGATGCACCGTAGACGTTATCCATATAAGCTTATCTAAATCTGCTTCGAGAAGATGGGATAGAGCCACCGTTGATGTAGACCCTTTTGCAGCGTGGTTTTCTGATAACTTCGATATAGATGCACAAGGTAGTGCTGCAAGAAAAGCAGACTCGCTCCATCAGAAAGTGCAACCTGATAAATTTGAAATAATAGCTGGTGGCGACCTAATAAGCACATTGGTAAGCCACTATGATGCCAGTTTAGAAAAGCTTATTAACACTTATAAAGGCTTAGAACATGTAGATGGAAGCATTTTAGATGAGCTTAACGTTTCGATCGATTCTATTTATGCTGCTATTAAACTTCGTATTAAATCTTTAAAAAACAAATACTGGAAAGAGCTATTTAATCGCTTTACTCCAATAACTGATAAGTTATGTACAAGCACTCGAGAAGAGATGCAAACCTTGTTGATGAAGAATGTTAACGTTGACTTCACGAAAGAAAATGCTTATGCCATAGCTGAATGGGCAGTAAAAAACGTGAATAAATACATAGACTCACAATTAATATCTGTTTATGAGAGTTTAATTGGCGAGTCTAACATTACTTTGTATAAATCAAATCAACGAACATTTGGGCGCTCTGAATGGCTTTATAATAGAAAACCATCCGGGTTAGATAGATTTGCATTGGACTATCGAATAATTACAAGTAATTATGGCAATTTTGGCGGCTATTCATTTGATAGAATAAATGGGCTTTCAAAAAGTTCTGCAAACAAAATAGATGATCTAATTACTATTGCACACAACTTGGGCTTTGATACGCTAGGACAAGAGCGAGCAAGTACCGTTGAAGAGTGGGAACCAGGTAAGCTTAGAACATTCCATTACTTCGATCACACTGCTCAAAAGAAAGTTGTATTATTCACTGCTCGGGCATATCAAAACGGTAATATACACCGCAAAATTAATCAGGGCTTTATAGCGCGCCTTAATGTCGAATTTGGTAGGTTACGAGGATGGATAAATACCCCAGAACAAGCGGCCGAAGAAATAGATGGTGTTGATATTGATTGTGCAAAGCAGGCTTTTCACAGTAATCTAAAAATAAACGTGGGTACTCAGTTTTTAAAATTAAACTAACGTAATTGAGATTGAAGGTGCTTAACTAAATAAGTCTTAACTTAATCTGTCAGATTTAATTAACGGAACTTAATCAAATCTGACAGTCGCATATGTGCCAATTGCGGACGGTCAGGAGAATAATGCCAAGATGAAGTCAAGATTTGCCCCCTCTGGCCTATAACGCCACCTTAAGCGCAAAATTATAGCTGGCTAAAATCGAGAGCAAAGCGAACACCGCCAGCTATAATTTGTCCGTTTCAAGGTCTTGTTATAGCGCTTTGCTTAACAAATCTAATTCGTGGTTTATTTGATTGAAATATATATCTTTGTTTGTGAAAATAGATTTCATTCCTGATAGATATGAAGATACCTGATCCGGGTTATTTAACGCTAGGTAAATAATCTCTATATCTGACATATCTGAGTTATTCACATGTCTTTCGGTTACAGTTAACGATCTGAGTAATGTTATATGTGATTTGAAATTTTCAATTTCACACGCATTGTTTAACATATCCCTCGCTGAATCAATTCCCAAAGCTATTTCATAACTAGACTCAAAATGCCTTAACGAATTTTCAAGCTCAAACACTTTATTGAGAGATTGTTCAAATAATAGTTTTTGAGCATTGATTCCATAAATTTTAGACATATTAAAATGGCCATTTACATCACTAACTTGTCTTTGTAAAAGTAGTAAATCTGTATACACGAAAGCCAACTTACTTTTGTTCTTCCATATACCAATAGCATAAAGCGCAAGGAGAAAACCTCCAATTGTAGCTAAATTAGCTAAAGATGATAAAACAACATTCAATGATAACCTTTGGAAAATTAGCGCTAAGTACACTCCTGAAAGTACCAAACCGAAAATGCAAACTGTATAAACAAACTTATCGTTAAACATATTTCTCCATGCGCTATAAAGCCGTTTTAAAAACCCTTGTTAGGTAAATTAAACATAAGAGTAAATCATTGGATTATTTAAAGTATATTGAAATAACAGCTATAAGTGTAGCAATTGCGCTCCATATAATAGCTCTCCGAGCTAACTTATTAGCTTCGCGTGAATTAGATAAAGCATCACGTGCGATTGAATTAGCATCCTCAGAAGTTAATAAGGCTTTGCGAGAAATTGATAAGCTTTCTTTCTCGCGATCTTCTCGGCTTACTTCGCGAATTTCTGATTTGGACTTCATCCACTCTAACGCAATAGAGTGTTTAACTCCTTTGGAAAATGAGCCACTCTCTAAAGATACTTTAACCGCAGGGACACCAAGTAAATCGAACTCAGAAAAACATAGCTCTTTAAAGTCTGATATTGCAACAGATTCAGCGGAAACATCTTTAGGATAAATAGCACCTCGATCTATTTTTCGCTTTCCGCTGCTACTGGATTTAAATCCAATCCAAAAATCGATAGGGATTTCATTCTCACCATTTTCAATAGTGAGAGTTACCTCATTAATATTACATACAGTTGATTCTCCGGCGTAAATTATGTTAACTGTACTCACGATTCACCTAACAGCCTATTGAACACCTTTTTGGTGTTTATAACACACAAAAACGGCGGTTAATAATGTTATCGGACAAAATTAGGATCCAATTCATCAAAACAGGAGTAAATTTAACTTTTACAATGTCCGGTTATCGCTCTTAGCCGAAGTTGGGCTCAGTGCCATGAGCGGACAGTGATAACGCCGCAAGGAACTGCAGCGTACTTGCGCTGTTTTTTAGCAAATAAGGCAACAGTGTTAGTCGTCCGATTGACTTGCTAGTTGCTAATTTGGTGATGTATTCACCTGCAGACTTATAACTAATTCCAGTTGTATTATATAAACCATATACTGCACCATACCCACTAAAGAATTCACCAATATCAGATAAGGGTCCACCTTTATAACCATGTATTTTTAAATAGTCTGTACACGCATCTGACCACCTTTCAATCCATGTAGATGGAAAACCATAACCATCTTCATCCGATACAATTCCGAATTCATTTAAGTGATCAACTACTTTCTTAACCAACTCAATGTCCCAATTAGTTAAATGATCTAAAGTACTCATAATATTCCTTGTAAGCTAACAGCTTATAAAACAACAAAACGGCGTATATTACATACCATGATAATTTCACCAATAATTACCTTTGTAAACAAGTAATTAAAACAGCTAGAAATTAAGCATGTTATTTTGCCCCAAAACGGCGTTTAATAATGTTATTGGACAAAATTAGATTTCTACTCAAAACACAGGAATAAATTTAACTTTTTCAGTGTCAGGTTATCGCTCATATCTGTCAGATGAATCTAAACCTATTAGTCAAAACTGTAAGATCTGATATGAGCTACTTCACCCAAACTCACCTTTTTTAACAGGTTTAATGGTTCTTCATTGAATTGACAATAAAAAAGCCGGCAACAGGGGCCAGCTTTATCTATTTCAAACATAATCATGTATCTATCACCGTTGTACTTCATTAGGATTTAAAAGTTGACTCTAACGCTGTCGTAACGAGCATTATTTAAGTGCCTGTGCTTTCAGAGTCTTTTAGCAATATAGCCTCTGCCATCTCAACAATTTCTGCTCGTGAATGTAAACTTGGTTTTATTCCTGCATTTTGAAGCACTTGTTTTTCATCGCTCAGTTCTTTCGTTCGTAACGTTTGCCCTAGAGCTTGCAATATTTCACCATCTGCCACGGTTAAGCCTCCAAAGCGCAAATCTTCATCTACAATTAAATTCCCTAAGCTATGGACTAACTCACCAACAGCACATGATAGTTTTTGCTCATCTGTAAACATTTAAAATTCCTTCTAAGCTCAATTTTTAACAGGTATTTATGCTGCGCTTTTTTTTGCCGGCTGCTTGCTAAGCAATAACCCCCAGTCTGACGATATTAATTCTTTAATATGTGGGTTTAAACTTTCATCATACTTAGTAAACGCAAGCGTTCTCTCCTCTTCTTCTACAACTTTTTCAACATACTTTCTGCGCTTAATTCTAATTGATGCTGTACATAGGTTACTTGCAAACTCCTTATTGTATCGTCTCGTTAACTCATCGGCAGTGCAATTTGTATTGCCCAGAAAAAAGGTTTTAAGGGTATCTTCACTTATCCCCGCTGGCTTCGGACGTTTTATATTGTTGCGAAATAGCGTGTTCTTTATAGCTAAATCTGATTTGTAAGTTTTAAATGTTGAATTGAAAAGCTTAGTAAGCTCTGCCAAAGAATATTTATTCACATTCAAACTTAAAAACTCGACCTGATCATCTGAATATTTAGAATTTGTAGGTTTTTTCACAATAATTACCTTTTAGGAAACAACAGAGCACTAATTTATACTAAATGTATATTCAGGCTACTAAGCTGGGGTGGTAAAAATAAGGCGCGGCCTTATGCTTCGCCTTATTTCTTTTATAAACATTTAATGCTTTGATGTAGTGTCCATATCTTTTGTGCATACAAGCTCTTTAATCATTTTCCGAGCACTCTGCAAATCAGTCATGTAAGAGTGTATTGCACCAAGCAAATGCTCTGTAGTGACACCTTCTAAAATCAAAGGGAAACAAAAGCAAAGCTGATTTTCATTGTTAATGAATACTTTTAGAAGTTTGAAACGTAGGTTGAATTCAGAAAGTAGCTGATAATCAAAGAATGAAAAATTCTTTACTCTGCTTTCAAAATAAAGGCTGCTAACGGTTTCTTCGCCTCTCCAACTGGAGACAGACTCAAGGGGTCTAACGATTAAATCGAAATAGTCTAATTTATACAAAATTCTATTTTTTTCATAAATAGCATCCTCAAGAACAACCTCTTCGATTAATTGAGTAACATCAAACATTGTAACGTTCTCAATTATTTCGCCGGGCTGGTAGTGCCCAGAAGACATTATTTGGCACAGGTCTTCATTAAGATCTGTACCGAATGGATTATTATTTTTTTCAAAAGATTTTTTATTCATAAAAACACCCATAGAAAACATGCAACTAAGAAAACAGTGACTAATATTGGCTCACCAATAGTGTTAGTTTTAGTTACTAATAAAAATTTAAAACGCTTTTTCGTTATCGGATAACAGAGAGGTATCCCGCTGTCAGTAAGGTAATCACCGACCAAATGCATTGCATAGCCGAAGCAAAGCCATAGCAGCCAGTACGGAGCAGATTGCCCATATACAAACAGAATAACGGCCAAGGGGATTATGCTATGTGTTAGTCCTCGATGGCCGAAAACAAAACTTATTGGCTTAGATATAAATCTAAAACGCTGACCGATGAACGAACCTGGATGATCTAGATCTGGCAGCGAAGCGCCGATTAAGGTTAATGCACCACCCAGTATTAATTGTGAGTTAATTTGTTCAAATTTATCACTTAAAAAGTCTAAAGCTACGAGATAGCCACCAGCTGCTATTGCAAGGTGGCTTTTAAACATCATTGTCTTTACCCCTTGTTAGAGTTGTTTTTAGTGTCAGTGCTTGGATTTAACGCTTTGGTTCGAGCTTCAATTAATTCTAATTCACGGTTGTGCTCTGCTTGAGTGGCCTTTTCCTTCTCAGCACGACGTTTACCTAAGCGTCTTTCCAAATCATCAAATTGCTTTTGAACAGCGTTATTATTAGTCTTCGCTTTCAATTGCTGTAATGCTTTATTAAATTCTTCATATGGCAACTTCAGCAAAGTATACGCGTGGAATTGGCCGTTAATAGTCGAGAGCTTTTGATCGACTATTTGGTAACCCACTACCGGAATTGAATCAACTATTTGGTCAATCAAAAATGTAGTTTGCGTATTAACATCACCGCTTGCACCACCTTGCTCAAACGAACGTTCTGAGCCAGACAGCTCTTGTCCAGTTTGTTTAGCTAATTCAAACTCAGCCTGTAATCGTGCGGCACGACGAGAGTGATTTAGCTGTTTTGATTGTGCAATACCAACACCATAAAATCCGGTTGAATCTGACGCTGGTGGTGCTAGTACCCACTCAGGTGAAGCTTCAATTTCTTTTTCTTGCTGTAGTGTTGATTTTTCTAGTTGCGCAGCTTCGTTTGCAGCACGTTGATTTTCTAGCGCTTCAAGCCTATCTGCCATATCATCATTTGATGAACAACCAGATAAGATAGCTAGACCCATCGCTAGCGAAGTTATTTTCAATTTCATGGATGTATACCTTGTTTTAAAGTTAAATATTAACATTGAGCTGCTGCAAGTTATAAAATTACAGCTACCCAAAAAGTACATTGTAAATTTTTTAGTCTAATTCTATAACTGATCCGCTATAGCGGCTTAACCATTTACCCGATCGCTTACATTCGACGAATTCATCTTTGGCTAGATGCATTTCTGCAAACGCTTTAGCAAGGCGAGTATCTTTAATTTTGAATAGTTGGCAATAATCTGCTGACGCATATTCGACAGTAACGAACAAAAAGCGACGTATATGAATGCCCACTAAACTTGCAACATATGTATAAAATGCTTGCTGTAAATCGTATTTCAACGAGCGCATTTGTCTTGAAAAATCATCTGGATTAGCGGAGCGAGTAGTTTTTACATCAGCCGCTTCATCGTCAAACCTAAGCCAATCGAATTTAACCTTCAAAAGTAAACCTGAACGTGGGCAGCGTGAAATAATGGCAACCTCTGGTAAGCCATAATTAATGTATGCATCAGCTTGAGGTTCATTTTTTAAAGATTTAACAATTCGTATAGCGCTATCCCACACTTGGCCATCAACACCCAGCTTACCGCCATACAATGTTTTTTCTTCGCCTTCTATTACTGCGGTGCTTTGTGCGCCCTCTTTTTCGCGATTAAGTCGTAGTAAATGTTCAAAAACTCTAGCATTTGGATCATGTTTAACCAATCGCTCAGCTTTAACAGCCTTAGTTCCTGTTGTTTTTAGATTATGCTTTTCCAGCTCAGCTTTAATTTGCGCTTCAGTATGCAAAGCATCCGGCTCATCAATAGGTAGTAATTCTCTAAAGTATTTGTTGTAAAAGTCTTCTGGCTCAAGAATTAGTTCATGGCCAAGTGTGCCTGCATCTAATGTGCGTTGAGTTTGAAGCGTGCGCTTAACTTCAATACCTGATAAATATTTACGGTAGTAATGAGGTGGTGACTCCTTGAATTCTTTAAGTTGAGATGAGCTTAAAGCAGGGAGGCTATGGTACAAATCGTTAGGCATATTAATGTAAATGCCTTCAATTAACTCCCCTTTAGAATCAACATAGTTAGGCTCGCCATTAGCATCGAAAGCTTCTATGGCTTTTTCTACCCAATTACTTAACTTAGGTGCAAGTTCTTCATTAGAGATAGCTTCTTGAATCTCATCAAGACCATAACTTAATTGTTTTGCTGCTGACATTGGTTTAACCCTTTAACTATTTATGCCGACCATAATGCCATAGATAGAAATTCAGGCTACTAACCTAGAATTGCATATTAATCAGGCAGTTAATCTTGCTATAAGCTAAACTTAATCAGTACTAATTTCATAGAGCATATAATTTTGATTACACAATTCTGGTATTACACACCAAGATTATGTAACGCATACGGCGTTAAACACACAATTGTGGTGTTGCTCACCAGTAATATGTAACGTGAACGGTATTGAACACACAATTATGGTGTCACACACCAAGAATATGTAACGTGTACGGCATTGAACACACAATTATGGTGTCACACACCAATAATATGTAATGTGTACGGCATTGAACACACAATGAAGGTGACACACACCATAAATATGTAATGTTCACAGTATTGAACACACAATTGTGGTGTCACACACCAAGAATATGTAATGCCCACGGTGTAGAACACACAATTATGGTGTCATATACCAAGAAGATGTAATGTATACGGCATTGATTACATAATTATGGTGTCGTACACCAAGAATATGTAACGTGTACGGCATTGATTACATAATTATGGTGTCGTAAGCCAAGATTATGTAACATATACGGCATTGATTACATAATTCTGGTGTCGTACACCAAGAACATGTAACGGTAAATCTTAATTTCACAATCACGGTGTGGTACACCAAGAAGATGTATTGTATACAGTATTGAACACATATTTATGGTGTACCACACCAAGAAGATGTAATGTAACTAGCATCGATTACACAATCATGGTGTCACACACCAAGAATATGTAATGTACAAAGCATTGAATACACAATCTTGGTGTGAAATATTACATTATTAGATTAAAATTATTTAGAACCCAACAATACTGGCGTCCGACTATGAGTAAAAAGCTAAGTGATATACCTATTTCAAGAACTAACTTACCTAAACATATTAAACAAGGTCATAAATTGGTATTTAGTCGGAAAGACTTATCACCACGCGAGGCCGATTTATTTGCTCTAATGATGGCTCAAATGAAAAGCTCTGACTGGGTTAAATCAACACCACAATACACTTACACTGCCAACCAATTATCTGAATGGTTAAACATTGATTCAAAACATATTGGTTCGGTGCTAGCTCCTGCTGCAGAAAGGCTTGCAGGTTATAAAGTGGGCATCAAAATTGAATCTGAAACGGAAGATGATGAATTCGATTACAAACCTCTATTCAAAAATATCAAATATAAAAAGGGACTATTAACGATGGTTCCTAATGACATGCTTGAGAGTGAATATATTGAATATCACCATGGGTTCGCACTGATAACTACAAAAACATTCTTAGATCTAAAACAAGAGTATTCTAAGAGGCTTTACGAGTTGCTAAGCCGCTTTAAAAAAGATGGATTTGAGATGCATTTTATTAAGGTTGATATACTCAAAGGCTTATTTGGATTACTCGACGAAAGAGGAAAACTAAAAAAGAATAAAAGCTCATTTAAAAACAATGGTGTTTTTATGCAGCGATGTATAAGAGATAGCATTGATAGATTAAGCAATCACCCTATAGTTAGGAAAGAGCTGCTATTTCTGGAAAGTAAAACAGGTGATATTGGGTATGAAGTTAAAACACAAGGAAATCGCATATCTGAAATTAAATTTCTTATCAAATGGCATGAGAAAGGCACGTACCATGAGCTGAACACTCAAGACGCTCTACAAACAGTGAAAGAAATGATTGCAAAAAAAGTTACTCTTAAAGAAAAACTTAGTGTTCCCGAGTTAACTAAACTTATGATGGCATATCGTTATTTAGAAATAGATGAAGAAGCGGATAAAGTAGAAAAAGCATTACAATCTTATACAGAAAAAGAAAATGTAGAAAAGACTGTAACTGAAGATGAAAAGAGTGAGCTTGAGTCACTATTAGAGTTAACTAAAGATCTAGATTACTAAAATTTAGACACCATAAATGTGTTAACTATAAACCGGTTAAGTGATCAGCAACACCATTTAAGTGATCAGTAACACCAGTATTGTGATCCTAACCACCAACTTTGTGATCAGCATTACCATAATTAAGATCTAGATTGACTTTTTTTATGTTTTAAATCAAAGAGATACAAACCCTATAGTTTTATATCTCTTTCTAGTATTTATACATTTAATATAAATTATAGGGTTTGTGGATATGTGTATAACTTTTTAAAAGCAATAAATCCCAGTTTGTAGCCAGAATTTTCAAATATGTTTAACTACTGAAAAAACTGGAGTCAAACAATGTCACATAACAACTACATCGATTTATTTTTAAATAAAGAATTTAGAACTCAACTTATAGCCACGTATGAAACTAATAAAATTGACCGTTCATTTGATGTAAATGAAATCAATAGCCAATTACGTGAACTATTTGCTTGGATAACCTCTCAAGTTAACAAACAAAAATTATATAGCAACCGTAAACCTAGCTTTGACAGCATAAAACCTAAAGAGTTAGCTCGCTGCATTCTTGAAATAGCCAATATGGGCTTATCTATTAATCCATATGACAAAGAAGCCTATTTGTTTATACATTGGGAATCTCACTGTGAACAAGTATTTCCAACTGTTCAAATTGGTATCCAGGCCATGAATCAATTTTACGGCGCCTGTTCCAAAATCAAATCTACCAACTTCAGTGTTGTGCATGAAGGCGATCAATTTGAATGGTACGGTGAAAACACGCCACCGCGATTCATACACTCATATACAACCGATGGAAACGCCATTGTAGCCGCTTTCTCTGTTATCACCTTTACGGATGGTACATTCTATTGCTCGTACATTGGTACAAGTGAAATTCAATCTATTATTTCTGATAAAACACATATGGCAGATGATGCTGGAATAAGTGCTTGGGTTAACTTTACGAGTCGCTGTGTGCGCAACGTCATTTTACGCAGGACATTTAATAGTCTCGCGAACTTATTAGGCTTACTACCGAATAACAGAAGTATTAATGACTCTGGTGTTGTTGTTAAATTTGAACAACAAACGCCGAACGTGCCACAAACTAAGAGTTTTACTGAGGAGTCAGTGAGTGATGAGGATTTTGCCGCTCTCTTGGCTAATCAATTAGAACAGTAGTCAGATTATTGATATGGCCTATAGTGGCCATATCAACATGATTAATTAAAGGGTAACTATCGTGCGTAGAATTATTATAGCTATAGCTGAGCACTACAAAAGTAATAAAACAGCAAAAATCACCCAGTTTATTCAAGGTGAATATAACCGTGTTGTAATTCACGAGAACACGCCTATTTCATTGCACGATGTCAATGAATCGGACGTTTTGCTTGCTCTTAATGAAACATTGTTAAAATTAGAATTGGATTTAAACGAATTACTTGATTTTGTGAGTATTGTGCCTGCAATTGACCGCAATACTAAGCAACTGACGGCTGTTGTAGAGCTAAAATCGGGCTACTTTCGTCACCTGATTAACTCAAGCGCAAAGACAAAGGTTCATGAGGACTTTATCCTATACACCACTGATATGTACCAGCTTTGCGGTAACGATAACCATATTAATTATCGTGAGTTTCCTAAAAAGCCTGACAGCGAAGTTATCGCTGCATGTATCAACTTCAACATAAACAAAGGTAAGGGTTCGTGTGGGCTCTCTCTTAAAGAGCTGGAAGCAATTAAGAGACTCTACATTGATATTAAGTACGGCGGCTTCAATGCATTTGATGATGATGAATGGCTTGATATATACAAAGCGTCCACTTATCGCCGCGCATTAGAAGATGATGCATTACAATGCCCCGAAAACATTCTCGGTAAACCTGTGACTGCTAAGTATAAAATAGCGGTAGAAATGCATAACGTATTTTTTCGCAAACAAGAAAAAGCAGACTCTTTGATTAAGAATGACTTTGGACGGGTAATTGGTAGAAAAACCAACCTTTTCTCCCCTGCTGAATTAATTAAACAGAAAAACTTACCGCGTTATGGTGGATTTAAAATTGCTGCATCGCGTGGCCAAAGTGCCACCAGCACTCTTGATAATAATGTGGTTACTTTAGACCCATTTGATTTTGGTAATTTCAACCATGAAATATTGGTTAATAACAAACGCAGTGAGATTGAGCCGGTAAAAACTATATCACCGGCAGAGCATGAACATATTGAATCATCTGAAGAACTTATTGTTAGCGACTTTCTTTGTTAAATAATTAAAAGTGAAATAAATGAATATTAAAACTCGTGTCATATTAAAATGTAATGAAAATGAGCGCAAATCAGTACGCATAATGGTGTATGAAAACGACTCTGAATTTTTCATACGTTTAGATCTGTGTGGTATGGGTTTGAACTTTGAGTATGAAGAATTTACTGCTGGTGGCTTTAAACGTGAACATTTGGCTTATGAGCGCCTTGAAGAAGAAATTACATGTTTAGAGCAAATTGATTTTG
Organism: Pseudoalteromonas sp. NZS71; assembly: GCF_015864715.1. Lineage (NCBI taxonomy): Bacteria > Pseudomonadati > Pseudomonadota > Gammaproteobacteria > Alteromonadales > Pseudoalteromonadaceae > Pseudoalteromonas > Pseudoalteromonas sp. NZS71. Next base: position 60,253 of record NZ_JADYWS010000015.1, on the reverse strand, counting down.
AAGTTGCAAAACGTAATGACAATCCAGTCCAAACATTAGAGCTAGAACAACTAAAATCGAAGCCTATCATGCCTCTGTCGTACTCAAAGTTAGATGACAAGCAAATCGATGGCCTAACAAATCATCCGTGCTTAGAAGTCTATTCAGGCATTCAGTCAGTCATTGTATTTGATGAATTTTACAATGTTAGATTCTATCCAGCTAACAAAATTGGTATTGAAGGGGCTGTACTACCTTTACCAACGACATATACGAACATGATCAAGGCTGCTTTTAAGCGACTTGGCTTGGGATACACTATTGTAGAAGGCTTCTATTCAGCTAGATTTGGTTTTACGGCCGTTGATGCTGCGATAGTGAATGGTAAAAAGCTAATAGATGTTCGTTACAGCGAACGTTTTAAATTAATGAATAGCTTTGTAAGTAAGGTTAATTCCAGTTTATTTAAAGCTGGTGACTTAAAAACCTCCAGTCGTACTAATTTAGGATGCAGCGCATACTCAGTTGTGCATAGTTCAGTTTTATTCCTTAAAAAAGAAAATTCAGTTCCATTGTCATTGATGAATGACGTTAATAGTCAAATTGATACTCTTATTATTGATGATTTAATGCCTGAGCGTGCCTCTTTGCACTTAGATGGGGAGTTTATCGAATGTTTGAATGTTACTACTGGTGTTATATGTAAAAGACCTAGTGTGTTTTACAGTCGGTCTAATTACAATTTTTTTGAATATGCTAGTGTTGCGTGTGTTCGGACTGAGAATGATCAAAGGGAGCCTTTGATTTTTTTCTAACTACGCTTATATCACGTTGCACTATTTGTGATAACAGTTGCGCAGAAACAGTAAAATCCTCAATAGTTTTACAAAGATTGTCAGATCGGACGCCGCCATATAAATCAAAATGCCGACGCGCCTCTAAATAGTTCTTATCTCCATCTTGAACTATTAAAAGTTTTATATCGTGGTTGCCTTCGTTTTGTTCGTTTACCCATTGGTACGGCAGCGATGACAACTCACATAGTCTTATACGCATAAGAAATTGTTCTATATAATTATCATGATGCCATTGCCCCGAAACTGAGTTTAAAACTATAAAACCGGCCTTTGGTCTGTCGATGGTAAAGTGATACCCACTGGCCTTAGAATAATTAGCACATATTTTAACTTTTCGCCCTTTAAATGCATTCTCTAAGAAGGCCATCATTTCCAAGCTTGAAACTGCATCAATTATACTGTCGTGGTTTTCAAAGTATGAAACCCCAGCCTTTATAGCCTCAACATGTTCAAATATATCTACACTCATATTACTCCCTATGGACTAAATTCAAGGTTACAGACTTGTTTTGGGTTGGCTTCCCCGGATACCTCAGCCCATGCTGCAGCAGCAATGTATGAACTCTTTGATATATCTTCTTCAGAAAAACTTAGTATTTCAACACGAACCCCCATCGACGTTTGAATTAATTCAGCCATCACGGGCTCTGGCGTCAATACAAATTGAAGTAACTCTTTCGTCATCTTAATGTCGATGTTAGAACATGCAATAGCCTTGGCGTAACAAGATAAACTGAGAAGTAATGTTTTATTTGTTATTTCAAATAAGTTATTACTTTCGTTTCCCTTATTTAAATTCATTGCTTCTAAAAGTGCTCTTCGCGTATTGGACTCAATTTTGATGAAAACTTTTTTCCAGAAATCATTTAGCTTAATGCTAAGGGATTCTATTTCCAAATTAAGAGCGATGCCTTGCATACATTTTTGACCTATACGAGCGACGCATTGGGCGGGGTCTATTATCGGCGTTTTTCTTTTGTATCTTACAGATCTATTAGCTATTTCAATTATCTTTGATAGCACTGCGCCGTCTGTATGGGCCAATTGTACTATCTTTGCAGTGTTGTAATCCTGGTTAAAGCATGCATTCTTTAGCTCACTTATCACTTTGTTATTAGCTTTAACCAAGCTGCGTCCAGCGCCAAAAAGACGCCGGACCTCCAAAACAACAAGGGATTCATTACTCAAATTTAACATTCAATTTTCACTATTTACTGCCGGTGGTCTTCTAATACCATTTGGTCAATTGCATCCATGAAAGAGTAACCGTTATCAATTAACTCCTGCCTGCGCTGCTTTTCGTCGGCATTAGTGGTTAATGTAAGCTGTATGCGTCTATCAGTATATAATCGACAGACTTGTGATTGTCCTTCATACTTTATAAAAATCTCTGAGTAAGCAATATCAGTCCTTGATGGATCGGGTTGGACCGTATGTGTTGATTTTATCAGTTTAAAATCCAATTCACTACCAGAGTATGCTTTTTCATTCTGCAGTTTTTCAACGGCCTCTTCTCTTTGTTTAAGTAAAAGTAGCCAATTTGAGTTATCAAGAATTGCTCGACCTACATCTGAGCTATAACCATCCATTACAGATTGAGTGATTAGCCCACCAGCAGCATTATATTTTCTGAAGCGTCGCCAAGCTGTTTCTAGGAATTGACTAAAAAAACCAAGCCTTGCTTTTGTTGCTTCATCTCCCTTTAAATATTCCCACGCTTCGTCTAGCAGGAACATCCGACGACGTGCTTGCCCACCAAGGTACATTGTTTGCTGTATTGACATAATTACAGACATTAAAGCAATTGTTTGTAAGTGCGGGTCGCCTTTAAGCTCTTCTAGCTCAACTACTACTAGGCGAGAAGAAAAATCGACTGGCGGCTTTTCGGGATCAAAATATGCGCCATAGTAAAACCCTTTACAAAATGGTTTAAGCTGGTGGCCAATTTCTCTCACCGCTTCATGTTCACTTTTTACACACAGTTCATAGTAATCATCAATACAGGCCTTATTACCTTTGTCATTCCATAGCGCTGTTAACAGGGTCAACATTTGCGAGCTTTGAAAGTCTGAAATTTTACCTGAAGGTGCTGCCATTGTTTTTAGTTGCGCTAGGCATTGTATACCTTGACCTTCTTCACCATCAAACTCATGAATATATGAGAACGGGTTTAGTGTATAAGCCAAGTCTTTATTGAAGACTAAGAATTGCGCTTCATGCAGCTGCTTTGCTAGACCTTCGTAAGAACGCCCCACGTCAATTACGAAAACTTGAGTTCCATCATCAAAATCTTTGTTTTGTGCTGGGTTATCGGGATCATCTTGTAACTTAACGCCAGAAGAAAGCATGTTTGCAATGAGGTATCCCGTAAAGAAAGACTTACCTGCCCCGGAAGTAGCTGCAATATAAAAGTTATAGTTTGTCTGTGATTTAAAAAAGTCGATATTTACCAACTGACCTAATCGGGACGTTAATAATAGTCTAGGTTCCGAGGTGTTACCCGCCCAGCTCCCCATGTGAGGTGTTAAAAAAGGAAGTGCTTTTGAAGTACATACATTATAACGGCCAGAGAGATTAACAACTTCTTCGCTAAGCCCCATTGGGAGTGAGCTTATGAACATCGGTACTGTGAAAAAATTATTATCAACCAGCGTACAGCCCTTACGCTCGTAGAATGCAATAAGTTCTTCTGCAAACACGTCAGCTCGCTCTTCATTTTTAGCAAATACATTTACTTGTAAGGCATACTTAACAATAGTTGATTTTTCTTGCTCAATTTCGCGATTTATATCGTTAAAGTCTTTATTTTGGAAGCGTAATCGGTCAACCCATTGCACTAACTTGCCTTTTGCCTGTGAGTTTATAAAACTACGTTTAGATTTAATATCTTTAATAGCTTTTACTGCGTCTTCATAATACATATTAAGTGTGATCATGAAGTGCTCTGTCAAAGGTGCTCCCTTACCTTCGAGCCAATCACCAAGCAAGTCCATCATTTGACCATAAACCATGTTTTCTGGCATTTCAGTTACAGACAACGATTTAATGTATTCACATTCGTTATCTTTATCATCTAGTATTTTTATGCCACTACCTTCTATCTCAACTCGCTTGCCAGGATCTAAAATCTGATCACGCATTAAGCCCGAAGCTTGTGACTTTTCTTTAAAATGCGGGCGTGTACGCCACTTGTCTTTATTGAACATGTTGAACATAACGCGTAAGCGGCGACGAAAACCTACATCATCAAGCTCTACTGCGCCTAAAATTGACAGTGAGCGTAAAGCGCGCTTTTTAACATCTTTGGCTACCGTTAGTTCATTACTAGTTGGTACAAGTTGTTTAATAGGTATTTTTATAGTAAATATGAACTCAAAAGTTCTAAATATAAAATCCGATTCATTTATTCCTTCGTTTGTACCTTTGCGGTAGAAATCATGAACAGCTTTTGCTATGGATGAAACTTGCTCTTGGTCTTTACCTAAGTAGCGTCCAGTTCGTGCAGCACGAAAACCATAGAGCTGATTTTCAATATCAGGGCTTGAAATTAAAGATGCCTGTATAAGTGTTCCTTTGGGAAACTTTGTTTTGTAAATACCGGTTAAGCTATTTAAAATTTCACGATTACCGCCGTTTGTGGGCATTGATCTAAATGCAAAGCCAAGATAAGGCCCCTCTAGTAAAAATAATTTTTCATCCTCCCAGTATTCTAAGTACGGGAATAAATCAGCAAAAGCTTCGTGCTTTAATAATTTTTCGTTACGGCGGCGAAATGCAGACATTTTTAAAATACCCCTTTAATTACTTTCTACGGTTGATTGGGTTTACTACTTCCATAGCATCGACTCCGTTTGAGCGATTACGAGCACGGTTGAATTGCTCTTCACTACGGCGTTTTACTTCTAACGGTACTACCCGAGAAGGTCTGTCGTTGGCAGCTTCGCCATAACTCCACCGTCTTGGTGTAACCTCAACAAATGTATATCCTGGCATATGTAATAAACCGTCTGAATCAGTATACGAGGCAATTAATACACGCATAACTTGAGCAGGCTCAAGCGTTGCTAATGGCTCAGGTGCGAGTGGTTCATTATTGCTTGGCCACTGTTCATATTGATTTTGTTGGTATGAAAAACGGGTTTGCGGTAATGCTTCCGGTGTTTGGTAATTATCGGGTGTTTGCTGGCCGTCTCCACGCGCAGCATAGGTAACGCCATTGTCCGTATTACGCTTACTAGATTTATTTTCAAGTTTAGTTGTTTTGTTTTTATTGCTAATAACTTGCTTTGTTTCACCATCACTTTCGTACAACGAAACGTGATTTGTGTTTTGGCCATTGCGGTATGCGTTTAGCTCTTCTTGGGTTAGGTTCTCAAGACTAACGCGGTTATTAGTTAATTTATAAACATCACGAGGTCCACCACAGACACCGCCTTTTTTTAAATTTGGGCAGGTAAATTCTTCTTTACCTAGTGAATTAACACACCCTTGAAGGCTTAAAGCACTCATTACCAGCGTTAAAGTAGTTAAAAGCTTAAATTTCATTGTAAGTCCTTAAATCTGAATGATTACACATGTTATTTGTTTGAGTGAGGTAGCGTGGGCATTGGCGCGGATCAGGTTCACTGCCAATTGGTGACATACAGCCACCTAATGCACTTACCAAAATTATTACTGTTAATGTTTTAATCATAATGATTCCAACCATTTATCTAACTCAATGGGCGCGCCTTTCGACACAAGGCCATCTTCTCGTACAACATGCGGTAAATTGGTGATTTTAAAAATTTCCTGCATATAAACAGTAAACATTAAATTTTGGTCAGGGCAGCCTTCATTGGTGTCCAAGAATGATTCGCTTGTGTTGTTAGCTAAATCTTCTATTGCAAGCTCTCTATCTGGTGCACAAAGTATGCTCATGCTGCGTTTTACTGCATCCTCTCCACCAATCAGCGGCATCATGACAAATACGAAATGGTATTTTTCTTTGTTAGCGTTAATCTTTGCTACAAATTCTTGGGTATGTTTTGCTGTTGGGTCCCCAAAAATAACTCCTTGGCGCGGTATATCAGGGTTACCCAAAACAAGTGAAGCTAGGTCTTTTTGGAAGTCGAATTTCATTTCAGATAATGGCATACGTAGTGTATCGCGCACATCGTCAACGGTTTTGAGCGTTTTTCTATGCCATACGTCCTTTATTGTTCCTTCAATAGCAAAACGACCGTCAGAACTAATGATATAACTTCCACTTTGAGCTTCGACAAAATACAAGCGTGAGATTGGTAGCTCTTGAATGGCGTTTACAGCTCCGTATTTTCCAAGGTCACGTTTTGTTTGCTCTGCAAATTCAGTGCGTGACGGTATAGGTAACTTAACTTCATCTTTATTTACTTTTTCTTCTGCAAAAACAGAACCGCTTAGAAGTGCCGCAATAATGGGGAGGGTTAGTAATTTCATTTACTTAACGCCTCTCAGATTTTTAATTAGATCATCAACTGGTGCATATCCTCGTTGAACTAGTTGCCCATCAATTGAGAAAACGGCAGGCGTTCCAGTTACACCTAAACTTAATCCCAGTGCAAATTGCTCAGGGATTGTGTTTTCGCACGTACTTCTTGGCACGTTCGCTCTATGTGCTGCGGCATCTAAGGCCGCTTTAGGGTTTTCAGCGCACCACACATTTTCTAATTTGTAATAAGCACCAGTGTACTGTGTTTTATTTTGTTGGTTGTATACGCCTTGTCTTGGCCATGCTGCATAGTGGACAGTTACACCCGCTTGGTTGAAGTCTTCTACTTCATTATGAAATTTTGTGCAGTACGGGCATGAGGTATCGTAGAAAACTACTATTTCACTTGTTTCGTTTTCAGCCTTGTATGTAATAAAGCTATCTTTTAATTCAGTAATTTTCTTTCCATTTTCTTTTGCTAAACGCGCTTTAGTTAAATTAGGGAGGCCTTCTTTAGCTTCATGAACATTACCAGCAACAATATATTTTCCATCTTTAGTGGCATAAAACACGCCTTTTTCGGTAACAACTTGCACCATATTTGGAAGTGGTGATTCTTCAATTGCGACAATTGGAATTGGTACAAGTTTTGTAAAGTTATCTATAGCGGCTTGCAGTACAATTTCTGCTTGGCTTTTTTCAACTTTTACGCCTTCGGCATTCGCTGCTAACGAAAATGTAACGCTTAATGCAAGCGTTACCATATTCTTCATATTTAACTTCATAATTAAGGCCTATCTAATGTGATTAGGCCTATTTTTACATCCTGTAAATGGCTTGGCTAAAAATACAGAGGGTATAAAGTGCCTCTCTAATTATTTAAATACTCATTTGAATCGTTATTTTTAAAATTATTCTGTGGATTTAAAACCCGTCACCCAATCCCGCTATAACCCCATTTATTTACGGTTGTTAAACCTTTTAAAATTAATCTGTGAATTTAAAAGCTCGATCACCAAATACGCTTGTACTTATTGACTCTTTTACGCTCAAACTTTCTTCAACACTAGCTAACCCCATTATTTACGCGGGATTCAACCTAATTCCCGTTCGGTAGTCAGGATTTCAAATAAACGTAGTATTGATTTAACTTTTACGGAGAGTAGCCCTAATGTCTTTTATTAAATTACCCTGTGCAGACTTTATATCAATTTTAAACCCTATCGCTCGCCTTGCTTGCTCTAACAAAAAGAGTAACGGTGTGCTTGAGTTCGCTCGCATTCTTATTACGAATAAAGGTGGCAAGCTTGCTGCTTACGCGAGTGCTTCAAATGGTGGTCAGTCTATGGCGCGTAGAATAGAAAATTTTGAAAGCGATATAGATATGCTGGGTGAAGATAAAGAGGTTTTACTTTCAGGTGAAAAGCTTTTATCCATTGTTAGTGCTTATACGTCTTTTGATGCAAACGAGCCTGTAAAAATCTCATGGGATGATTTTAGCGAAAATGGTGGGTTAATTACTGCCAAACGTTCAAAGATGAAAATTGATACCGCAGACCCTAGCGCGTACCCAGCACCACCAAAGTTAAGTGCTGAACATTCAGTATTAACTATTCCCCTAAAGCGACTTCAAGACGTACTTGTGCAAGCGCGTGGCTCTGTGGCGGTCAATAACAGCACAAGACCTGCCCTAAATGGTGTAAATATAAAGCTAAACTGTTCAGCAAAAGTAATTTCTTTAACTGCTACCGATGGATACCGTGTTTACGATAATAAGCTTGATGTTACAAATTCTAAGAATGATTTCAATATCGTTATTCCCACTAAGTTAATTGATATGATTCAAGGACTAAAAGTAAGTGATGCAAGTGAGTTAGTACGCCTACGTTGTGATACCAATTCATGCGAAATCACCTTTAAAAGTACACTTATTCGCTCTCAGTTACTTGATAATAAATTCCCTGACTTATCCGAATTATTTTTAAATGAACCAGATTGGTTAATGGATTTAGAGCAAAAAGATATGGCTGATGCATTGGGGCGCTTATCTGCCGCCATTGACAAGCGTCTACCCGCTATAGAGTTATTGATTGACGATACAACTCAAGAAACCCATTTACGCACAGTGCAAGGCGGTAAAACGCTTGGTGAGGACTATCTTAAATCAAAGGTGACTCTTAAACCTGAAAATGCGCTATCTGTAAATTTAAACTTCCTAATGCAAGCAGTGGCTAACGTAACAAGCAAAATTGCGCGGATTGGACAGCACCCGAAAGATAAATATCTCGTTATCCAAGGTGAAAATGAAACCAGCCGCATGATAGTGCTACCACTACGAACCTGATCAGTAGCCAGAATATCGCAATTGGTTAGCATACTTATAACTTATTAAGTCTTGGGAAGATTATTAATGAATACTGTAACTGAAAAGAATGAAGCCGCAGCTACTACGGCAAATGCATCTATTACTTCACGTAGCATCACTGTTAACCCTGCTGAACAGGGGGTAACACGCGCAGAAAAAACGATGAACAGGCCTTTAACGAACTGTGTGAGTCAATTCGTAATATTGGCATTATACAAAAGCCTGTTGTTCGCACAAACAGTGAAGGTGAGCTTGAAATCGTTGTTGGCCACAGACGCGTATCAGCGGCTATCAGTAACGGTTTAGAATTAATTGATGTTGAGCATAAAGAGCTTACTGACCGTGAAGCTATGGAGCAGCACCTTTGCGAAAATACAGTGCGTCAGGACTTAGACTTTGTTAGTCAAATCCAAGCGTCAAAACGCTGGTTAAGCTTTTTCAATGGCGATAGAGAAAGTGCAGCCAAGCGCCTTATGTGGAGTGTTAAAAAACTAAACGAACGACTTGAGCTAGTTCATTGTTGTGATCAAGTATTGGACGCGCTAGACAAAGGCAAGATTAAAGCAGGTCATGCATTAATTTTATCTATCCTGCCAGAGAAAATTCAAATCGGCACATTAAAACGTGTTATTGATGAAAAATTGACTGTCGCTGAGTTAAAACAACGAGCAACTAAAGTTCAGTTGCCATTAGGTACGGCCAAATTTGATAAAGCAGATTGTAACTCATGTAAACATAACAGTGAGCGCCAAGTGGGTTTGTTCGATTTAGGTGATGAAAAAAGCTCTACGTGTTCGTTTGGTACATGCTACCGAAATAAGACACAAGCATATTTAAGTGACCAAAAAAATAAGTTAGAAGAAAAATACGGTAAAGTTTTATTTTTTAGTGAGTCTAATCCAGCCGATAGACGAAAAGTTGATACAACTACCGTAGGTGAAACACAATTCACTAGCGGTTGCGCCCTTTGTTCTAAGCGCATCAGTATACTCGATGACCGCCCAGCACATGAAGGCACTGTTATTGAAAATCAGTGTATTGATGTTGACTGCAATGATAAGTGTGTTGCAGCACTCGCTAAAGCAAAAAAAGCAAAAACGAAAAAAATTCAAAAAAGTATTCCGAAATCCGAGAACGACAATAAAAGTAATATTGATGAAGCGGATACTGAAACAACTAGTGCGCCTGACGAAACACAAGAAACTGTAGAGCCTGTTGTTTGCCAACCTTCAAACGTGGTCATTGAGTCTCATAAAAAAGAGTTGGTGGACTTTGCTCGTAATGAATTAAAGGATAACGAACTATTTAGATTAAGCCTTGCTGTTGCGTGTGTAACTAGCGCCCACTCTAAGCAACGAGGGTTTAATAATGTTGCAAAAATAGCTACTGAGCTTGCTTCAACCAAAACGAAAAAAGAAATCTTGGATGAACTTTCAAAATCTATTACTAATTTCATATTAACTAGTGATGGTGCTGATAATGCAAATGCATTCCAATTTTATGAAGTCGCATTTCAAAGTATTGATGGGCTTGCTGATAAAGCAGTGCAAGAATGGCAACCGAGTAAAGAGAATATTTCAAGCTACACGATTGAGGGGCTTAAACAACTATGCTCTGGTAGTGGCTTTGCACAAGCCGCTAATAAACATGCGGAGGGTAGCTTTAAAATAATGCACACTGGCAAAAAGACCGATTTTATTAAATCAATTTTAGGCACTAAATTTAACTGGCAGAAATACGCGCCACCAGCGTTATTGACACTACTCAAACGCTAATCCCTTTTTACATAACTTCCCAACCCAAACCGCTACTTCCCGATCAGTAGCGGTTTTTTTCGTTTGTTTTACTATGTAGACACTTAAAACATAGATACTAACTAAACGAGATAACCATGTTAAACACTCTTAAAAAAATCATTGATAGCGCGACATTAGCGGGAGTAGCAATTAACGTTACTTCAAAAAACGACACTGAGCTTGCTATCGTTTTTACTCCTAAGTTAGCAGCATTAAGCAAGTCTGGTAAATCTGACATATTAGAAGATGGTAGGGCTAACGCTGAGAGCCATTTTAACCTTCGTGCAGCCCTATCGACCCCTTGGGTTATGACAGGCACACCTGAAAGCATAGAAACGCAATTAAATGACTTTTTGCATAGTGCTGGCACTCCATTAGAGCAAGCAAATTCAAATATGAATAACTCAAGCTTTATAGATGCCTTAAATAGCGCAACGAAAGCCGTTGAAGCCAACAAAGCCCCTGCCGTAGCCCCTAAAGAAAAGATAAAGCCTAATACTGCAACCACTCCAACTACTAAAGCACCAGCTACTACAGCAGTTAAAAATGAATCAGCACAAGCACCTGTTGTAGTTCAAGAACCACCAGCAGTTGAACACGATTTATTTAATGGTTTCGATGATATTGACAGCATTTAATTTTAATAAGTAAGGAATAAAAAATGAATAAACACAAAAGAATTTTCAAAGTGGGTGCGCGTGAGATTGATGCACCTTTACCAAATGGTTCTCTACAAAAAAATGTTGAGCAATTAATGGTTAACTTCCCTATGTTTCGCTTCACACATATTCTCGAAGTAGATGGGATACCGCAATCTGATGGCTCAATTCTATACGAAGTGGAGTTACCGCCATGCAAAACGAACGGGTAACACCGCAAGCTCAATCAAATTTAGATTATTTGATTGAGCTTAACAAAACCGAACACAGTGATAACTCAGTAAAATCAAAAGCTAGTAAGCCAAGTGCAAGCATTAAATTTAAGAAGGAATACAAAACATGCGATTCATCGAAGGTTGTGGTTTTGAAACAAAAATTAAAAAAGATACACGCGCCAATAAACGTATTAAGAATGTTTGCACCGCCATTAATGTAACTAACCCATTAGTTAGCCTTACTGGTGAAACACTTGTTTATGAAAACTCTAATTACTTTAATTCGTTAAATGATAGTTACTATTTAAGCCAAGTATCTGACTTTATGGAACATTATTCAGATACTATTATTAGTGCTATTAATTTTAATTTGATTCACTCAAATCAACTTCCTAATCTACGTCCGACAACGATTGATGAAGCAAAAGAGTCAATTAGTCTTGTTCGTAACTTACTTGCTAACGTCCCCGTTAAGCTTATTGAACAGCTTATGCCGCATATACACGCTGCTAAAAAAGACTTGATTGCTGGTGGTGTGCCAAGTGAGCTAATTGAGGAATTTGACGCTCAATTTAGCCCTGATTTTGACTTTTCTTACAACAATTCTGAACTTGTATTTGAGACACCTAATATTGAAGGGTGTTTGATTGTTAACATTGATAGTTTTCGCGCTAACTCTAAAGCCGCCAGTGCCTTAGTATCATTATTATGCAAGGGTAACTTATTCGATCAAGGTCATAATGCATCTTATTACAACCACATGGAAAGTTGTGAACCAATCACGGACACCAAAATAATCGCACAAGTTAATAAACTGCTATCGAGCAAGTTGGATTTAGACGAATTACAAGACCAAGCTGCGTGGGTTAAGTTAGCGTTACCTTTACTGGCACGTATTCAAAACGAATATGATCTTGAAATATCTGAGTTACTTTTAATGAACTTTAATGACTTGGATGCAGAGCGATTGATGGCGTGTGATGAAGGTTATGTAGATGAACTTGCTAACAGCCGTATAAACATAGACTGTGAATTGGAGTCTCTGGTGACTTTTTTCCATCAAATGCTTACTAGAATCGCCAGCTTTAGCTATTTAGCATCAAGGTTTCAAGACCCTGATATGTTTTCAAAGCTTAACAACAAAAGGGCTAGTTCTGCCAAAATACTGACAGCAATTTATGATGTTGCCAGTAAAGCAACTGACAACGGTTACTTAGAAATTGCTAATGAAGATCATGTTGGACTAAGAACCTTCGTTTTAACTGATTACGTTACTAGCGATAATGAAGCTGCCTACGGTGTGATTGACGATGTTTACAATCATGCTTATGAAGTAGACGAGCTAACATTAAGCTATAAAATGTCACTGACAGACAGCAATATAACGACCGTAAAAAACACGTTGATTAACTCGTATTGCATGAACTTTTTATCTTTCCTTAGTGATCGAGCAAAGCAATTTAATTTTTAGTTTGGGTATTCCCGTTCGGTAGCCTGAATTTTCAAATATTTTATTATGAACCTATATTAAATGTAGGAGCGAATAGAATGTTTGCACAAAAGAGTTCTGATGATTATATAAAGCAAATCACCAATATCGAAGAAATTGGTGGCATGAAAGGCCATTGTGCCATAGTTGTTAATCAGTATGAGTCATCTACCTATCTTACTTACCATGACATTGATGCGAATAATAAAATCAAAGATGGTAAATTCATCGACATTGCTCAAGCAGTAAAAGCACTCGCCAGCTTAAAAGACGAACCTATAGAAAGCGAAAGTAACTGGATAGATACAGACATTTTGTATTCAAGTGACAATCAATTAATCTGGTATGTACCCGCTCATAAAAGAACACTTTGGTTTGTTGCTAGTGAAAATAAATTCTCAGTGAAAGTTCACACACCATCTTTTGTTTTTTCCCTAAATCGCAATGCCCGAAATTTAAGAGTGTTTAGCTGTAAATCAAAATCTCGCCCAACCCCTGAAACAAAGCTCTACAACGCCCCATTGATGAATGTAGGTATTAATGGCTCGCTCTGCTTAGGCTCTGCGACATTGCCTGATAACGTTCAATCAGATAGCAAGCAAATACGTACTGCGTGTGAATCAGCGCTATTTGATACCAATTTTAGCCACGTAAATAACACTAAAACCTTTAAGAGTAAAAGAGAGGTGACGACAACAAGGCATGTTGCTTTTTGGAAGAAATTTGAAAAGGAAAACCGCGAACCTAAAGCGAGTGAACTTGTATTGTCTACCGTATCTTTTAAAAAATTAACTCAAGGAGCATAAGATGTATAAATCACCGCAATGGCTAACGGATAATGAATTTCAAAACAAAAAAACTAAAGTTGTAATCATTGGTGCTGGTGGTACTGGCTCTGAGTTAATAAGTCAAATTTTCAAAATTAATTACACATTAATGGAGTTAGGTAGTGCTGGCCTAGACGTAACGTTAATTGACGATGATGTAGTTAGTCCCACTAATTTAGGGAGACAGTCGTTCTACCATTTTGATCTCGGTTTTTCTAAAGCAAAGACACTGATTGAACGCTTTAATACGTTTGGTAACTTAACGTGGAAGTACGTAGTTGAACGTATTACGCCCGATAATATAAACAAGTATATTCCCAATAACTGTGTAGTTTTTACATGTGTTGATAATCCAATTGCGCGTGTTACCGTGGGTGAGTATTTAGAAAAGCGGCTACACAGCGAAGTTTTATGGATTGATGGTGGGAATAGCAGAGCTGATGGGCAAGTAGTGCTTGGTACGTATGAACAGAGAAAAGACCTACCATACCATCGCTTACCTTCTGTTTTTGACTTGTATGGGGAGCAGCTAAAAACACAGGAGTATATTGCAACCGAAAGTTGTTCGCATGTTGAAGCAATGAGATCACAAACGCTCGGTATAAATAATGCAATAGCATTACAAATGACGCAGCTCTTTTGGCAGTTAGTCCGTGAAGGTGAAATTACAGCGCATGGCGCTTTAGTTGATTTAAAATCTTTTACTGTTAATGCCTTGCCAATCGACCCTGAAATCTGGACAATGTTTGGCCTCACCGATAAGCGCACTTAATTTGGTGATGAAGGGAGCACACAATGAAAAGTTATAGTTTTATTTTCCTCTGTAAACAAAGTGGCAAAGATATTCGTAAAACAATTAATACTAAAGGGGAATGTGTTGGTTATGCTCTGGAACTGGCTGCAAAAGAGGCGGTTTCAAAGTTTGGTACACAAGAGATTTATTTAGAATCATTTTCACTCAGTAATTTTTAAACCCATTTCTGTAAAAGTTCTGCATCTTAATTTAGCCCATTCCCAATCAGTAGCGTGATTTTCTTATTCTGGCAAACTTAACTCATATTCAATCTAGTTAGGTTTGTCATTATGAAAATAGATACTTACCAAGAGCGCCTTGCTCGTATTAAAACTATTCCAGACTTACACAATGAAGTCGCTGACGCAAAGCGTACAAGCATGAAAGTTCGATTACATGCTAAGAGCCGCATACCGCTAGAACATCGTCACAGTACCGCCCTGTTGAAAATGTACCCTGAACTAAACGTGCTTTATACAAAAGCTAAATCGGTTGAACAGAAACTTCAAATTAATTTTCTACGCATTAAAGCTAATTTACGTGAAGGCGATATAAGCGACCCTATACCTAAAAATGCAATTTGCCACATTAGGCGTAAAGCGCGTAGCTATTTTCATGTTTTAGGCAAACTTCCTAGTGCAGTCACTTTTGAGGGTTGTGAATACAAAAGTAATTCGTTCATGGCTTTTGTAAGCGACATTTCAACCACCAGCTATCAATAGAGAGTTACCCCATGCTTGCCATTAAAACACCAAAAGAAATGAAAATATCACTCCTGCAATTGTCTAATATCTTACTGCATAGAGACTTTATAAAGTTGCTCTTGAACAATAACCATCGCTTTGAGCAATTCCCTTTCGTGAGTGAGCTGGTGGAACGCGAGTCATTAAATACGCTGGCAGAATTAAAGGTAGTGGCCAAAAGCGTAAGTGAACGCAGTGAATTTAGAAAAGCGGTATCGTTAAGTGATAAAGATTACATTATCAGCATAATCACTCAAGCATCGGCAGCTATCAATACACTCGCTGATTCAATGTGTCCAGACCCAGTAACAAAGCAATTATCTTCTTTTTCAGTACGCAAAGATGAAACATTTTTAGAAAAAGCGACTCAGTTCTTTGGTGCTGACTTTGGGTTGAGTGTGAGTTCTTCAATCAGTATTAGCACAAGTGGGTATGAGGCAAGAGACAACTACAATGTACCTTCACTCTATTACTTTATAGGCTCTTATTTAAAGCTTAGGCATACAACTAGCTATATAACACATAGCCCCATTGCGGAAGGTTTAATAAATCATGTATTACTTCGAGGGCGTGATTACATGCTTAATGGCCATCCTGCAGATCTCTTTGCTCATGATGTTTCAAATATTACGACCGCTAAAGTAAATGGCCTACAGGGTATTTACTTGCATGATGATGCGCTTATTACGAAAGCCTCTATCGAGGGCACAACAAAGCCAGAAGGTAACTACTCAACCTATTATGATTTCTCTGAGCTAAGTCAAACTCGTTTTGAGTTGGTGGGATAAATTTACAGAGGGTGTTTTGACCCTCTCTATTTTTTTCACTTTCCCTCAATAAAGGTAAAACTAAGTTTAATTATTTTGTACTTCGAGAGAGAAACGAATGAGTATTTTAAATTACATATATAGATTTTTAAGATTTTTTATTGCTGCAACCTGCTTTACGATCATCTTAACAGCGTCAATTATGTTTATTTGGTTATCTATCCTCCCCCCAGTTCATATTGAAACAGATGCTAATGTCGCTATCAACGAAACTCAGTATGTTTTTGCTGTATTTAAAGAGAGCGTTAAATATGCATTATTGCTTATTAGCCTTTATTTCATAGCAGAACGCTGTCTATTGAATGCAGAAATGAAATCAGCCTCATTCCAGAATTATAAAAAGGCCAGAGGGTAAATCTAGCTTAGTAGCCAGAAATGTAAATGATGCTTTAATAACCAAATACACCAACAAACTTTATAGAGATTTTTATTATGTTCAATCAAACGCTAGTTCTAGGTAATTTATTCCAAGACCCGATTCTTCGTTATACAACGCAAGGTACAGCTATCGTTAATATTCGTATCGGTACAAATACATATTACAAAAGCGATGGTGAGAATAAGAAAAAAACTGAAAGCCATGATGTTTTTTTCACAGGTACAGTGGCAGAAAATATAAATACATACCTTAAAAAAGGGAGTTTGGTGTTTGTACTCGGTGAGCAAAGCACTTCTATTGAGAATAATTCAGTGAAAGGTAAAATTTATCATAAAAATATTAAAGGCCACACTATCAAGTTTTTAGATGGTAAAAAGAAAGACCATGCTTATACCGATAACAATGCAAACGAACTTGACGATCAACACCAAGATAATAAACCTGCACCCACTACTCATAACGAATATCAACAGAAAAGCGCGGGAGTTCAGCAGCAAGAACCACACAAGAGCGCCCCAAGACCTAGCAATCAATATCAGGCAATGCATGCTGAAGGCTTTGCACCTGACTCAGATTTTGAGTAAAACCATCAAAGAGTGCCACTGAGCACTCTTTTTTCATTCTTATATCTAATACCTACCGGCGACCCGAATTTAGCCCTGAATCTTTCCCTTACTAGTTTACCCCCCAATAATATATTGGCGAACAAGGGTTATTTATAAAGAGAATAATTTCCCTTGTTCTTGTGTTGAAATACTCATTTTACACATTGAATTAAAAGGAATGTTGTGTAAAATGAAGATCTGCTCTAAGGGTTTGAGCAGAAAAAACTTTTAGTTTTGGTGTCGCGCCAGTTTTGAATTGGTTACTCTCCACTGGTGCGCCATTTCCCCATTTATTCTAAATCAAATATCAAACATTTAAATTTACACACCCCTTTTTAGGCATCTCTATTTTTTAACTTCCTAGATTAAAAACGTTTTAATACGCTTATACATCTCATAAGCGGAATAAATAATGTTAAAGAAGTTAATTTACACGAGCCTACTGGCTGCAATCTCATTTAGCGCACTGAGTATTGAGCAAAACGAAATCATAGACCTACAGCAAAAAGCCAATGTGGGTGATACTTCAGCCCAACTTTTACTTGGCCAGTTAATGCTAACAAAGCAAGTGAATGTCGCAGGTGATTTAACCGAAAAAGGGTCGGAATTAATACTACGCGCAGCTAGATCAGGTAATCCAAAAGCACAATTCATGGTGGGCGTGTTGTATGAAAAAGGTGTTCTCGGTCAGGTAGACTTAGAGAAAGCCTATATCGCTTACCAAGATGCGGCTAATAATGGGTATGTAAAGTCGTTAGTTAACATGGCCTATATTAAAGAACAGCAAAATGACTTGATTGAAGCTCGAAATTTGTATTCTCAAGCGGGTGAAAAAGGGGATGCACTTGGCTACCTAAATCTATACATTTTAGAAAAGCGTGAAGGGAAAACAAAACAAGCTGAAAAAGCGCTTATCGCAGCCGCTCAAGCGGGAAATGATACCGCGCAATACATCTATGCCTCAGAGTTATTAAAACTTGATACAGAACAACCGTTGAATGATGCCTCTCCTGCTATTTTGTGGCTTAAAGTCGCTGCCAAACATGGTAATACAGACGCAATGACTGATTTAGTATCACTCTATGACAGAGGAACATTCATCAGTGCAGATCACCCTTTCATAGAATCAATTCTGAATAAGTTACATTCAGAGGGCGACAATAACGCATCGTTCACCCTGGCAAAGTATTACATCAATTATTACAAGTCGTACAGCAAGGCGTGGCCACTACTAACACAGGCTATTTCAAATGATGTAGATGGAGCGTTACCTTACAAAAACTTGATACTTGATTCAAAAAAAGTAATAACGACCGAAAAAGATATTTATGTAGCATCAATCGCGCAGGAAAACGACCTTCCTCCAGTCCTAGTTAAAAGCGGTGCTCGTTTCAATGTTGTAGATGAACTTCAAAACGGCAGTGTTTTTGTTGTTGAAGATGAACTAAGTGTTTATGGCTTTGCAGAGCAATCTTTATTAAATGCTGCGCGAGTCAATGAAGATATTCGACCAATGGCCATTCCTGCCCCTGTTGCAATTGAAACTGACTTGATTGATATAAAGTCACAGAGTGAAACTGAAACCAGTGAAAATGATGCTTTAGAGTTACAGAGTAACATTGAAATTGATGAAGAGGTTAAAGCTCAGCCAATGGATCGAAATATTCAAAAGGTCGTTGCAGTTATTAATCGACCTGTTAACTTTAGAGAGAATGCACACCCACAAAGCAATGTTATCGGAAGTTTAGATGCTGGTGATGAGGTTGCTTTAATTGGTTTGGATGATTGGGGTTGGGCGCAGGTGGTGCATGATGGCACTGCTGGTTTTGTTATGTCACGAGCCCTTGATTATGACGACTAAATTTCAGTGCACGCTATTATACACTTTCAGCCAGTATCGTTGTTTTACAATTGAGGAAGCGAATCACACATTCACTTCCTGATTATTAAATTAAAATTATTCTGCAACAACGAGTTACCAGCAATTATTACAAGAGAATTAGAATGGAAAAAGTACAGAGTAAAGTTGAGAGCTTAATAGCTCAACCAATCAAAGAATCGTTCCAAAGTAATAGAAGCGCTAATATAGGTTTTGCATGTTCTAATGGTGTTCAGGTACAAATAGCTAGACCTACTTCATGTGAGTGCTGTGGCGAACCAGTTAATGTTTTTAATGTCCGTGATGCACACCATCCAGTTGATAATAAAAGCTCTATCTTTCACCGGGTAATATATTGTTCTAGGACAGATGCTTATCATCAAGATATATACATCGTTTTTAGTTACCTATTGGGTGCTAAGCTGCACTACTTAAATAAAAACAATGAATTAAGTTTACCATTAATGTCTTTTTCACTGCCGATAGGCAAAGCAATTACCTTTAATGCTTTAAGAGGCCTAAACGCGCTGAAGCGTAAGTTAGAGTTTAATAGCTAACATCTACCATTAAATGTAATCAAATGCGCTGTTCAGCGCATTTTTTTTGCCTATCTCGATACTCTGCTTTCATTGACTAATATCAGTACATTAATGTGTATGTTCTTGCCTGGTATTCTTTTCCGGCAGTTTCAAAACCAAGATTACGCTCTATTCTAATTTATAACTCAATAAGCTTGTCAACATAGATCAGTGAACCAAATAGTATTTCGGCTATAGGTAACCGAATACTTATCAGAAACCCTTTCAGTAACTGTTTTCCAATCAGTAGCTCAAATATCGAATATTGATACTATTATTTCATCAACTCACGACAGGCATTTAAGACAATGGAATCACTTTTCAACAAACGTTTACTTGAGGCACAAAAGCAACTTGGTTTAACTAAAGGATCTAGCCAAGAATTAATCAAATCAATTAAAGCAAAGTCTGAACGCTTTACTAAACCAACAGTTCACTAGGAGAGCTCTATGATTATTTTCGTCGTAATTTTAATGGGTGTGTTTTTCTTGATTACTACTAGCTCATCAATGTTTTCTGATACCGCTACTGATGAGCAAATGCGTGAGGTTGGTGTGCTGTTACCCAATCAAAATAAGAGTGTTAATTCTGACGATGACGATGACGATGACGATTTTTTGTTAGAGTTTGATGGCACTTTACCTCCAGATTATTATTCAGATCCAAATAATCTAGTAGTGATGTCTATAAATGATAGTGAAGAATTTTAATAGTTAAATTAGATGCTGGGCTTAAAAGCCAGCTCTAATAAATTTATTTAAGTATGTGTGTTAAAAAATACCCCAATTAATTGTTCTAAAAATAATAGCACTCAACTTTAGTATCATTAAGAAATAATTAAACTCGTATTTATGGGTTGGTTTCGTCTGAAATTAGGTGTTTTTTGATAGATCATTGATGGCTGGGTAGCCGTGTGCTTTCATCTAGTGAATTATTGGTGACTTTCTTTAAGTAGTGTTATTAACAGCTCGTAGTAAGGGGGGGAGGCTTTCTCAATATAGGGATGTTCTTGCTTTATGTTTTCCTCTAATTCATAAATTTTAAACGCAGGCACATTAAATTGTACAACTAACCGGTTAAACACCTGTTGTGGATTTGCCCCTGGTTTTTGTTCGCTCCCAACTTCCTTTTGTTTCTTTTTAATTAGCGACGTTACCTTTTCTTTCATCTCGCGTATATCGTCAGGAACATTGAATTCATTTTTAAGACGAGCCTTAAATGTTTTTAAGCTATGGCTGTCGTGTTCTTGTATGGCCGCATTACTTTGCGCGCGTAAATGCTCCATTCTATTTGATTTATTTACATCAAATCCATTTTTAATATCGTGCTTATTTTGTGAGTGTATTAGCTTCTTAACTGTTTTTTTATTGATACCAAGTGATGCAAATAACTCTGGGGTGATGAAGATACGCATACTTTGATAGCGCTTTAGTTTAACGCTGTAATTCTGTTGTAACATGACCAGCCCTGCAGCTGCTAAATCCTTTAATGCATTAATTACAGGGTTGTAGTTTTCACGACCATGGCGGTATTTGGCTGTTGGCTCTGATATGTGAAGTTGATTAACCATTTTGGCCAAAGCTTTAATGGACATTTTAATTTCAAACAGGGAGTTAGAATAGGGTTTGTATGAGGCACAGTAAACTAACGCCTTCATCGTTTCGCGAAGGGTTTGCTCTCTTTCTATTCGCATACGGTTAGTTCGCGCCGCTAGTGCGATGGTACTGAAACCAAGATTTAGCATGCCACCAGCGTATCGCGCTTTGTTTAAGAACGTATTAAGTTTGAAATCATGCATTTCAATACGAGCAATAAGCAGCTTAGCAATTGGATTTTTAGCTTTAAAATCGAAATGCGGAGTCAAATGCCTATGCACAGAGCGACCTGTTATTACAGTGTCGCTCATGGTCTGATGCTACGATCAGATAGAGTAGTTTTCATAAAAAACACTTATAACTTAAATTTTAGCCAAAAAAGCCCTTGACCTTATTTTTATGTAGTTATAAGCTTGTCCTAAGTTACGTGGGACTTACCAGTTGGCGCTGGTTGCTTACAACATTACATAAATATAAAACCTTCCTAGAACCGACTTTATGTCGGTTTTTGTTTTTCTATTGCTTAGCAATGTTACTTTATTGTTAGTTTTTCGTTGTGCTTAGCCTTATCTATATGTTAATTATTCAATTATTTATCGAATTTCGATCAAAGGATACTTCGCTTAAATAGTTAGATCAAGATAATTCACAAATGATGATCACTTTTTTATGCTTATTTGTACCCTTTTCTAATCAGTAGCCTAAAAACTCGAAATACGTATTATGTCTCTCAAGGGTTAGGCCGAGTATCCAACACTACTCTCCGTTGGGTATTTGGCCTTTTTAAATCTACCTTTGAAGCGCTTCTAACTCCTTTATCATTCTGTCCGTTTCCTTCTTTGCCTGCTCGATTATTTCATCTCGAAACTTAACTATATTTATACCTTTATCTTTAGCCATCGCGTTTATATCGCTTACGCGCAGGTCTTTAAATTGCTTGTCTGTTGGCGCAGTTATTGTTTGATTACTATCAATAATTAATACTCCCTCATCCTCCATCATTTTAATTAATAGCGCGAATGCCTCCATTGACTCCGCTTGTGTGTTTCCATCACGCATAAACTTATCAATTAATCGCTTACCATTTAATGCGATCACTTGAGATGATTTTTTACTTACTTGTTGCTGCAGCTGTGCTATTTGCTTTGTCTGTTGGTAAGTTTTAACGCTTACCAACAATAAAATAGCAAGGCTGGTGGCTAAAATTAGTTTTGTTAAATAACCGGCCATTATTTTTGGTCCTTAATATCATCTTGGTTCAATTGTAAGGTCATTCCCTTCTGAACTAAGAAATCTACTTCAATACCTGCTGGAATCTCTATAACAGGCCACATAGCCTCAGCAATTGCTAAGTAATATGAAGCTACACGTTCCATGGCGCTACTTGCACCTTCCATTATTCCTGCTCCAGCGTACTGGTTCAGGTTTTGGCTTTGCCATACGGTTGATGCAGAAAGCTCAGTATTAATCGAAGGTACTTGCTGCGGCGCAGCAGCACTTGCAAAACCTGATAAAAAGCCTGCTTTTATAGAGTTGCCTATTGCTTTACCACTTCGCTCGATTACCGTACCACGTATACCTGTTAAACCATCTGAACTAGACACAGCATAAGCCGTTAATGATTTTTCAATGGCTTGGCCATCATTGGTAATACATGAAATTGCTTCTGCACGGATTTCAACGCGTTCGCTTGCTAGGTTACCAATACCTGCACCAAGGACCATGCACTCACGTATATCCAGTGAGAAAAAGTTAGGCATAATCGCTTCTCGTTTTACACGAAGTAAAATAGGGATAGGTGTATCTTGTGAACCTACTTTTGTTGGCGCCGCAACACCATTTATTAACGTGCCCGATAATATTGAGCCCATTGCTAATGTAAATTCCCCTTTATCACCTTTTGCTGATGGGTTTCTTTCGTCATTATTTTTAGCAATTTGCCCTTCACGACTATCGTCTACATTTTGATTGTCATTCGTTAAACGCTGAACTTTAATATCACTAATGGTTACTTCACCAGAGCGCTGCACTTCACGTATACTGCGTTGAGTAATTGTTCTAATAACGTTGCCTTTAATTTGGGGTGATTGCGTTATTATCTCAGTTTGTGGCCTATATAGTACATTTTGGTTTTGCTGATCTGCTTGGTAACTGACTGGCTCACCTTGTACTTGAAACTGTTTGCTAGGCAACTTAGTGCTTATATCAATTGGTTTTGTGTTCGTAGCGCTCTTCCTTTTTAGCTCAAACATCTCATTTTGCATTTGCTGCATTGAAAGTTTCAATTGTTCAAGGTTTTCAGCGTCTTTATTGTATTTAGCCTCCATTTCGCGCTCTTTATCGGCTAAACGAACTTTCATTTCATCAACAATACCTTCTGCTTCTTGTTGGTCCATTGTACCCAATGTGTCAGATAGGCCCAAAATTGATGTTACAGACTGACTTTCAACCTGCTGTTCACTCATAGTGTCATCTGTAAAAAGTGAACCCCCAACAAACCAAAGAATAACCAGAAATATGATTCCTAGAATGCCCTTGCGTAACCATGGGTTGTCTTCAATATAGGTTTTTAGCTTTTCCTGAATCATTCACCTGCCCCCATTGTTAAGCGTGGTCTAGTCTGACCATATGACTCCGCGCTTGCCTTTTTCAGTTTACGAATAATATAAATCTCTGTTTCTTCCCCTGGTTGTAAGTAAGACTTTGGATATAGCGCAACCGATGTAACCCCATCGTTTAGACACATTTCTTCACGTACTTGGTAAACACGATCGCTATCATTGTGCACAAGAACTACATCAATAAAGTCCTGGCTTCCACTTAATCGTTGACCCGCTTCATGATATATAGCTATACGACACGGATGCTTAAGATAATTTGGTATATCGTTCGTTATTGAGTATCCAGATGGGGTCTTACCTTGCGCTATCGGTTTCAAGATAGAAACAATACTTTTTTGATAACTTGATGAACGCAGTACCGGTGCGTTTTGCGCTTCAAGAGTCGCTTTATCAATTTTTTTCTGTTTTTCCATTTCGTTAAAATGATTCAGCGCTTTTAACGTCATCTCAGCTGGCATATCTATATCAATATCTACCATGGCTGGTGGTGAAGCCATTGGTACTAATACGATGGAGATTTCAGATTCAATAACACCGTCTTCAGATAGTAATAAACTAATTGGTTGCATTGTTCTCAACGTCACATACAAGTGGCCGTCCTCAACCTCAAGTAAAGCTTGCTCTGAGTTAGCACTTGTTTTTACAGATAAACTTCTAAAGTTAGTTCGTATGGCATTACTAAATCCCTGCCCGACTGGAATTACTATGTTTCTTCCCGGCTTTAGGTTGTAAGATTGTTCGGGTTTAAAGCTTTGTTTCACTTTTTGTAAGAAATCAGGTTCATTACTACTCTTACTTACAGGAGTGTTTGACGCTGATCTATTAGTTTCGTTAGGTACAAAGCTATTAGTTGCAGCGCGCAACTCAGCGGCCCCGTTATAAGCTGGTTGACCCGCCGGTGTTGCATTCATTGGTTTTCTACCAAAGTTTGTTTGTATTGGTATGTCTAACCCTTCATCTTGTGCATAGACTGCCGGCATTAAGCTCAGTGATAAACAGATAGATGCTGTTATTTTATTTATTAATTTCATTTTCATTCCTTAATCGTCACTTATGACTTTTTTAAGCTCAGCAGTTAACATTGGGTTTTCTTCAACCAGATATTCAACATCACGGTTCTTTGGCAGACCTTTGTATGAGTTAAAGTGTGTAATAGCAGCGCGTTCAGAGAAAGGTTTAATTCTGAACTCATACGTCCATCTTTGAGGTAAATTGATATTATTGGCAGTGGCTTTTAGTTTGATAGTTCTGTCACCCCAGATCCAAACCAAGTCCTTTACAGGGTCATAAATAGCGTCTTTGATAACAAAGGTTTGCTCTGCATCTCTTGCTATTAAAATCTGAACCTCTTTTTTTAGAGAGGGTAATATTTGCTGCCGTAAGTAAGGTGAAAGCATGCTATCCAGTTGATTCAATACAAAATCAGCATTGTCCTTCGATAAATTCCCTGCTATCGACGCTGCCGCAACTGCCCATCGTAATTTATATTCTTTATTAGCCACATTACCCGCAACGACTAAAGGCTGTGTGAAATTAGGAGGGGTGGCGATTACTTCTGTATCTTTAAAAGCCAATGCGCAAGCTAATACCCCTGCAATGGCAAGTAGACCGTATTTAATTATTGTATCTTTAGTTTGATTTGTTTGAATCTCGCTAACGGATTTTAAAACTTTGCTTTCACTTCTTTTCATCTAATGAGTTCCTATTGAAAATATTCACGACTATATGGGTCAGGTATATATTTACTTTTTTTCAAAAATGGCAAAGCGCCATGCCACCATAGGAAGTGAAGGATAAAACCTCTTGAGTAACGTTCTTCGGTGTATTTCAGTGTAAAAAACCAAATTAAACCAAAAGTAAGTAGTTCCATTGGTTTGTTGATCAATATGCCAAATCCAAAACACATGATGGGCATAAGCACATAATGCATTGGCCATAATATGAGAGTAAGTGGCTCATTAATGCGTTTTGGCATTCTGTATTGAAAAGGATTATCTGACATTTGTTTGTCCTTCATTAAAATCTATTCGCTATTATTTACCGTTAACAGACGAATGCATAAAATTAGAGAGGGTGTATTTGATACCTCTAATTATTTAGATCAAAAAAAAAGGCTCAAAATGAGCCTTTTTTCTAGGAGGGAAACTAAGTGTGTTATTAAAGGCCTGGGATACCAGCGGTAAAGATTAAATCTAATACTGAACCAGCATTTACCATTAATACTGCACCAAGGAATGCACCAGCAGCCATAGTGTAGTTTTGTTGAGTGATGTTATAAACAGAGTAACCAAATGCTAATAGCGAAATAGTCTTACCCGGAATACCTTTTATCCAACCATCAAACGTTGTATATATCGAGTTCCATTCGGTACCACTACCTGCAGCAAGTGCTAGTGATGAAAACACTACACATACTATAGCTAGTGCTAATAGAAGGTATTTAGTTTTTTTAGATGTCTCAACGTTATTCATGTTGTCGATGTTTGCAATTGCTATACTCATGGTTATCTCCGATTAATGAGTTGTTTTAATTCAAAGTGATTATTCACTGTAATTCATTCATTTTAAAATTTTAGAGCGTACTAAAATGGCCCCTCTAAGCTATGCTAATTTTAAAGGAGCACATTAATGTGTTCCTAGTCCTTCTCAGCAAAATCATTATTACCTTTAACTTGGCTTATTTTAAATTTTACAGAGGGTTAAAATCGCACCTCTAAGGTATACATTTATAAAATTCCACCTATTAGGCGACTAATGCTGAAACCTTGAGCACTAACTGACTTAGCATCTTTAGTCTCTGTCATCTCCATTAATTCATTTTCAACTTCTATTGTGCTACTTATCCCATCTATAAAGCCTTTTGACTTAGCATCCTCACCAAGCCACACCATTCCATTAAACAGTTCAGGATCGTTTGCAAGTTTGTCTTTTCTCGCATCAAGCACAGATGAAACGAAATTGGTGTGCATTGGCATCATTAACGAATCTTTCAATAGCTGTTCATCTTCAACTTTCAGTTTTTTAAATGGATCAATGATTACCTTTTTACCCACGGAAGTTAAAATTTGTTTTTTAACTCCCAATTTCTCAGCTAAACCCGTTAAATCCCATGAATCAATTCGCACACCAATAGAGCCAACCATCGAACTTTTGTGGGCATATATTTTATCTGCAGGCGATATAGCTTGGTAACACGCTGAGGCACAAATGGCTTGAATGCTTACATAGAGCAGCTTTCGTTCAGTTACCGGTTTATCTGTGTAACTTTTTATAAATGAATAAGCCGTTTCTCCCTGTACGGGCGAACCACCACCAGAATTAACAATTAGCATTATTGCACTCGCCCTTTCGTCTTTATCCGCGCGTTGTATTTCTTTCGCTAAATTGTAGCCAGAGCCGCCACCAGCATCAGTCATCTCACCCTCAAGCATTATTTGCGATACATACTTAGGCTTATTTATTTCTAATGTCTCTGTCTTCCAGTTTATTAATATGGCCGTTAAGAAGCCTCCAAATATAATGAATGTTTTAAAAACCTGTGAAAATGAATAAGCCTTAGCTACTGGTCCTAACTTAGATTCAACTGTTGAAGTTAACTCTGATATGGCCTGTGTTAAATTTTCAGGTTGAACTTTAACTTGCTTAACTTTTTTTCTTTTAAGTTTTCTTAGTAAATTTGTAATCATTTTAACTTGTACCTTTATGGAAATTACGGATTATTCCTGAAATCAATAAGGCAATGCCTATCAAATAAATAAATGGAAAATAGGGCAACACTCCGCCTACAAAATTCGGAG
Organism: Pseudoalteromonas sp. NZS71; assembly: GCF_015864715.1. Lineage (NCBI taxonomy): Bacteria > Pseudomonadati > Pseudomonadota > Gammaproteobacteria > Alteromonadales > Pseudoalteromonadaceae > Pseudoalteromonas > Pseudoalteromonas sp. NZS71. The sequence goes on along the minus strand of NZ_JADYWS010000015.1, from coordinate 32,800 downwards.
CTAACATAAAAAATGTAAATAAGCAGAATGAAACCCAAATGATTTTTATATATAAACGCACCAAATTAGGTTTAGCCCCACCAAATCTATATGCGTTTGCTTTGTGTCTGTTCACAGACCCGTAAATTAAAGCTAAACAAAGTGGAAGTGACACAAACAACCAATACTTAAACATCATTATTCGCAAAGCGATCTGATACGCTAGTATCTGCCCGTTTATTGCTAATCTTTCTTGGAACGTACTACCTATGACACCATCCCATTCCGTGTCCTTTTCAGGCATTAACTTTGATAAAAACCATTTGTATAGCCCACTCCCATTTACCCATTTATCTTGTAAAAAGAGGGTTTCGTTATGCAATACGTTCCAATCATTCTCTGAAATCGCACCTTTAATCTGATATGACTCTTGCAGTACATTCGATTTGTATTCGTCTGGTTCAGTTAATAACAGCATGAGTAACATGGCTGCTACAGAAAGTGAGGACAGCAGTAATAATATTTCTAAACGCGTATGCTTACTTGTAATTGCAGTCTTCATACTGCATCCCCCCAAAATACTGCCAGCCTTTTGCCTGTGGCCGGCACTCCCCAAATACTTAAATCAATGCGATTGAATACCAATAGATTGAAAATTAAATATAGTTTTTTATTCGTCTCTTTCGTTGGCGTATGCAATGTTATTAAATTGTCCTTTGGGTGTTTATTTGACCAAGCACGCAAGCTTTCTTTGGTCCAATCCCACACCTCATTTTCACATTGAATTTTCATGCAACATAATTGAGTTAATTGATTTGAAATATATTCACAAAAAACCAAATACGCAGCCGATTGTCCTTGTATCTCAGCCTTGGCGTAATATGCGCTCAATGATGTTGTAATGATGGATATGTAAGTAGGTGCGCCACTATTGAATATATCAATGTTGCCCATGTACTCTTTTACTTTGTTGCATATTTTTACTACTGCCGGGTTGATGGTATCTATCATCGACAATTGTATTTTAATATTTGACTCACCAATTGAATCAACCAATTGCGCTTTCTCTGTCAGAGATTTATTTTTAACTGCATGCATGAATTTTAAAATTGATTCAGCGTCAAAGAATTTATTTAAAATGAGTAGCCCTACTTCATCTTTACGCAGGTACTCTAACTTTACGTTAAGTTCAGTCGTTGAAATTGACTCAAAGTTATTGTTTTCAATCCACGAATATAAACTTTCATTCGTAAAATCCCACGTTAATGAGGCTGACAATCGCTGGCCTTTTGGCCTGCCCGACACTTTTGCGTAAATGATTGGGTATAAGTTTTCTGATACTGCCAGAATTAGAGTTTCAACTTTTGTATTTTCAAGATTGTCTATAACGCCGTTCATAATTAGGCTAAATACGTGTTCTTTGTATATCTTGTTTTGTAAACCAACATACAGCGCAAGGTTTCTTGCCAATTTCAATAATGCTTCGTTATCACTGCATAACTTTAAAAACTTATCCTGATTTTTTTCACTTAGTCGTGCTCGTATCTCATTCTTAGATGATTGCTTTTCAATGTCATTCAGTGAAAGCCATGTTTTTTCAGCTGTTAAACCATTAAAGTTTTCAATTCGCCACTTTTCTATAACCATTTGGCTCGCTCCTCTGGGCAGCTGTTAATTACAATAGGTAACCTCATTTTAAGTTTACGGCCATCTGCTAACCGTGCTATGTATTGAAGTTTTGGTAAATCGCCCATTAAGCCCATTGGAAATGAATCATCCATCTCTTTAGCTGAACGCTCACCATGCATTGAGTTGAAGGCAAATATACTTTCGCTACTTGATGCACCAGATGAACTTTGATTTTGAACTTTTGTAATTGCTGTCTTTGAAAATTGCGCAGCAACATACTCTTGGGTCTTTGGATCAGTTGTTCTAAAAGAAATGAAGTTATTACATAATCCTAAAACCCTGTTTGCTGTAGGCTCATCTGTTTTAGCTGCAATATCGCTGATTGTTTGTGTAGCAAGGTAAAGCTCGATTGATGATGCACGACCAACAGCAAGGAGGTTTAATAAGCTGTCATTATTTTCAAGTGCGGCATGTGCTTCATCTAAGAAAACAGCAACTCGTGATGCTTTCTTGTCGTTATTGTTATAACGGCGACCAGACACGGCGGCAATCTCAGCCATAATCAAACGCGCTAAAAAACCTGCCGTTTTATTATCAGTCATTGAATCTAAACTTATATACAGACACCCCCCTTTTTCCATGAGGTTATCTAAATCTACTATTCTTCGTTTATCTTCACTTTCGGGATCATCAATAGGGGAAAACAAATCATCCATTGGCTTTGACGTTAACGCCGTTAATACAGGGCGTAACGATGTGATCATCTTTATAAAATGCTCAGAAGGGTGTTCTATTAATTGAATAATACCCAATATAGCCGCGTTCTCATGCGACTCGCTTAAACGAGCTTTATAGTATTCACTCATTACTTGCCAAGCTTCTACACCTTTTTTAAGGTACTCAGCCATATTCAGCTTTGTTTCGTACTCCGGCCCTAGTGTCCTTTCGTAAAACACACGTAACACTTTTTCACAGAACGGTATTTTCCCTGAAGACAACGCTTTTTGGATGGATGTTAAGCGAATAGGTGTGCCAATGTACTCCATGCCTGCAGCCACAAATGTTATTTGTTCATAGGCGAAATCTTCAAAGGTTTTGCTGCCCCCTGAAGTACCCATTAGTGGTGCCACTCTGTCAGCAATTTCTGAGACGCGTACAAAGTTCTTTAGTAACGGTATACGACAAGAGTCACTTTGTGCAGCTGGATGCACACTGAAAAACCTATCGCCATAGCCTAAGTGCTCCATTTCCTGCTTGATAGACTCTTTCCAGTCAGTGTCGTTTTTTGGGTCGATAACGACGATTACTTTGCTGTTATTTTTTGTTTTGTCGCCTTGTTTGATCTTGTTTTGTTGTCCATTTATATTGAAGCGAGCTGAACTTTCTTTAGCACCCATATGTATAGCGTTTAGGCTAAGCAAGCGTAATAGAGTTGTTTTGCCTGTACCTATATTTCCTGATATGAGTGTGTGCCCGAAATATGTATCTTCCACAACTTTTATTTCTGTCTCATCGCCTACGGCATGGATAAAGGGTTTTCCACCAAGCTCTTCAGTTTCATGCTGAAATTCGTCTGTTGCTTTACGTAGAAAAAATGGCAGCTTTATATCCGTTAGTTTAGAGTCCATATTCATAACTTGATAAATACGATTGGCATGTTCAGAACCCCATTCGAACCCATACCCCATAAAGTTATGTCTAGGGTCAACAAATTTATCATTCGTTATTCTTGGTTCAAGCGAGTTGATTTCTCGTAATTTTTTACAATCCATAAACTCTTTTCTATTGAGTTTTAGTTTTAACTGACGCTCAATTAATGGTTTTGCTTTCATAGCATACAAATAACTTCCACCAGCTAGTATGCCAGCAATACCAAATGAAACGGTTGCTCCTGGTTGAAATGCACCTAAAGTCATAAACGGAGTTGTTATGGCACCAATGCCATAAGCTATTGCTGTGTTTACTTCATAGATAGGTCGAAATAGAAACTCAACGTATCGTCCATCTGTTCTATTGTACTTGCTACTCACTGAACACCTCTGTATTTGATACATCTTGTATGTGGACTTGTATGGAAAAGGAACTCATGTCGTTAATTTTTACGTCATGTTTATAGCGCGCTTTCATTGATTGGATTAGTTTGCTTATTCGTATCCCCTTTATAAAAGATGGGTTTGAATCGCTAACTAACGCTACTTCTTTTAATATAATGTCTATGTGTTCTGGACCACCAGACACCTTAATTTTGTGAGCTAGCAAGATTTCGCCAAGACTTCCTTTGATGCTTGTTGTTGTGAATTCAAACTCTGTTGGGTCGGTTGAAGGCAAACTAGATTTATCTTTACCGGCAGTATCTTTTTCCTTAATAGTCATACTCTTTGCTTTAGATGAATTGGCATTAAAACTTTTTTTGGTTTCTGAACTTCTTTTAACAGCGCCAGTTAACGAGGACTGACCTAAAGGTGTTAGTTCAAAGCAAACGACAGACTTCGCTTTTTGACGCCGAACAAGTGTTGCAAGGGATGAGCTACCTAGTTTTTGCCTTATAAAACCTTTGCTTAATAGCTCTTGCCCAGCTTCGATTTGATTAGTGTTGTGAGCTTCAACGTACTTGTTTACGTCTACGTACCATTTATTATTGATTTGCAAAACATAGTCGTGGGATCTAGGCTTTTCTATCTCCAAAGCTGGTGGTATTGCCCGTTCAGTTTTTTTCGCAGGTGAAGTCTGTTCAGTTTTTTCCGCAGGTGAAGTCTGTTCAGTTTGTACTACAGAGGTATCGGTGTCGTTCTCAAATAGAATTGGTGTAACATTCGCCTTCTCCGGTTTTTTAGGCTTTGCCATTTTCTTCTTTTTGGCCGTGACCTGATTTTCCCCCCCGGTATTTACTTCACCTTTAGGCGCAACTGTTTTTTCTGTTTTGGCGGTATTGGTTTTTTCCTTCACATCGTTTACAGCAGTGTTAATTGAAACGGTTTGTTTAGTCGTGCTAATGTTAACTTTGTCATGTAATTCGTTCGTACTTTCAATTACCGTCTCTTTTTCTTCGCTAAGCGCTGCAGTGTCAAAGCTTAGCTCTGTAAAGCTTCCATCTTCTTTCGTAATGAAATATTTGTTTGATCCACTTAGGTAAAGCAAACCTTCTAAGTTTGGGTGCACTGGGTCAGAATCATATATCCACTCGCGATACACCACTTTGATCAACTCAATCCAACTAATGCTGATTGTTTCGTCAATGATGTTGATCACATCTTGTTCAGTGAACTTGCCTATAGCAAATAGCGCAAAGCGATTTTCTTTATCGAATGGCTCTACTATTCTGAAGTCTTCCATCATTCCTAATAGTGACTTGGTATCATTTGGCAGAGCATCGAAGTGGTTAGCGCGTGCAGCTTTGAGGATTCCATCAAACGCTGATTGCCAACGAATAAAAACACAATCTCCAATTACAAAAGCATGACTTTTTTCGGTATTAAAATTCCATTTACTTTTAAGACTTCGCATCGTATCAACAATAGACATCATTCTGGATTTTTTTAAGGTACCAAAAGCCGAAGTTGCCATTGTTTTGACATCTTTAGCCGTTGACACTGAATCTCCAAAACGAATTGCAGTGGCAAGGTATCCATTGATATGAGCATATCCGTTGAGTGCAGAGGTTAGATTGCTATATAAATCATCTGGGGAGTCCATAATGAACTCTAATCCCTCTCCTTTTAATATGTGAGGTAACAGAGTTGCACCTGAAGATACGTGTTCCCTGTGTACACGAGAAGCCCTAAAATGGACAAAATATCGTTCGACTTTATTGCGGGTAGCCCATTCAATTAAAGTTTCAATTTGTGGTATCCAAGGCTTAATTGGTTTCCCCCAACTCGCGATTGGTACACTTATATTTTTTTCATCATCAAAAATTGTATACGCACTCACCTGCATATCTGTCAAAATTTTACCTGTATCATGTAAAAGCGCCCCAACCCACGCTGCATACATGTAACGGACACGACGTTGTGCATCTAAGTCCACTTTGCCCACGGTCGGAGGCAATTGATTGTCTGCCTTACGTAAAGCGATTAAAGCTGCATCTAGCGAGTGCCGAAATAATCCACCTGGTTGTGAATGGTGGTGGTATTCAGATGCAGGAAGCATGTGAACATATTCGGCCAACTTGCGAATTACACTCAAATAACGCGCGCCAAAAAGATTAACACCATCCTCAGTGGTTCTATGAAACCCAATATCTACGTGTTGCTCAAGCGCTATAATTTGGTCCTTATAGCGCTTTAAAATGGCATCTACACAAAAAACACTCAGACCATTTACTTTGGGTGGGTAAAATTGAGCTTCAGCATCGTGTACCGGCCTGTTATAAATATCCAGATAAATTTCTCCACTTACATTGGTCTGTAGGTGGATGGGCTTAGGTTTATCGTTAAGCACTTCTACGTCACCGGAAACCGGCTTGGTAGAAGTGGATATACCAAATAGCATTTTCATGGTGGATACAAATGACATTAGGCTACCTTGCTTTCACTATCTTCATTTTTAGCTTTAACAATTAATACTAATTGCTCTTCTGTCAGTATTGTTTTTGCTACCTCATAAGGAATGTCACACAGCGAAAGCATGTTAAATTGTGGATCACGTAAAAACTCCAAATAGTAACGCGGATTAAATTGGCCACCTTCACGTTTACCCGGCGAAGTCACTTTCATTATTCTGTCAGTAACACCAGTAACAATTGCTGCTGCCTGTTTGCAAGCTTGCTCATACTCAAGATCATCTAAAGCACCAAACATAAATAATTTTTCAATTGCGTTTAACTCTTTGTCCACGGCAACAATTAACTGAGTAATTGTGAGTCCTACTGGGTGCGAAACTTCAAATTGCATGGCATAGTTGTCTGGTGTATTAATTATAAAGTCACCCATAACCGGTAAACTTTTCTCACGCTCTACACGTTGCTCATGAAGTGTGTCCAACTGAGCTTGAGCAAGATTTAAATTAATATCTCTATGCCACTCACTTATTCTTGTGTACGCAACGCTTGAGGTTTTTGCCATGCGTAGAATTGCGGCTAAGCGCTCGAATGCATTTAAAATTTTATGCTCGTTAAGCTTTAAATATGAGTGAGTGTGGTCTGTTTCATAGTTAATCGTGGTCGTGATTGTTTTCATTTTACCAGCATGCTTTGTTGTGGCTCTTTGCGCCTGGTTATTCTTTACATGTTCAGCCGATATTGAATTTTCAGTTTTATTCTGCATTTTGGATCTCCTTAGTTTCTAAAGTTTTTGTGTTGTTTAGTAGCTTTAAACTTTGATGAATCATATTTATAAGTGTGATAATTGGCTCTGCTTCAATTAGAAATTCATCAATTAATTTAACTTCCCAGCTTTCAGCGTTTTTTACTAATTGGAATCGACTTGTGGTGCCATCTTTATTCCGCTTGAGTTCTTTTGCGTAGCGAAGCGTCTGCTTATTGCTTTTAGCAACATTCAGCCTTGCCCAACTATTTTCGTAAATTCGCCACCTGAGTGTTACTCGGTTGTGGTTTTTGGTTTTGTATATGCGAATGCTCGGTGCAACCTTGCCGACTTTATCGGTTCGGTCTGGATTAGCGGCTTGACTTATGATTTGTCTATTCATGTCTCGCCAAGCACACCAATACCCATCCACTAACGAATCAAGCTTTAAAGCTAGGTCGTCCTTTTTATCAGTTAAATACTGCCGTACTTCAAATGCATCTTGGTTCATTTTTTTAAACTCTTGTTTCTGTCTTGTTGTTATTTTCGCGTAATTATCTGTAAGAGAAAAAAAATACAGAGGGTATAAATGCATGTTGTAAATTTCGAGCACCTTCCGGTGAGGTTTTCTTTTACTATTGATGCCCTAAAATCTAATTGAGGGCAGTTTTCTCAAACTGCCCCTAAACGGGCGGTTTTGCAAAAGCTGCCCCCAATTAATTAAGGGGATAATTAAGTTTTAGAGGTTTGTTTATTTCGTGTTTTATTTGGTAAGTTAAGATTGATTAGGCAAATGCCCGCAATGGGCGTTTTGAGTGAGGTCTTAATTAATTGAGGGCGCATTTAATTATTTTTATTAGTTTAATTTAATATTCTGCCCTAAAAATGGGCGCAAAAAATATCTCTCCCTATTAATTGAGGGCGGTTTCTTTTCTTTTTGCTGATTTATTATTTTGTAAACTTTTATTTTAAGAAGCATGAAATTTAGCGTATTTCCTCTAAATAAATAGAGTTGCGCCATTGGGGGTAGGTTTTGGGGGAATGCACTATTAATTGAGGGTAGTTTTAATTAATTTATATCTTTGAGACTAGTGGTAATGCCCTAAAAATGGGCGTAAAAAAAATCGCACCCTATTAATTGAGGGCGGTTTTAGACTTTAGATTTTTATGGTTCTAAATTATTGAGGCGTAATAGTCTTAGTTTTATATTATAAATATGCGAGTTTTTTATCGTTCAGCATCTCAATCATAATGCTGGCTATACCAATAAAGCAGAAATGAGGCTCACTTTGTTAGAGCGTTAATGCATTTAATAAGATGGAAATATTAAACGAGTAGCGCTGTTCATAAATAAAAGCAGCATGAGAACTATATGTTGTTTACTTATCGTTAATCCCTACGTATTGCCATGTTGCGCCGTTTTTGTGCCGTTTTTTTGCCACCTACCGGTAAACAACCGACCTACCCAATATAATAAATAATATAGTGCCATATTGTGCCGCTTTAGTGCCGTTTTCATACCACTTGCCTATAAGCGATTGACATCTCCAATACCATAAACTGCGCATTTCCATATTACGCCGCTTTCATGCCGGTTTTATGCCCATTTTGTTCTGTGGCTTTGGTATTGACTGTGTTTTTAGTTTTCGCTCACTCAAAATAGCTAATTAGTTCCATAATTAAAGCTTAGAGGTGTCATTTTGGGGTGCTCTAATATTTAAAGCTTTTAATTACTGGGTGTATTCTCTGCCTGAACAATAAATATAGGAGTGTAGAGAATGGCTAAGAAGATAGTGAGAGCTGCTGAGGTTGGGTTCGGAACAGTAAGTTTTACTGTGTCGGGTGACGATAAGCCAGTGATAAAAACGTTTAGCTCTTCTGTTGGGCGAATTAATGAGAGCCGAATTGGGCAAGCCGATATGGGGATTGGTAAGCGTGAAACGGTAGAAGTAGATATTGATGGCGACATTTTTGAAGTTGGGCCGGATGCTTATTTAAGTGCTCAAGATTCTGATGATGTTTTAAGTGATCATTATGTTGGTTCCAAACAATATAAAGCATTATTAAAAGGCAGTCTTTCTCTAATGCATGATCGTGTTATTGATTTGCTTGTTGTTGGCCTACCAGTTAATCATTGGTCCAAAAAAAATGAGCTTATAAAGCTAACTGAAGGTGTGCATGATTTCAAAGGCGGTAAGCAACGAATAGTTAAAAAGACTATGGTGTTGCCACAACCTGTTGCTGGATTAGTCTCTTATGCGACAAGTCTACCTAAACAAGAGTTTGAAAAAAACTTTAAAACAGCAAACGTTGTTTGTATCGATGCCGGATACTTAACACTAGATGTATGTACATCTCGTGGACTAACGCCAATAGAAAAAAGAAGTGGTGCAACTGAGAACGGCTTTTCAACTGTGTTGAATGAGATAATACCGACCCTATCAAAAGCTTTTTCATTAACTAACAACCTATCAAGGCGCTTAGTGGATGATGCTTTCTGGAAAAAAAATGGAAAGCTAAAGGTTAGAGGTTACGAATACCCATTTCCAATTTGCAAAAAAGAAGATAATGATCTTGGTATTGAATATGACGTAACGGGGAATATAAATAGTTCTACAAGTACGGCTGCAAACTATGTAAGAAATATTGTAGGTAGCGGTGATGACATTGATTATTTTGTTTTATTTGGTGGACCTATTAAAACGTTTGAACCTGCTATTAGAGCGCAATACCCACATCACAAAATGATTGTACTAGAAAATAATTTAACTACCGTTGTTGAGGGGTTGTTCTACGCAGGCAAACAAGTCGTTAGAGGTTAACCTATGAGTAGTATAATTAAAGTAACAGCGAGAATAAAAAGAGAAAGTAAACTTGGGGTTCATTTGGTCAATGATTCTCAGTTATCTGGCTATCCTAATGAGTTAATTAGATTAGCCATTCAAGGTTTGTTATTTGAGAGTCTAGTTAATAATGGGGGCGAGGTAAAATTATCAGTTAACCAATCGAATCACTCTTTGGTTAGCAGTAGTTTGAACAAAGCCTCTAATGCTGTAGAAAAAACTCAAAGTAAGCCTGAAGAACAAACCCAAATTGAGTCTGTAGAACAAGTTGAGGAAGATGAAGACCAACTTGACCTCGTACCTTACTTGGGCAGGTACATTGACGATTCTGATTTTAATTTTACAGATTCAAATGGAAATCCTGATTAAATAACTGCTCATCCAATCCTTTAGGATGGGCATTTTATAAAGCGCTTTGAAAAATAAATGTAATTTAATTTTTTTTATTTTAAATGTTTTAAGTTAATGTCTCATTAAGCATTGAATCTATTAGTATTTATAATTTAAATTAAAAATTAACCCACCCCTAGTCACAAGTGGTGACGTTATTTTTATTGAGATGTTCCTTTTATGAATCTATAATTCAAATTCATTGAATAATTTTAAACGGAACTAGAGCAATGCTAGAAAATGCTAACAACCTTGCTGAGCAAATTAATAACTACTTTAATTGTAATGTGGAGCTGTTATTAATTATTAAGTCACTTATTGATTTTGATTGCGATATTGAGGGTGTCATTGGCATTGATTCACAACTTGTAGAAGCCCTTAAAAGTACACATGTTCAAGATATTGCATGTTTAAAAAATGCAGATTCTCGCCTTCCTTTATTCCAATTAGCGTGCTCACCAAGTGACCTAACTAAAGCTATTGCTAGTATGACAAAAAACAAGCCAAAAGCAGGGTCAATAGACCACATATTTGCTTCTGAGGTTAAATAGAATGTCTATATCATTGACTAATATTTATAAAAATGAAATTGCAATATGCGCTTTAGCAGTGTTAGGTACTGAGAAGAAGATCCTACTTGCTTTGTCTCATAGACGAAAAGACAACATTAAACACTTTTGGAAAGACCTCCCTTTTTCTAGACAATTTCGTCGTGGTCAAGGGGGTTGGGTAAAAGATACTGAAGGGCGGTTGATGGCCGACAGAATTTTATCGTTATATAAAAAAATGTATAAAGATACCCAGCTCGACAGACCTATAACTGGTGTTCAATTACTGAATATGTACTATGCTTATAATGCATTGTACCCAAACTCAAAAATTCACCCTACTCGTATATTTTACTTTTTCCCACTAGTACGTGAACAGCTACTTGGTATTATGCCCTCATGTGCTTGTTGTTCTAAGTCTTATGTAGTTCATTATGATGACAACTCTGATATAAACCTTTGTGCATCGTGCCAAATTACTGGTGCGAAAGCTCCAAAGGCTAAACGTGAGAAACATGAGCTATTTGAAGATCAGATAACTGATGTTCCAATGCATGATAATTTACCTCAGCGACAACAAGTTTAAAAGTTAATGTAAGAGACGCATTTAAAAAATTTGATTTTTAATATTTGAAAACCAATACTAGTAGCAATTTCAAGTGCCAAGGTGTTGGTTTTTTATGCGTAAAACTTTTTTATCATTACTTCTTATTGCTTCACTACCTTTGCAGGCCGGCGAATGGCTTGATCCAATGATTCCTAATAAGTCACAAATAAGCATTAATTTTGTTAACTTACTAGGTGATGAACAGGCTTCGCTAATTAATGTTGGGTCAAACAATAATGCTGAACAAAAGCATTATCTTGCGGGTGTGCTAATTCAAAAAGATAAACCTAAATATTTAGCTTTAATAGTAGCTAACTTAGATAAAAGTTTGTCAGGATTTGATTTTGATTTCAATCACGTAAATGTAAAGGCTACATGTTCTCGCCTAAAAGGTGATGTGGCAGATGAACTCTTAAAAACTAAGGCTTATTTATCACAAAGCGTGGAGCTGTACTATAAACAAATGTCATTTTCTTCTCCATGGCATCAATTTAAGCAAGCAAGTAATACTAAGCGTTTTATTCAAAAAATCTCAGATGTCGGTAATGTAAATTCTATTTCATTGTGTGAAATTCCAAGTCAATTTTTATAATTTATAAAAGAGGCTCATTAGCCTCTTTTTTATTTCTTCAGTTAACTATCCCCCTCCTTTTTTAGACGATTGAATGTTTAGAGGTAGCATATTTGTACTCTCTATTATTTCAAAAGTTCCTATATAAATAAGAAAATGGCTCAATTGAATATTGGGGGTCATTTTGAAAAACACTATATTAGCTACTTTACTACTTGCAAATTGCTTTAACGCTTCAGCTGCATCATCAACTTCAACAAACTCTCCTTTTTATGGCGATAAGTACAGAGGTTGGTATTGGTTTGAAGATCCACCAGTAGAACCTGAAAATGAGCCAGAAAAAGAAAAACAGGCAGCACCTGCAGCTGAAACTAAGCCAGAAGAAGAGAAAAAAGAAGAAAAAGTGCGCTTAGATGTTGCTTGGCTCAGATCAAAAATACCAGAATATCAAGAAGTTGCAATTAATAACCCAACGAGGGAAAACATTGCACGATACATGTATGTTCAGCGTTACATGCTAGATATGGGCTCACGATTTGCAACTAAAACAACGGAATTTAATCAGTTCGAATCTGAATTAGATGAATCAAAACGTCGCCCTATGTCCACGTTTTCATTAAACGTATTTAAAGATGACACTAAAAAAGCGATAAGCAATGTTATTAGTGCAATCAATGAAAAATCTCATTTATGGTTTTTCTTCTCCTCTAATTGCGCCTATTGCAAAAAACAACTTCCGTTATTAAAAGAATTAAAAATACGCTTCGGTATGAATGTACTTGCTATCTCAATGGATGGTTCAGTATTGCCCGGCATGGAAGATATTGAAGTTGTGGTTGATAAAACAAATGTTGCTCAACGCTTTGGCGTTCAGTTCACACCAACCATGTTTATGGCTCTTAATGACGGTACCGGTTTTACCAAAATAGGTGAAGGCTTAACTACATTACCTCTAATGCAAGACCGTATTCTTTTATCCGCCCGCTTAAAAAATGTAATTACCGATGAACAGTATCAACAAACTCAAAACGTTCGGGAGATAAATGTGCTGACCGATACGGATGGAACTATGTTAGCGGATGCAGAATTAATTGAGAATGATCCTGGTTATTTAGCTGAAATACTAAAAGCGAAATTAGCTGATTCTAAGCCAGTAGGTGCTCAACTGTTTAACTCTCTTTCTGGGGAATAATGATGAAATTAAAAAGAATTGGAATTTTTGTTAGCTTATGCATATTAACAAGCTCTCAAAATGCTAATGCAGGAATGAAAGACTTATTTGATTCGTATCAAAATGATTTAGGTCCATATCAAGTTGACGTTGCTAGTGGCAATAACTGGGGGTTAGGTCAATTTTCTGCTCGTTGGAATCAGCCTACAATTGATGTTGTATCATTAGAAAGCCCATCTATGTCAGTAGGTTGTGGCGGCGTAGATCTATATGGAGGTTCGTTTGGTCTAATATCAGGCGACGAGCTAGTTCAAGTTGGTAGAGCTGTTGCTCAAGGTGCAGCTGCGTACTTTTTTAAACTAGCAATTAATAATATCTGCTCAACATGTGCTGCAGAAATGGAGAACTTACAAAACAAATTACAGCGATTTAATGAACTGGCTCGAAATGCCTGCGCTGAATCTCAAACCTTCTTAGCTAATAACGAATATGTTGGTGAAGATAGGTTGGTAATGCAAGAAAGTCTTATTAGTTCAGATATGGCCTCAAAAGTCGGTTCTGTTACTAGCTGGGCGGGGTCTATTCTTGGCGATAAAAATACAAATGAAAAGAAAGATTTAAATACCAGAAAACTAACTCTTGAAGGTAACTCAGTCTATCAAGCGGTTACCTTACTAAACCCAACTTCAGCAACGCCTTTTTTGGATGCGCTTGAGTTTAAAGGTGATACGCAGAAGAAAAAAATGGCGTCTATGTTAATGACTTTATTGGGTACCAAAGTTATTAAGTTTGAAAATGGTGCGACTGATGTAGATTCAGAACCGGGAGTTGATAACACTGGACCTGCTAATTATTCTGATTTCATTTTTGGGAAAACAGCTGTACCGATAAAAATTAGAAGCTGTGGAAATGAAACTATCCCAACTGGAGGCGATTATCGCTGCTTAAATGTTGAAACAGAAACAGTGAGCTTTACTCCATTAGAAATGGTAGTAAAAGCGAGACTTGTTGGAGAAGCCGGTAGCCCTGGTATTTTTGCTAAATATTTAAGTCAAACACCTCTTAACGCAGAGGAGAAGCGCTTTGCTAAAATATTCACTTTCCCATATGTACGTTGGGCAGTATTTGCTAAAGAGAACCATATAAACATAGACGATATTGCGAATTATGCAGCTACATTGTTGTTGAGACAAATTAACGACGAAGTTTTTAATCAGGTCAGCAAAGTTTATGCAATGACCGCTTCGGCTAAAGAAAATATGTATAACTCAGGCACATCTTTAAAAAAGGAGTATGAAATTGCATACAGAGACTTTAGCAAACAGTATGAGCTTGTAAGCGATAAGATATATGCAAGTAATACAGAGAGCACCCAAGCCCTCCAAACAGTAGTGCAAATCTCTGCTATAACCAAACAGACTAAAGGGTGATATATGGACTTAAATGTTTATTTACAAGGTGATTTAGAGTTTGCGAATGATACTCTTGTTGCTGTAGCTCGTATGTTTAACGCTGGTTCGACTTACGAGCAAATACAAACAGGTGCAGGGATTTTAATATTCCTAACTCTATTTTTATCATACTTTAAGTATATTTTAGATCCAGAGCGCTCACCTTACCCTTTTAAAGAGTTTGTCTTCGGCGTTATGGGCTTTATTATGTTTGTAGGTCCCCTATCCCCACGTTTTACTGTTCATCTACAATCAGTTTCAACTAGTTCGCTTGACGTTAGAACTGTCTCAAATGTACCTTTCTTAGTAGCTGTTCCTTCTTGGGCTGGTACGAATTTAATAGGTGGCTTACGTGATATAGCTGCCAATAACTTCACAACACCTTCAATGGGCAGTAATGCACCCGCAGACCCATTAGGAGCACTTGTAAGACTCCATTCTATTCCTATGTCTCCCGTTATAAACTCCTTAGATCACCCGGGACAATACGACTTTAAAACGTCTATCAAAAATTATATAAATGATTGCTATATACCTGACCAGCTATTAAGTACAGGTAATCCAAATGGGAACATGGGTGGACTAGATGCAGCTCGCTTAGACAAGGTAATTGATAAAATTAAGGTTACATACCCTGACTACTACACGAGAATATTTTTAAATAATAGTCCAGATGGAGAGTATCTATCGTGTGACTTGGCCTATAACAAAATCTATGCCCATGTAAATACGGGCAAATTCCCTACTATGGTTTCTAGTTATTATGAAGCGCGCGGCGTTGATGGTCCTTCTATAACTGCTGCATATAGCCTTTTGACTGGTGGCGGTATGGCCAGCCCTAATCCATATGAAATAATGGCTGGTCGTTTTCTTGCTTTTCATACTTACGAGGCTCTACAAGGTCAAGATAGCCCGTGGGTTAATAAAATGGTTTTTGAGTCAATGCAAAAACGTTTGTATGAGCAAGCAGGTGAACGCTCTTTGTTCATGAACTACATGATTCCAATGATTTCTGTTTTTGAAATGTTTACGTTCTTTATAGGCCCTGTAATGATCCTATTATCTGTTATGGGCGGGGCTGGCTTCGCCATGATAGGTAAATACATGTACCTCATCTTGTTCGTCAATTTATGGGGTTTCATAAAGGTTTTTGTTGATTTATTTACATATAAAGCAGCAGAAAAAGCATTTTCAGTATCAACTAGTTTCGCACAGATGGACCCATTTTCAATGGGAGCTATGCCCGCTGTAATATCTGAAGTAGAGGGCTTCTTAGGTGTTGCTTCTGCTTTAACTGCTGCAATTCCAATGCTTGCAATGTTTTTACTTTACGGTGGTGTTCACTCACTAATGGGTGTTATGAGTTCTGTTAACCCAACTGGTAAAGGCAGTGTTGATGGTACAAATATGGCCCCAAGATTATCAAGTTCATGGTCTGATGGTGCGCAAAGTATGGGTACGCACAGCAATACATACAACGCTGGCACTGGAGCTATTGAAGCTAACGTGAAATCAAGTGATTCGGGTCGTTTTGCAAACGTAAATATAGATTCTGGTATTAATAATTCATTAGGTAATTCAACATCCATTGCCGAGAAAGATGTTCAATCAAAAACCCAAGCATATGAGCAGACTGCATCTACTGCTATGGCGTCGCTTGAACAAAACGCAGATGTAGTAGCAGGATCAAAAAACAAGACTTGGGGAGATATGAATACGGCCGAAAAAACCGTTGCATTGAAAAAGTCACTTGAAGAAGGGCAAAGTATTTCTTCGGATGCTGCTAGCCAAGCCGCATTCCAAATTATGGGGCAAGCAGGAGTTTCAGTAGGGGGCGGCGTTAATACGCCTAAAGGTTTTTCTGCGGTAGGTGATACTCCTACTCCTGGTAAGCTTGGTTTGAACGCAGGCGTTTCAACAAATTTATCAAATATGGATATGACTAAATTTGGTATAAAGGATAGTTCAGCCCAAAAGCTTCTTGAAGATGTAGCAGAAAGCCATAAGGGGCAAACAACTAATAGTGAGCAAGGTGCTTACAATATTTCCGAATCAAATCAACAAAGCGAAAGTTTTCAAGAAAGTTTAAATAAAGGGCATAAATTACAAGAGCAAATTGCACAATCACGAGAACTTTCAACTAACTTAGGTGCAATGTACAACTCAAGTAATGGTCTTAAATTTAGCCAAGCGCTAAATAATGAAGCTTTAGCACCCCTTGTAGATGGCAAAGCTTTAGATACTTATATTGATGGTCTATCCGACGATCAAGTTAAATCATTAGTGGGTAATGATGCTGGTGGCACAGTTGATAGTAAAAAAGATTACCTCAAAGATAAATATCAAAAAGAAGGCGCTGAGTTAGCAGGTCCAGCGCAAGCAGGTTACGGAGGTATGCTGTCTATACTTGACGACACATTAGCAAAACAACCGCAGTCTATCGATGAAGTTAACAGCCAAGCAGATATGCTTGCTGATTGGAGCCAAGTTGTATCCGACAATGGCCAATCAAATGGCGCAACACCATCTCAGCTTAATGCGCTAAGTATGATGAATGACTCTTACCGTAAACTTGATGAAACTACAGCAGATGGTGGCGTGATAAAAAATGCTTCCCCTGAGTTACTAGGATTAGATACAGATACTTCTAATGCTAAACAGGCCGAAAATGCGATTAAAACGTCCAAGATTGATAAGCCTTTTAAAAATGATATTCCTTCTGAAAGTGACTATTCAAAAGAAAAATACGGGGCAATGACTGAAAAACAAGCTGATGCAATGAAACGTGTTGAAGGTCATACTTTATTAAGTGGTGACCAACAAGATGTAATCGATAGAATTAAAAGCGGAGAGCTAAACGGTGCAATGTGGGCGTTCGGGCAGATTGAAGGAGAAGATAAATTTGCTCGATTTGCTGCTGATAGAGCTGCTGAATTAGGCTATGACGAAAAGAGTGTTTATGAAGGTACTCAAGCATTGAATACAAAATCGCCTTCTGAGATCCAAGATATGTTTGGTCGCGTGAATACCGGCACAGCTTCATTTGATGATATGAAATCAGTAGCACAAATGTCACATGCAGCTGATTATTTGACTAATACACAATCTGGCAACGACTCTTTTATTGTAGGTTTAGGTGCTGGCGAGTTAGATGAATTTAGCGGTTCTACATTAGCATTTAAAGCTGGAGAGCAAGCGTTAAGTAAAACAGCGCTAGGTCGCGATATTAACGATGTAATGGATATGGGTGGTAAAGAAGGGTTTAGTCACGCGTCCGCTATAGATGCAGTGGGCTTGATGGCCGGTAAAGGTGGTACTGTTGGTGGACGATTCGCTTATGAAACATCACAGATAGACTTAGAAAGTAAAAATCAATCATACAAAAATGGTATTGATAGAGCCGACAAAGATAGCTTCTTTGGTTCCGGTATAAATTACGGAAAGGACGGTGATTATAAAGGTTCAGCTTTAAATTCGTTCAAAGATAAAGCTGCCAATATTATCCAATCTAATCCGACAAGTTATGACGCTCATTCTGCTGTAGCTAACTTACCAGCATTGCTTGATAACGAATCACTTGTAGGTGGTAGAAATGGTGAATTTACATCTGACCTAGCGAAAAAAGTAATGCTAAGTGGTGGAGATAATAACTTATTAAGAAGCGTACATGAGAATTCGGATGAATTAAGGGCTTCGGTAAATTCTTTACCTGATCAGGGCAACCTAGTCGAATATAAAAAGAATATGAATGAAATGCTTGACCAAGCTGGCGTTGCTTATAAAGAGCAAGGGCTATCATCCCTTTCACCGTATTCTGACGGGAATGAAATACAAAAGACAAGTAATGTTGATGTACCAATGGAAGTAAGCTCTAGTCAATCTCCTGTAGCAACATTCAAGACTGATAACGGTAGATTTACTTTACAATCACAAAATGAAGATGGTTCATTTGTTTATCAAAATGAAAAGGACAAAGGTTATTCCTATAAGCAAGGTGATGCTTACATGTCACCTATAGAGAGTAAAGAGCCAAATAGTGTAAATTCGACTAGTAAAACTACTGATAAATCGCTTAAAGCACCTGAAGGATCTACAAATACTACTCAGTTTGATAATAGCGAAATACCACTATCTACTGGTGTATCAGCATTCGCAGTTGGTGTTCCTGGTCTATTGAATTATGTAAATTCACAAACTAACGCTAATCAGTCAAAAGTAAGCGATGAAGCGGCAGAAAAACAGATACAAGGCGTGGATAGTTCTTCTTCTGTCCCAAGAAATACTTCTTCTATTGATGGTTATACTTCACAACCAAAAGCAGACAATACTCAGGCTGACAATGACAACTCATTAAATGGTGATCAAGCTCTGAACGCTCAGAATGTGAAAGCTACTGATGTTGGTACAGGTAATACGCCGCTAAATACAGGAGTTGCTGCTTCAACTGCTCAAGGTAACGCCACTCAGCAAGTGGATGAGACTACTCAACAAAAAGCTGACAATGCTCAGGCAGGCAGTGAGAACACATTAAATGGTGAACCAGCTGATAATGGCCAAAACGTGAAAGCTGATGCTGCTACTGCAAGCACTGCACCGCTGAATACGGGTGCTACGGCTTCAACTACTCAAGCTAACGCGACACAGCAAGTGAATGACGCTACTCAACCAAAAGCTGACAATGCTCAGGCAGACAGTGAGAACACATTAAATGGTGAACCAGCTGATAATGGGCAAAACGTGAAAGCTGATGCTGCTACTGCAAGCACTGCACCGCTGAATACGGGTGCTACGGCTTCAACTACTCAAGCTAACGCGACACAGCAAGTGAATGATGCTACTCAACCAAAAGCTGACAATGCTCAGGTTGACAGTGAGAACACATTAAATGGTGGACCAGCTGATAATGGGCAAAACGTGAAAGCTGATGATGCTACTACAAGCAATGCACCGCTGAATACGGGTGATGATCCTTCATTAGCTCAGAGTAATGCGACCCAACAAGTTAATGATGTACAAAAAAAGGAATTAGAAACTAAAGGTGAAAGAAATGAAGATGTGCAAAGTGGTAATGAAAGTAAGCCACAAGCTGACATTGCTAATAACGCTAACTTAGACCCAGGTACACAGTCTATGCCTAGCGATGTAAACGAAGAGCCACCAGCGACAAGCAATGATGTTACCGGCAATGCAGATCAACAATCTGAAATGTTAGATGAAAGTGACGCTGTTAGCGGTACAGATACACCAAAAGAAACTAGTTTAGATGCGCATCCTGCACCACATTCAATGATGAGTGAAAATACAGGAGACGTAGACACTGGTGCTCATATAGAAGCTGGAAGTAAAAACAATGTACCTATTAGCGAAAAAATAGAAACAACAACTGACGGTGTTGATGCACAAATCTCATCTAAAACACCAATAACTAGTGAGTCAGATGTAGAGGAACTACCAATAGATGCTATGCAGTTTTTAACTGATAATGAAGTTGGCCCTAAAGAGTTTGAAACAGACTCAGGTGAAAAATATACTCGCGTCGGTTCGTTTGGTTCTGCCGATGATCCAATTGGTAATGTATACGTTAATTCCGATGGTAATGCATTTTTCAATGATGGATTTAGTTCTAAATTACAGGACTATGGTGATATATCCGGTATTGACTATGTGAAACAGAAATAACAAAAAAAGCCCGAAAGGGCTTTTTTCTAAACGGTCGCGCGAATTGTCAAAATTGCTATTATGTTAAAAATTTTAAAGATAGGCTTTGGTTATGAATAAATATACGTTTGCAGTCGCTCTACTTGGTTTAATTCATTTCAACGCAACAGCAAAGCAAATTGAAGTGAGTGTTTCAACTATCGGCCTTACTGAGCATCAGGTTAGAGAAAAGGTAAAGTTGGAAGCTCGCTGGTATTCGGCCAAAAATGTACCAGTATTAGTTTCCGGCAGTGAAAAAATAAACTCGATCGGTGAATACAGCAGAGAAGTTACCGCTTTATCAGCAGCCGCTTTAAATATTACAGTGTTGAACGAATATTGGGATAACGAGGCTGAGACTTTAACCAGTAAGCTAGAAGTCACTCAAAATACGGATATAAGTGAGCATGTATTCGGTAGCCTTCTGAAGAATGACGCTTTAAAAAAACAGTTACGAAAAGCATATGAAAACTTGGATAAAGTTTTAAAGGTTAACTCAGAATACGATTTTACCGCTGCAAGTAGTGAAATGGGGATGTTGGACACGGTTTATAACGTTTTGTATATGCGTAATAGTTATGAAGATTCAATGCGGGTGAAATCATTATTACAGATTGATTATGAAAGTTATGTTTTAAATAAGTACATCACCCCTTATTTCAATTCATTGGAGCCCATAGCTATTGATGTAGACGATAAAGGGTTGGTTATTAAGTACGGGAGTAAGTTTTATAAAAAGCTCTCAAAGAGCTGTATGGCGCTTGTAAATGCATTTTTCTTTCAAAATACAAGTTCAACTAACAAAATATCTAGCAATACCTGCATAGACGAGCCGATATTTAATCAATTAGATCTTTCATATAAGAAAAAATGGTATGCATATGCTTCGGACTATAAGGATGGTGAAATTGTAATTATATATCCAAAAAAATACTATGGTGCTGAAGAATTAACGAGAATAATGAATGATCCTGTTAACGAGCTAAGAAAAATAGTTGTGATTAGTTACAAGGAAGATAACAAGGTTCGTTGGTAAATTTATGATCTGGTTTGCTTATAAAAATGCCTAGGCGAAGATGTTTAGCCTGTTTAATGTACGTTTAACAGGCTAAATCGGTATGAATTTCAATTCAAATAACTTGTTAGTAAAATACTGATCTACACTATTATTTCGGGATGATGATACAAGTAACCTTGGGCAAGTTCAGCTCTAGTTTTCTTTGCAATCAATAACTGCTCCTTTGTTTCAATCCCTTCAATAACTACTTTATGCCCTCTGTTTCTAATTAAATCGACTAAGCGATAGAATTTAATAGCGTTAGCTTTTGATGTTGTCGCTTTTTGTATTAACGATATATCCAATTTTACAAAATCTGGGTTTATAGAATTTAACGATTCAATATTAGATAACCCTACCCCGTAATCATCGATAGCAATTTGAAATCCATGCTTTTTCAAATTAGCTAAATTCTTCTCAAATATAACTTCATTGTGTTTGGCTTCACACTCAGTCACTTCTATTACTATTTGTGTGTGAGCTAATAACTTTGATAGCTGGTTACTGCAAAGATTAAAAGAAATGTTAGCAATCTCACAACGGGAAAAATTCATGAAAACCCATACATTACGCTGTTCAGCTATTTTTTTTACGGCAGTTATTTTCAGATTTGTTAATTCGACCAAGTTATCAATAAAAAAATTCGATGAAAATGGCTTGCTATTCTGAACGACAGTCAACTGACGACGTATTAATAATTCACATGCAAGCACTTTACCTGATTGTAAGCCCACGATTGACTGAGAGTAGTAGCTGACATTATTCATTAATGTATTCCACCAGCTCCACAGGAATATGATTAAGTAAAAAGAATGTAGATTTTAGTGTTTCATTCTTTTTGTCCTTTATAAAGATACGATGCAGCTTACCCTCTTGCCTGGTTGTCACAATAAACGCGTCAATATGATGGAACGTTAAACCGAAAATAGTCAGTGATAGTGACGTATTTGATACCTTCATTCGCACTAATAGCACAATCAATGAAAGAAAAGTTGGTATAGCAAGGTCATTAGGTGGCGTATCTTGATAGCCTGAGAAGTAGTGGAGCATCATTAATGGCCACAATACGCCTATACTCATTAAAATGATAAGTATAGCTCGCACAGGTGGTGATATCGAAAATAAATAATAAGTTCTGTTCATAATTACTCCTTAAATTTTCAATATTATAAAACAGGGTATTTGAGTCATGAAATTTTACACATGGGTAAAATAGGCTCTGTAAGTTTCGGCTAAAAACAATTTTTGCTTTAAGATAGCTATGGTTGATCTAAGAGAGAAGTTTATCGAAGTCAAATTCTTCATTTAATCTTTAATTTTTGGATTCAAAAGATTTAAGGTTTGATGTAATGAGAACTATTATTATATTTCAGTGAGTTAATTTGATTACATGAAAAAACATTACAGTGCTTGTTAGATTTTATTCGTTAAATCGCTTATTATTAAGTTTGAGTGCATTAAAAATTGCGAAAATGCATGACTAGACGTAAGTTAATATAATTTAAGGTATATAAATAATGCCATCGACAAACTCAATATCTAAACTAGGGTTAGAGGAAGCTGCAGTAAAGCTTTTTCAGATGGGTATTCGTTCTGCAACAGATTTTCAAAAGTTGTGTAACGGCCAGTTTAATGGATTGCAAGGTCGTCCAGCAGATATTCCCTCTAATCCAATGATGTATTTTAAAGAGATCAGCAACTTTAAAGAGCTTCTTAAACTCGGGCAAAGACTAAGTGAAGAAATACAGGCTGAAGAACAGCCAAAAAAAATAAACACAGATGAACGCGATGTAATGTCTTATGAAGATCTAAAGCAATTGGTGCGAAAATACAACGTAACCTCGATACGTCAGTGGAAAAAGGTTGTGAAGGAAGATAAGTTACCGGGTTCTTTCCCTAGCTCTCCACAGGCTTACTACAAGGATTTTGAAGGCTGGGATCTGTTTCTTGCGCCTAAAGCGTCCCGTTTTTTAGAATGGGATGAAGCAAAAGCCTTGGCAAAAAGCGTCCGTGTAGAGCATGGTTTAAAAAACGCTTATGATTGGCGTTGGCTTTCAAGGCAAGGCCATAGACCAGCAGAGTTACCGAGTGCGCCTGATTATTATTATACTCAGTTCACAACATGGAAAGATTTTTATGGACTGGAGTAAACATATTTGTAATAGCAGTAAAGCACAATTGCTTTACTGCTGATTTTTTTCTTTCAAGTAAATGTGTAGACGCGGTATTAATGGCTCTACTTTGCTAACCACCTCTTTTCTACCAGCATAATCTCCCAACGGTTTAAATTTAAACGTATCAACACAGTTAATTAAGAAAACAGGCGAATGCGCGTGTAAATCTTTTCTGAGGGTCATTTCCGTACCGCTATTATTCGGGTTTTTAGGCTCGTTGAAGCGCAATTTCAAAATCGGCGTTGCAGGTGCTTTCCTAGTTATGTTAAATAGCGTGTTACTTGTGAAATGACTGATAAGCTTACGCTCTTCTTGAATGTGAAGCTCAAAGCCTGCTCGCGAATCTGTACTATTGCCATGGTTAGGTGCATACGCCAAAGAGCGGTCTATTTTCTCAATCACCTGCTGCTTAGTTAGCGTTTTAATTTGTGACTTATGTTCCCATGAAAAACGCGCACTCAAAATATCCTTTTGAATAAAGACAGGGTGTGTTCGTGTTGCCATTGGAAATATGAGCCCAGGTTCTGCGTCGTGAACAATTTCAAATCGTTGATCAACTGATTTAGCCAAGCGGTGAATAACACCTTTGAGTTTCACCTTCTCTGCATTGAGGCTATCAAATAAAGTGGCCAACCTTTGCATATACGCAAAGTCGCATTGGATATTGATCAGGCCCGGTAATTTGATTGAATAGCGAGTTGATTCATTGTGTTGTGCGCGAAACTTACCGATATGCGTAATCGTCTTACGGATAGCCTCAATGCCGGTTTGGTGAATAACATCAAACGGTGCATCTAAAAGAGCTTGTTGATGTTCATCATTGAATTTCAAACGAATGCGAGACTGTACCAAGCTTCGAGTTTTGGCTATGTCTTCAGTGATGGTAGGTAGGACGAATATATCTGCACCAATAGAGTCAGTATTTTCTTTAAGTGCGCAGGTTAGAGCATCTACAGCATTAAGCACTTCATTGTATTGAAACTTAAAATCGCCCCGCGTTGTTTTGATTAGTTGTTCCATAGTGCCTCTTACTGTCCAATAATGACTACAACATGCACATATTATATACCACCTAATACGCGCTCTGACACATTTTTGTATAATATTTAGCTTGGCTTACCCTGATAGCGTGTTTATTTTCTTTTTATTTATTATTATTTTCTTTTTTTTTCTTTGGAGCGTGGCATTAGTGGCGTATCAGGAAAGGGAAAGATATATGAAATAAACAGCTACCCGAAGGGTAAAGCTGTTTCACCTTGTCTGTCAATAACATGTATGTTGTAGTCATATATATAGAACCATTCAATTTCATTCCCTTAATTTGTAACACTAGTTTACTCTTCCTACTCAACGACTTTAAATTTTACAGCCCCCCTTTTTGGTATCTCTATTTTTTTAGCTTCTGTGTTAATCCCTTTACTATTCACCTATACACTAATTAAATGCTTATTGGAGTTTACATGCTTACCTCTATTCTCTCCGCATCGCTTATTATGTTGGCCACCAGCGCCAGCCTAAATATAGATACGGCTTTACCAACTGAAAAACCAACCTTTTTACACCACGAACAGGCGTTCATACTCTCATATGACTTAACAGATACTGACGTTAAACTAACGTGGGATGTTGCTCCTGGTTATTATCTTTATCAAGACACCATTAAAGTAAATGAAATCTCTGAAGACGCACTTCAATTTACCAGTACGCCCGTTTCAACCCATGATGAATATTTCGGTACCACTATGATTATTAAAACGCATGCTGCAGCACACTTCGCTAAATCAGCCCTTAAACAGACTACGTTTAGTGTTTCTTATCGCGGTTGTGCTGAAGCAGGCCTGTGTTACCCACCCGTTACTGTTGAAATTAACTTATAGGACAACTGAACATGTTTAAAAGTCTCTCTATTATATCTTTGGCTATATTAGCCTCAGCCTGTTCAAACACGATTGTCGTAGAAGAACAAAAAAGTGTGGTTAAAGTAGCAACCAAACCTTATAAACCCACCTTTCATTTTGTCGAATTCGAATTTGATGCAGCGGAACCAATCAATGTTAAGACTATGGCTAAACAACTCGCGCCACACATTGCCCACTTAACCGCTAATCCTAGTCATTTTGTTTTATTGCAAGGCGCCGGTGATGATTCGGGGTCCTTTAATTACAATTTCAAGCTTGGAATGTCACGCGCTACTTTTATAGAAAACTATTTACTCGAGCGCGGGGTTTTACAATCGCAAATAAAAGTAAGCTCTGTTTCAAAAGCAAATAGTCACTTAAAGCCATACGCGCGTACAGTTCATTTAAGCTATTAATTGCACTGTGCCTGCGAACCCCACTCTGTGGGGCTTCATTTGTCTGGTTAGTGAAACATTTAAGGTATTATTTATTCATGCTTAATCATTAATTATATTTTCTAACACACTACTTATAGAGGGTTATTCTGAGCGTTGTGTTATATTCCGCACGAATTTAAATCACTACTATTTTCTTATTGGTTAGCACCTGTTTTAAGTCAGTATTTCCAATGTGTATAAGTGTTCTTAAGGAACCGTGATGGCAATAATCAAACGCTTACCTCTAGGGTTTTTATTTATAGCAGGGGTAACATCTATTATTTTTTCCGCTGCTATTTGGTGTCAGTGGGATAATGAAAAAAAATTCATGAAGAACGCCAAATTTCGACGGTTAATCGTTTTGCCAGCAGCGTTGACTCATTACTTAGCACCCAAGAATTAGTTTTATCGTTTCTTGAACAGTCTATTGTTGATGGCCAAGAGCTCATTGATAGCGACAGGGTTACAGAAGAGTTCGATCACCTTATAGAGTCAAACCTAGATATAGCGATGCTTGGCATTTCAAATCTAAATGGTCAACCTAAATTAGTGAGACCGCGCATTAAGCTAGACCCTCTCTTTAATTTATTAGACTATGATGAAACACGCGATGGATTTATTAACGCTTTAAATAGTGACCGTGTGGTACTTGGGCGAACATATCGAATAGACGGACAACTTCTTATACCGTTACGTAAAACATTACGCACTGACGCCGGTGAGCCTATTGCGTTGATTGTTATTGGACTAAAAATAGATGGCGCGCGCTTGTTTAACAATCATCAGCATTATGCCGCCTATAATACGCTCACAATGTTGCGTGATGATGGGTATCGCCAATTTATTTCGACTCACCTTGATTATTCCAGTGCGTACACAAATAAACCTTTTATCTTCTCTGAGCGAATGGGTAAACCCATTCCATTAGTTGATGTGATTGCTAGGCAATACCCCTACACAAAAGATACATTCAAGCCGTATCTTTTTTACAACGAACGGGCTCAAGTTGTCATCGCACGACTTGATACCTATGGTTTATGGATCAAGTCTATAATATTGAAAAGTGACATTTTAACCCTCTTAATTTCGCCTTTTTTAATTCAGTTTTCTCTGTTAATCGCCATTAATTTAGCTGCACTATATATAATTCGCTTACTGGCCGCTAAGCAGCGACAAAGAGATCATGATTTACTCCACCAAGCTCACCATGATGAACTGACGTCATTGCCTAACAGACATTACTTTAACAACCACTTGTCTGACTGGTTTAAATGCACGAAGAAAACATTTTCCATGATGTTAATTAATGTTGATCACTTTAGATTAATCAACGACAGATATGGCCATTTGGCGGGCGATCGCATTCTGCAAGAGGTAACGGCACGACTTAAAAAATTTGAAAAAAAAGATGAACTCCTTATTCGCTATGCGGGTGATGAATTTATTCTTTTAACACCTGACATACATACGACCGAGCTTCGCCGCAACGCATCAATTATCATTAAAGCAATGATGTTACCCTTTCAGATTGGTGAAAGTGAGTTACGCCTTGGTTGTAGCATAGGCATTGCGAAAGCACCTGAACATGGTAAAACATTAACCCTGCTTTTACGTTCTGCCAATATCGCGATGTATAATGCGAAAAAAGAAGGCAATACGTTTAATGTATTCACCTTCAGCATGGCCCAAACTTATATGGATCGTTTGGAAATAGAAGAGCGCTTACGTGTAGCTGCTGAGCTTGAGTGCTTTTACATGGTTTATCAACCGCAAGTGGATGCAAATAATACCCTATACGGCGTTGAAGCACTTGTAAGGTGGGAAGATAAAAAGTTGGGCTTTGTACCCCCTGATAAATTTATCGCCATTGCTGAATATTGTGGCCTAATGCCAAAAATTGGTAATTATATTATTGAAAGAAATGAGTGCATTGCAAAAAAGCTTAAATTTAACCTTTCAAATAGCAATCAATATTTCGGCTCAACAATTTTCCCACATTGATTTTATTACGATGCTTAAACAGTCCATTAACCGCCACAATATTGACCCAAAGCGAATTACTATTGAGATCACTGAAAGTCTTTTTATCGATGATATTAATAAAGTGCTCCCGATACTTAACCAGCTTCGTGATGAAGGCATTTGTATTTCACTTGATGATTTTGGTACGGGTTATTCGTCTTTAAATTTGCTTCGCACATTACCCATAGACGAGTTGAAAATTGATAAGAGCTTTGTGGACGATATTATGCATGATGTTCAATCGTTGAAAATGGTGCAAAACATTATTTCAATTGGTAAAAATCTAAACTTGACGTTACTTGCAGAGGGCATTGAAACTGGTGAGCAAAAGCAGTGCCTTATAGACTGTGGTTGTGATTTGTTTCAGGGCTATTACTATTCAAAACCGCTATTATTAGGGGTTTTGTGCCCATCCCCTCGAAATCGGCATTAGGATGAAACATTAACTTTTTTAGGCTTATCTTCATTTAGAATTTTATAAACTGTAGATCTTCCTATTCCTAATTCCTTGGCTATATCAGTGGCTCCCATTTTACCTTTATGAAGTTCAAGTAACTTAACCCGATCAACAGAACGTTTTCGACCAAAAGCAACACCATTTGCCATAGCGTCAATCCGACCTTCATTTGTGCGTTCTAATATACGTTCACGTTCGGCATCAGCAACAGCACTTAGAATAGTAACAACCATTTTCCCCATTGTTCCTTCAGTACTTAAACCTTCTTTAATAAAGCGAATGGCAATACCAGCTTTATCAAACTCTTTTATTAATTTAATCATATCGGCAGTATCACTACCCAAGCGATCTAATCGAGTAACTAAAACAAGATCACCTTCTTCTACCTTTACTCGTAAAAGATTCAAACCCTCTCTATCCATATTAGATCTGCTACCAACATCAGAAAATATTCTTGATGGTTTAGCACCTTCAGCTTCTAGAGCTTGTTTTTGGAGTTTTAGTGATTGTTGGCTAGTTGATACTCGTGCGTATCCAAATTTTCTCATAAGCGTCTATTAAATCGATAAGTAGAATTGTTGTCTATTTAGGTAATGTAAACGATTTAGTAGACGATTAATATAGGGTATATCAAACTGTCTACTATGTTATGAGATAAAGTACATGTTGATGTCTTATTTAACTATCTATATTCATAGTCTCTTGTCGAGCTGATTATAAATACCTAAACTTGACTTAATTGTTCAATCGCCTCAATTTGCTTAGTAACTAACTCCAAATAAGTTATCTTATGTTGGATCTTAATATTAAGTAAATTAAGTGTTTCGTCTGGAATATTATGCTTGTCAGCATTAATTGCCATTAATAATGGCTTAATATCAACAAGAAGAAGACCTGCTGCTCTTGAAGCTCTGATAAACCTAAGACGTTTCAATGCACATAAATCATAACGACCATAGCCTGATTTGGTTTGCTCATTGCAATGTAATAAGTTTTCAAGCACATAATTTCTGACAGTGTGGACGGTGGTTTGAGCGGCTTTCGCTAATTGAGAAATACTCAATGGAAAGTCCAATAATTCATCGTCTGCTTGGATAAAGCCATTAAAGTCGGGAATTTTATTTAGAAAAGAGGCATATTCAATAGGGATATTTTCAATTTTTTGGCTGTTCATTATCGTTCCTTATTTGAAAAAATATTGATACTAAATTTTATAGCAATAAATATGTAACTTATTGATAAGCCTTTAGACCTTAAAGAAGTGGTAACTAAAAAAACAAATAGTTACCACCTAAAAACAATAAATTACAAAGGAGTATTCGACATATTATAGTGACGTTATTTCATCAATGACAACACGCATTTTCGTCATTGAAAAACAGTCCTTCGAAGTCTGTTTTTCCTGACATTCTGTCGATATAATACTGAGAATCTTTTTGGAATGTATCTAAACAATAAGGACAGCGACAAAAGTGCAATTCATGGTCGTTAAACTTAAAAGGTACGGTTAGCGCCACTGGTTTTTCTGCCAAACACGTAGGGCAAACTTTTATATCCAATGTTTCCCTCAGATATTTATCTGGTTTTTTTTGAAAAATGGCTAAACACCCCTGACAACAAAAAAAATATTCAACAGATTTGTACTCTATCTTTGGTGCTTGCGAAATATTGATCCCTAATCTGATTAGCGAACAGCCACAGGTTGAGCAAATCATCGTGGATATCTCCTATTAGTTGTTTAAAAAAATAATGGTTTAACCCGCGCAGCACGATAAATCTTTAACATCTTTGCTAAAAGTTTGCGCACATAGTTTTAAACCCTCAACCATCGTTAAATAAGGGAATAATTGCCCTGCAAGGTCATCTACCGTCATATTATTATGAATAGCGAGAACAGCGCTTTGTATTAATTCGCCACCTTCATGAGCGAGTATTTGTGCGCCAAGAATTTTACCTGTTGCTTTGTCAGCGACAAGTTTAATAAACCCATCTGTTTCAAAATTTGCTAATGCTCTCGGTACGTTCTCCATATCTAACACACGGCTAATAACATCAAATCCCCCTGTTATGGCTTCCTCTTCCGTTAATCCCACTGTTGCTACTTGTGGATCTGTAAAAATAACCGCTGGCATGGTTGATAAATCAAGCCTAGCGTCACCACCTGTCATATTAATACCAGCCCGACTGCCTGCTGCGGCTGCTACATAAACAAACTGGGGCATGTTAGAGCAATCACCAGCGGCATAAATATTAGCCGTTGATGTTTCCATTTTATCATTAACAACAATAGCGCCATTTCTTTGTGTTTCAACACCCACCTCCTCTAAACCAAGCTGCTCGGTATTTGCATGACGACCCGTAGAAATGAGTAACTTGTCAGCGTTTAAAACCCCCTCATTAGTGTCTAATGAGAATGAGTGTCCATCATGGCTAACGCTTCTCGCTTGTGTGTTATTTAATACGCGAATACCTTCTTTTTCAAAGCATTCAGTAAGCTTTTGACCTAATAATGGATCTTCTGCATATAACAACGTATGGCGTGCTAATACCGTAACCTTACTACCTAAACGCGCATAAGCTTGGGCTATTTCTAACGCGATAACGGATGAACCAATGACAAGTAAACTCTCAGGTAGTTCTTGAGCAAATAGCGCTTCTGTAGATGTCCAATACGGGGTATCGGTTAAACCATTAATTGGTGGAATAGTCGGTGTAGAGCCTGTTGCAATTAAAATGCGATCAGCAATAAGTTCTTCTTCTGAGCCATCCTCTTTTTTGACAAGTAATGTATTTTCATTTTTGAAACGCGCAAACCCTTTTAATAAGGTCAATGCAGGGTTTGACTCTAAAATACTGATGTATTTAGCCCCACGTAATTCATCAACACGCGCTGTTTGTTGATGTGCTAGCAGAGAACGGTTTATTTGAGGATTATTGTTTTCAAGTCCATCAAATGGGTTTTCTCGTTGTTGATGTGCTAATTGCGCAGCACGAATAAGTATTTTTGAGGGGACACAACCGACATTGACGCAACAACCACCAATGACCTCTGCACCTTCGATAATGGTTACTCTAGCCCCACCTTCTGCCGCCTTAATAGCACTAGCAAAAGCACCTGAGCCACTACCAATAATCGCAACATGTAATTGTTTGGTTTTATGTAAATCTAGTTCAGCTACGGTATAGCCAAGTGCTTCTATTGCATCAATAATTTCACAACGGTTGTTGTCATTTTCTGTCTCGATTTTGGCTGTAGCATTATCATATGAAACGTCAATACATGTTACGCCTTGGATTGCTTCAACAGCTTCATTAATGTGATTAGTGCAACTGCTACAAGTCATACCTTTAATAGATAAAGTGAACATTTAAATATTTCCAATTTTTATAAGTTAAAAAGTAATGGTTATGCAGGGCACGTTTCATCATCACAGCGACGACTTGCAGGAGAAACCATATCCCATATTGAAACCGCAACCATTAACCCTAGCCCTGCATAAGTAGCGTATGAACTCCATTCATATTCAAACCA
The DNA here is from genome assembly GCF_015864715.1 of Pseudoalteromonas sp. NZS71. NCBI lineage: Bacteria > Pseudomonadati > Pseudomonadota > Gammaproteobacteria > Alteromonadales > Pseudoalteromonadaceae > Pseudoalteromonas > Pseudoalteromonas sp. NZS71. Next base: position 1,094 of record NZ_JADYWS010000015.1, on the reverse strand, counting down.
AGGGTATAAGGACAATAAAACTAAAATCGGGCCGATTGAACCGAGTAAACTACGGTGCCACTGGCGATGACTAAGCCAACCTAAAAGATTCATTGCTAAGGCTAATGAGGCAAATAATGGAAATAAAGTATTGATGAATAATCCTTCCCATTGGCCTAAAAACCCCATACCTAATGCCGCTGCAATGTTGGCAATAGCAGGGAAGCACATGGCACACCCCATTGCTGAAACAACTGCGCCTAAAGATCCTGTTTTATCGCCAATGCGTGTTAAAAGCTTTAAAGGATTAAACATAGCTCACCTCTATTTTTTCAATGTAGACGGATAACCCGCATTGGTTGTTGCTTCTATTAAGGCATCAACGTTGGTTTTGGCATCATCATAAGAAACCACGGCTAATTTGGTTCCGTAAGTGACTTCGGCTTTTTCAACACCCTCGACATTTTTTAGTGAATGCTTAACCGTTATTGGGCATGTAGCACAATTCATCGTGGGTACGTCAAGCGTAACCGTTTGAGTTTCAGCAAAAGCACTGATGGTTGAAAGAGAAAGTAAACAGCTTAATAATAATTTTTTCATAGGTGATCCCAAATTTTAAGTAGTGTAAAAGTAAATTTTTTGATAAAAAGTTAAGCGAACCAAAGTATCCAGTAATTGCTAGTGACCAAAATAAGCGCAGTTAATGCACTAAGCCAAAAGATAACTTTACGTCGCTGTTGTGTTGCTGGTACCGCACATGCCGTATCAGGTTTACATTCTTCTACAGGACGGTAAATCTTCCAGCCTGAGTAACTAAATAACAACACCACAAACAGAACAAATACGGGTCTGTAGGGTTCAAATGCGGTTAAATTACCTATCCAAGAGCCGCTTATGCCAAGTAGCAATAACACGAGAGGGCCGACACAACATACCCCTGCGCCTATGGCAGCTAAAATGCCGCCTATCATTGGAAGGTTTGATGTTTTCTGATTCATATGGATACCTCGTTAAATTATGGTATTAATGTAATTCATGGTAAGCGTCTAGCTAACGACACCTAGCCTTTCTTAATGTTCCAAGGTAACAGCGCCTCAAGGTTATCAGGCTGCTCA
>NZ_JADYWS010000014.1:0-124783 GCF_015864715.1 Pseudoalteromonas sp. NZS71 | reverse complement strand
CACGGTAAGAAATATCACAAGCGCAGTCATGGTAAAACAAACCGAGGGCAAATAAAAAATCGCGTTAGCATTGAAGAACGTCCACAAATAGTTGATGAGAAAGGTCGTATCGGAGATTGGGAAATAGATACCGTCATAGGTAAAGGTCATCGAGGCGCCCTTGTTACCATTGTAGAGCGGGTCACCCAATTCACTGTATCAACTCAGGTGGCAGGCAAAACAGCACAAGCCGTCACTGCGGCGACGATAGAACTATTAAGGCCATATAGGTCAGCGCTTCATAGCATCACGGCTGACAATGGAAAAGAGTTCGCTTATCACGATCAAATCACAGAGGCTTTAAGTGTTCCTGTTTATTTTGCTCACCCTTATCACTCATGGGAGCGCGGATTGAATGAAAACACGAATGGATTACTACGCCAGTATTGGCCGAAGAGCACAGATTTTAAGGCGGTAACACCAGCGCAAGTTATACCAGTACTTGAGCAACTTAATAATCGTCCGAGGAAGACACTTGGATTTGAAACGCCTGCAAAATTGATGCAGGATCACTTGGCGGCTAAAGCCGCCTAAACGTTATGCACTTCAGATTTGAATCCGCGTATTAAATAGTTGCCTAAACTTGATTTTACAATCACTTCTTTGCCTATGGCTTCTTGTAAGCGTGGCGTAGGTAGGCTCGGATGGCTAATTGGTTTTAAGCCCTCAGCTGAGGTAAATAAGTTTATGCAATGCTCTTTAGCGGCAACAATACTTTCGTTTTTACTTTTAATCACATCAACATTATTTAAAAAATGAATTAGTGCTTGGTTAGCTCGATCAAACTCTGCTGATACGTCATCTATATTGCGGGCGGTTGCCCATTTGCGCACAACTATATATTCGTTTTTTTTAACACGAATTAAGCTTATTGAGGCTCCGGTCATTCTGCTATTCCACTCAATGCGGTAGCAATCAGTTCCTAAGCTGTGAAGCAACACGCTCATGCTTCCAAAATCCTTTGTACTTTTATCAATCAAGCTCATTTTCGATCCCTCACTTGCAAGTTACAAGGAGTGTATAAACGATTACTTAAGTAATAAATCATCCATATTCTTAATCGCTCTAGGAAAATGGCTTATATAAATTTTGGATTTAGTGGCTTTTAAGTTAATAACTAATATTACAAACAAAAAAGCGAGTGGTTTAGCTAACTGCTAATAATTAATTTGTAAGTGATTTATAGCTTATTTATAAGCCCAGGCATCGGTTATTGTTACTTGGCAATTGTTATAACTGGCCGCTTGTTTTTGCGCAATACCTCTTACTCTAAAGTTTGTTGAGTCATTAGGAAGTATAAGTAGGTCTTCGTCGGTTATTGATAGCGTATCGACTAGCGTGTTTTGATCTGTTAAAAAATCGACCTTAAACTTTATATTTTTAAACGAAAAGTTTGACTCGTTTTTTACCTGCCCTATGCATGCAACATACAATGCATCGTTTTCATTTTTAGTATGAATTTGGCTAACATTAGCGATTAAGTTTTTTTGTGCTTGATCTTCAAGCCCTGCTACATAAATATTTTGATAAAAAATAAGCCCAAAAATACCAACAATACTAAGTGCTAATGCACCAATAATAATGGGATTGTTTTCTAAGTTAGAGTATTTGGCTTGAAGTGAGGTGCATTGTGGGCATTTTTTAGCCCGTGAATCTATAGCGCTAAAGCACATAATACATTCTTTAGTGTGTTGCACCTTTTCCACTATAATAAGCATCCTTGTTAAGTATTAAATGTTAAGTATTGCTGGCTTTAAAGTATTTTACTTTACTCGTACCTAGTAACCCCGTAAACACATATAGCTTAAAAAAGTAACGATTTTATAAAGCAATACAAATGACTGTATATAAACACAGTGCATGCGGTTTTGGTATTTAAACCCGCATATGCAGCCGATACTAAATTAAAAAGTGCTTATGAAAAAATAGCCCGCATAAAATTATGCGGGCTATTTAATTTAGGCTTAAATACGTTTATTTAAATATATTATTGTTCTAGTAATGTTAGTGATACATCGTCCACATAAAAGTCAGCTGTGATCTCGTTTGATTCAACATAAAGTAAAGCGACACTTTCTTGTGTTGTGATTGAATGCGTGTAGGTACCTGACAACTGTACCCAACTACCCGCGCTTACTGTTTTAACGGGCGTGAGTTCAAGATACTCAGTGCTAGCGTGCTCTATTTGTAGGGTTAGTTTTACCCCTGGTGAAACAGTGCTGGTATCGTCAGATAACTTAATCCATGCAGACACATTATATGTTTCACCTGCTGTAAATAAGCCTTTAACATCTTTTTGAATACCATTCCACGTTTCAGTTCGCCCTTGTACTAAAGCACTATTACTGCCAGTGTGAGCTTGGGTTGCATCTAAGGTTATATTTGTACTTCCGCGCGCTTGCCATGAATCAAGCCCAGCTTCAAAGTCACCATTGGTGAGCAGTTCTGATGAAGGTGTTGGCTCTACTACTTCAATTAGCTCTTTTAATGCATTTGCAAAACCTTGTAACGCTGGCTTTGCTGTATAGTCGTTAAAAAATAAAAGTGGCCATTCTGTAGTAGGCTCTGGCCAGTTTTGTAACCAGCTATCTTCGTCAATTACGCCCCAAATAGTTATGCCACCGCGTTGATCTTCAGGAACAGTTTCTAAATAGGTTTTAACAATATTGTAGTAGTACTGCTTTTGTTCATCCGCTCTTTCACTTGTTAGGTAAGTTAAAGGAATGCCACCTTCGTTGTTCATTCGAACATCTAATTCGGTAATTTTAACTTTAATTTTAGGGCGAATATCGACCACTTTTTGAAGATGAGCTTGTATTGTAGAAATATCAGGGCTGTTGAGTGAAATATGAGATTGAAAACCTATGCCATCAATAGGCACGCCATTATTTTGAAAATCGTTAACCATAGATATAACGGCATCTAATTTTTCGGCGTTCCAAATTAGGTTGTAATCGTTGTAGTATAAATCTGCATCGGGATCGGCAGCTCTTGCGGCTTTATAGGCTAGCGGTAAAAATTCAGCACCTATGTTTTCAAACCACACCGATTCATCGGCACTGTCACTTGTGGTTTTTTCGCCACGGTATTTACCATTTTCCATAAACGCTTCGTTAACTACATCCCAACTCACTACGGTATCGTTAGCGCCTTCTTCTTCAAAATGAGTGGCTATTTGCGTTATGTGATCTTCCATCATTTTTATCCAGGCGGCTTTATCCCCTTGAAAACTTTGCATCCACGGTGCTATTTGTGAGTGCCACACAAAAACATGGCCATGCACGGTGAGTGAGTTGTCTTTTGCGTAGTTTACAAGCTCATCAGAATCATCATAAAAAAATTCGCCTTGGGTAGGTTGTAAATAGGTAGGCTTCATAATATTTTCGGCAGATAGTTGATTAAAGTGTTGTTCAATAATCGTTTTAATTTCTGGTCTATCTATTATGCTGTTACCAAAATCGCCCGCAGGCACGGCAACGCCTATGTTAAAGTTAGGTGCTAAAGCTTTTAAACTTTGTGCTGTTACTTCGCTGTATTGCACATCAGGTATTTCTTCTGCTGGTACATCGTCTAAAATAAAGCCTGAAAACTCGTCTATGTATATAGATTTATTAATGTTTTCTTCTTTTGAAAAGTGAATTGCTAATCTAACTAATGAGTCAGCTTCGGCAGTTGCTGCTGTTAATGTTATTTTTTGCCACTCACCTGTTAGCGTTTCTTTTACTAGGCTAAGCTGGCCGTAATCTGGAGCGGGTGTCTGTATCCAAAAATCGGCACTGGTTCCCACTTCACCTTTGGCCCAAACACTAAACTCGTAATTTTTACCGCCGGTGACAGGAATGTCCTCATAAGCTATTTCAATACCCCAAGGGTTATCACCTAATGTATTAACAGTAACCTGAACCGCTTTAGTGCCTTTGTAAGTATTAACACCTTCTTCTGATTCGATTACTTCTATTGTTGAAGAAGCACTTAATTCTTGATCTGGCCTAAATACCCAATTTCCAACTGGTGTTGTTTGCCCTGCCGCGTCTTCTTCAAAGCTACCATTTATTATTTCAGCCGCTTCTGGGGCGTCAGGTACTGGCGTTTCTGGCACTACAACTTCAGGTGTTTGTACTTCTGGTACCTCAGCGTCGCTATTACTCCCTCCGCACGCCATTAATAGTGACACTAAGGTCACTAAACCGGTGTTACGAAAAATCGATTTTTTCATTTTTTATTCCTTAGACTAAAGCAATAAATGAGTCGTTTAGCAAAATGTTATAATCGTCATCTCAGTGAGTAAAAATGATGCAGTATTTTACATTACTTCAAATATACTTTTATTCAATATGACTACAACTAATTTAATTAAACAAATACTCATCTATTTTTATTATTGTAATATCTCATCAAATTTTAATATCTCCCTTGTGATAAACCACAAAGATAAACTAAAAACCAATGAGTTATAGTTAAGGTTTAAATTAAATTTTTACTGTTCAATATTGTGTGTGTGAATATATCATCATTAAATTAACCTAAAACCAACACTGTTACAGTCTAATTAACAATAACTATCAAGGTTAAAATTCACTCGGTTTTTTATTGGATATAATGGCTTAATAGTAAAATGGATACTTTTACTGAGGTGCTTAGTGGGCTTTGTTATGTAAGCTAATAATAAATCAGAAGGTAAATACAATAAAAAATAAATGGTGTTACCGCTTAGCTAAACCATACAATTTATAGCTTTAATGATATGAATATAAGCAAATTGGTATAAAACAAAAAGCCAGCGATTAAGCTGGCTTATAGGTTTGCTAATTACGTTATTTAGCTAATTATTTACGTAGTGCGTCGATTCGCGCATCAAGCGGTGGGTGCGATGAAAACAATTCAGCCATGCCTTTGCCACTTGCAATACCAAAGGCCATCATTGAGCCTTCTAATTGCGAAGGATGGTTTTGCTTTAATCGCTCAAGGGCTGATCGCATTTTGTCAGCACCAACTAGTTTTGCTGCGCCGCTGTCGGCTGCAAATTCACGTTTACGGCTGTAACTAGCAACCACTATGCTTGCTAGTACACCAAATAATACTTGGAATAACATATCGAATAAGAAGTATGTCCAGCTACTGCCGCCCTCTTCTTCATCGCTATTAATAAAGTTATCTACTATGCCAGCCAATACTTTTGCGGCAAATATTACAAAGGTGTTTACCACGCCTTGTATTAGCGTAAGCGTTACCATGTCGCCGTTAGCAATATGCGATACTTCATGGGCAAGTACGGCTTCGGCTTGATCTTTGGTCATGTTGTGCATTAAGCCTGTGCTTACTGCCACTAATGAGTTGTTTTTACTTGGGCCCGTTGCAAAAGCGTTCATTTCTGGGCTGTCGTAAATAGCCACTTCTGGCATTTTAATACCTGCTTTTTGTGCTTGCGCAGATACCGTTTGTACAAGCCAATGTTCGGTTTCGTTTCGAGGCTGCGTAATTACATGCGCGCCTGTTGATTTTTTAGCGATCCATTTCGACATAAATAACGAAATAAACGATCCACCAAAACCAAATACGGTGGCTATAAGTAAAATTCCGCCAAGGCTACGATGGCTTAAGCCCAGCGCGCTCATTATTATTGAAAGCACTACACCTAATACCAACATAACCGCTAGGTTAGTTAATAAAAACAAAAATACACGTTTCATATTGTCCTCACAAAAATAGTTTTGATCACCGAACATAAAATTAAATTAGGTTAAAGCAATCACTGCGTTATGACACACTATGTCATAACGTTAGCGCTATTTTGTGACAAACTATGTCATAACACAAGTGTTATTTATGTGTTTATTGATAATTTTTTTAGGAAGAGTTTTACAGCAAATTTAAATATGAAGTTTCTTTATAAATCAGCTTATTACAAGCTATGATTTAGCTCTGCCATATCAATTGGAAATCCACGCTCGTGTGCCAATATGCGCGCAACTTCGTCAATTTTTTCGCCGCTATTATGTTTAAGGTACGACCATTGGTGGGTACTGCGGTGATGATTTACAGCAGGATCGCTGCTTATTATTCCTAATTTTATAAACTCACCCACTATTTGATCTGCCGCTATTAACGTTGACGATGCTTTAACATTTTCGGCCCGTGCATAATTAATATGCGAATATAAACTTACATCGGCTACGCGCAAGGTGTCGTCATCACCTGGGATTTGTTGCCCGCCATACAAGGCATTATTTTGTGTATTAGCAGTTTTAAACGCAGGTACAAACTCGGCTACATAATCAATTGCTGTTTGGGTGCGTGTTTGCAAAGCTGCTTCATCCCAGCCATTTTTAATATAGTGCAGGTATTTATTGGGAAGTTTAGGTTGTGCGCTCATTGGCGTTGCATCAGCTAACCCATCATTAAACAATGTAATGTTATTAGTCATGCCATGTATTTGAAAGTAACCATTAGGGTAAGGGGTTAGCTGCGCCATGCCCTCTGGCGTACCACGGTTTCCATAAATAATTATTTCGGGTATTTGCCCACCAGCACCTTGCCAATGAGTAATGTAAGAGGCTTTAAATTCGACCATGCGTTTTACATCTACCCCAACCAGGTCGTCAATAATACCGGTTTGAAAACCACACGCATTAATTAGGTAATCTACCTCAATTGTTTGTGTATTAGTTGAAGTATCAGGTTGTTCATCAAGGCTTGGCTCTGATTGGTATTCAATGCGCCACTTAAGTGTTTGCTTATCATTATTGGTATTTATAACTGGCGATACGTTTTTAACACTGGTGCTTGTTAAAACATGAGCGTGTTTGTACTGTGCAAGGGCCAGTTGAGCACTGGCCGATAAACGAAATATATTCCAGCCATATTCTTGTGCAGCAATGAGCGGAAACTTTAGCTTATTTAAATCTAAATGCTTAGCCACGGGTATCATCCACTCATCTAACGACGTGGGCTTCGCTACTTGTTTTTGCTTAGCAAGCTTTAGCATTTGCTCATAACTATATAACTGATAATAATGCTCTGGCTCGCCTAATACTTTGTTAGCGCTATCTTGCTCAACAAGCTCGCTGTAGGCTTTTACTAATTTATTTAAACGCGGAAATAAATCCTCGGGTGAGTCGTCATCGCGCTTAGGCACTGCAAATACTGTAGGGCGAACATCGATGGTGTGAGGATAAAGACGCGCTATATCTATACATTGCTTGAGTAAATCTATGCAGTCTTCGTCGGGTATTTCACGATATAAGTTGCCACCTGCATGCAAATGGCACATTGGAGGGCCATCAATTAACGACTTTTTCTTTTCAAGTACGTAAGTTTCTAACCCTAACGCAGCAAGCCTAATGGCAATTGTGGCGCCTGCTGTACCCCCACCAATTATGCCTACGCGTTTTTTAGGTAAGCCATAGTTTAGTGCTTTTGGCTCGGCGCTTACGTGCGCATCTGGGGCGTAGCTTTCAATAAATGGGTGCGTCATATAGTCGTTATGTCCTTAGTAACTTAGTAACATTGTTTTTGAGCAAGCTTTGTATTTATAAAGGTTTATATGTGTACTAAGGCTGACTATTTCAAGATTTACCTAACAAAGTAGCTTTTTTAAAACCGCTTAAGTGTTTATAGATAACGCACTAAGCAAGCTTTTGTATATTTGTAACTTAGGAGTTTGCTCGCTGTATGGGCTTATGGCAAGTATTGGGAACGGTAAACGTGCTTTAAGTGAATCAAGGTTTGCTTGGTACTCGTCCATGTTTTTATCGACTTGGTTTGCAATCCAGCCAACGCAGTTTATACCCATACTTTGCATATGCGCAGCGGTTAGTAACGCATGATTTAAGCAACCTAGCTTCATACCAACAACGAGTATTACCGGCATTTTTTCTGCTTTAACCCAGTCGTATAAATACTCCGTATTGTTAATAGGTAACGCCCAGCCACCAGCGCCTTCGGTAAGTATATAATTAGCTCCCTGTTGTTTTACACCTTTATAAGCATCACTTAGTTTATCTACAGTAATACTAACTCCCACTTGCTCAGCGGCTATGTGCGGCGCAATAGGTGGTGCAAACGCAAACGGATTTACTACGTCGTATTTAGCGCTGACTGTTGCGCTTTCCATTAGTATAAGAGCATCGGCGTTTACTAGTTGATCGAATGCCATTTCGCAGCCAGCAGCAAGGGGTTTAAAGCCAATAGCTTGTTTTTTATGTTGGGCAAGTAACTTTAATAGCAAACTGGTAACGTGGGTTTTTCCGGCATCGGTGTCGGTGCCTGTTATAAAAAATTCTTTCATTACTTTGCCTTATGATCTGAATCTAACTTTGGTTAACTTAGCAATTAATCGCTTTTTTGTAATGATAACAGCACCACATGATAAGACACACATGCTTTATTATTTATAAGCGGATACGCACTGCATACTTTTTGTAGCGCAGATTTTGTAAGTAGCCCTTGACGTGTATTGGTATGATTTTGCGTAGTAGCGCCAATAACTTTAATTGAAGCTATAGCTTTTAAAGGTGTTGTATATTCATCGGTGTAAATACGTTTTTTAGCGCTGTTAATAGTAAATCCTGCATTTTGGACTGATTGGTTTATATACAACTCACTATTAAAAGTATTTATGTGGCTGTTAGAATCAAGCGCTGCAAAGGCTGTTTTTATTTCGTTAAGTGAGCCCTCTACCACAGTGCTTATGTACGCCTGCCCGCCTGGTTTTAATATGCTGTAAAGTGATTGCATTAAAGCCGAAAAATTAGCAGACCACTGCACTGCAAAGTTACTGTAAATTACATCAACACTGTTTGCTTGTAGCGGTAAGTTATCCATATCGGCGCATATTTTTGGTGCGGTTAAATCACTACTTTGCAGCATGTTTAAGCTTAAATCCATTGCCACAACGCTTGCAAATACGCTTTGTAAGGTATGTGTATTAACAAGTGGGCCTGCGCCTAAATCAACACAAAGCTTATTTTTATTAATGCCTGGTTTTATGAGTGCAAATAGATCGCTTGCTGCGTGTTTTTGTACATTTGCATGGTTGTTATAACGCGCTGCCGCCTTTGAAAACTTACTTTGTGTAGACTTTTTAAACTCCTTGCTTAGCTCCTTATTTAACTCTCTATCCAATTCTTTATTTAACTCGCTACCCACTAGGCACGGTTTTACTAGTTGTGTTTGCATTAAGTCTGTTTTTAATACTGGCTGAGCAGTCATGCTATTGCACCTACTAAATGCTTAATTAAGTGCGTTATGTCTTGCTCGGTATGTGCGGCGGTTAAAGTAATGCGTAAACGTGAGGTGTTATGTGCAACTGTTGGCGGCCTGATTGCAGTGAGCCAAATACCCTGTTGTTTAAGTTTATCTGCCGCTTGCAATGTTTGCTCAGCGCAGCCTAATACAATGGGCTGTATGGCTGTGTTTGATTGCATTACAGCAATATTGTGAGTTTTAGCGAGTTGCTTAAATAACGCAATATTGGCATTTAGCTTATCGCGTTTATCATTGGCTGTTTTTATGTTTTTAATACGCGCAAGTGTGTGGCTTGCCATAAGCGGCGACATAGCAGTCGAATACGTGTAATCGCGATTAAATTGCAGCATGTAATCAATAAACTGTTTACTGCCTAATACACACGCACCACTACTAGCCACTGCTTTACCAAAGGTAATGATCAATATATCTGGCAGCGTTTGCGTAATAAACGCTTCGCAACTGCCCAAACCGGTTTTACCTAATGCACCAAAGCCGTGTGCGTCGTCAATCATTAGCCATGCGTTGTGCTGTTTTGCAAGTGCGAGTAATTCTTTAAGAGGCGCGGTATCGCCATCCATCGAAAACACGCCTTCGCTTATAATTAGCTTGTTTTGCGCTTTTGATTTTTCGAGCCGTGAACGTAAATGGTTCATGTCGTTGTGATTAAAACGTACTAAAGCCGCGTTAGAATGCAGAGCACCGTCAATCAAGCTTGCATGATTTAACTTATCTTGAAAAATAGCGCTGTTTTGCGCAGCGGCTTTATCTTGAAACAACGCTTTAATTACGCTGCTATTAGCGCTAAACCCTGAGTTAAATAGCATTCCTGCGCCATAACCAAATTGCTCACATAAGTATTGTTCAAGCGCTTTTTGCTGCGCCTGATAACCCGTAACCAATGCTGAGCTGTGACTCCCTAACGCGTGGGAGTCATTAAGGTTAACAGCCTCATCACCAAAGCCTAAGTAGTCGTTACTGGCAAAGTTAAGGTAGGTTTTATTATTAACCGTTATGGTGCGCGCTGTAGCGTGTTGTACTACATAGCGCTTACGAAGTAACGCATCTTGCTGGCGAGCCTGCAGATGCGTGTTTATAAAATCAAAAGGCATTGATATAAGCCTACGCTTCGTAAAACAATTCAGAGGTTGCTTTGTCGGCTACTTGCGATGAAAGCGAGGCTTCTACTGCTTCGTCTGAATAGTCGTGACGTTTTTCTGGGTTCATGCCTAATTTTTTAATTAGGTTCATATCGGCATCAGCGTCAGGGTTTTCGGTGGTAAGAAGTTTGTCGCCATAAAATATTGAGTTAGCGCCTGCAAAAAAGCACATTGACTGCATTTGCTCGTTCATGGCGTTACGCCCTGCCGATAAACGTACATAACTGTGTGGCATCATAATGCGCGCTGTTGCTATGGTACGTACAAATTCAAAGTGATCTAAATCGTCTGCGTTTTCAAGCGGTGTGCCTTTAACTTTAACGAGCATATTAATAGGCACGCTTTCTGGCTGTTGTGGCAAATTAGCTAGCTGCATCAGTAACCCATAACGGTCGCTTGCTTGCTCGCCCATACCGACTATTCCGCCTGAGCATACTTTCATACCAGCATCGCGTACGTGGTCAATGGTATTTAATCTGTCTTGAAATGTACGGGTTGATATAATTTGCTCGTAATACTCAGGTGACGTGTCAAGGTTGTGATTATAGTAATCAAGCCCCGCGTCGCGAAGCTCATGAGCTTTTTCGTTTGTGAGTTTACCCAGCGTCATACAGGTTTCTAACCCTAGCTCTTTTACTTCTTTAACCATTTGCGAAATGTATGGCATGTCTCTGTCTTTTGGATCTGACCATGCAGCGCCCATACAAAAACGGGTCGCGCCTTTTTGTTTTGCAAGGCGCGCTTGCTCTACTACTTTTTCTACTTCTATCAAGCGTTCACGTTCTAAATCTGTTCGGTAGTGCCCCGACTGCGGGCAATACTTACAATCTTCTGGGCAAGCGCCTGTTTTAATTGATAACAACGTAGAAATTTGCACTTCATTTGGGTTGAAGTTAGCACGGTGAACCGAGGCGGCTTTAAAAAGTAAGTCGTTAAATGGCATTTCAAATAATGCTTTAACCTCATCGTGGGTCCAATCGTGACGAACAGGTGCAAGTTCCATAATACTCTCTTATTTTTTCTCAGCGGTGATATTGGCTTAGTCTACGAGTTGAAGTAACATTGTCAACGAAGCCCACCAAGTTAAAGTTTACATATGATTAAAAAGAATACGATTGACCTTGATTTTGATCGTGAGCACATTTGGCACCCATATACATCTATGACTAAGCCAATTCCGGTATACCCTGTTACACATGCAAACCACAATATTATTCACCTCGAAACTGGTGAGCAATTAATCGATGGCATGGCCTCGTGGTGGAGCGCCATACATGGCTATAATAACCCTGTTATAAATAACGCCATGATTGAGCAAATTAATAATATGAGCCACATTATGTTTGGCGGTATTACGCATAACAGCGCGGTAGAGCTGTGCAAAAAAATAGTAAATATAACGCCGCCTAGTTTAACTAAAGTGTTTTTAGCCGACAGCGGATCGGTAAGTGTTGAAGTAGCAATAAAAATGGCGCTGCAATATTGGTTAAGCCAAGGTATTACGACAAAACAAAAACTAATGACGCCTTACAAGGGCTACCATGGCGACACCTTTGCAGCCATGAGCGTATGCGACCCCGTTAACTCAATGCATAATTTGTATAGCGGCTTTTTACCTGAACACGTTTTTGTACCTGCACCGGTTAGTCAATTTGGGAGCAAATTTAACCAGGCAGAAGCCCAAGAGCTTGAAGAATATTTTAAAGCAAACCACAGCCAAGTTGCCGCCTTTATCATTGAGCCTATTGTACAAAACGCGGGTGGTATGAACTTTTATCACCCCGATTATTTAGCCTGCGTGCGTAAGTTGTGCACCCAATATAATGTACTGCTAATTTGCGACGAAATTGCCACAGGCTTTGGCCGTACAGGTAAATTATTTGCCGTAGAGCACGCCAATATAGAGCCCGATATAATGTGTATTGGTAAAGCATTAACTGGCGGCTCAATGACGCTATCGGCCACTATCACTAGCGATAAAATAGCCATTGGCATAAGCGAAGGTGAAGCCGGTGTTTTAATGCACGGCCCTACATTTATGGGTAACCCGCTTGCCTGTGCTGCGGCCTGCGCAAGTATTGATTTATTACTTGAGCAAAACTGGCAACAACGAATAAAGCAAATAAACACCCAGCTACAACAACTTAATAAATGCAGTGAACTAAATGAGGTTGCCAATGTGCGTACCTTAGGTGCAATAGGCGTTGTTGAACTAAACGAGGCTGCTGGCAATGTTGATGTTGCTAAAATTCAGGCTTATTTTGTAGAGCAAGGCGTATGGATACGCCCATTCGGTAAACTAATTTACCTTATGCCACCGTATATAAGTGACGACACCAGTATAAAAACACTGTGTGATGCCATTTATAATGCCATTGAAGGCAAGCATTACGCTTAATAGCTAGGGCGTGTTGATCTTTGGTAGGTGAATTTGCAGCAGTATGTTTGGTTTTTAGGCAAGGCAGAGCCTATGTAGTGTGGTTATTCCCCATAAATAGGCGATAACGCAGCATAAATGACAAACATGCGCTGCCCTTTGGGTTCTTTCTAGGGACGATAAACTCTTTGTTACTCGGTTTTTACTTAGCCCACTAGGTTACAAACCTCGCGCCGCGATTTAATCGTCCCTAGATTGAACAAATTTCAATCCGCAAAGGTCAACACGCCCTAATCTTACAGGTTATAGCGCTATTTACTGTAACCTACCGCTACATTTAGTGTTTTTATCTATTAAGCGAGTTTGTGGTTATTGATCTCGTTAACTATTAGCTATATGATAATGTCTATCATTTACAATTACCTTTTTGGACTTCTTTGCTATGAAATTACTATTTAAACCAGCCAAAACTTTAGGTGCAAGCCTTTTACTAGCCTCGGCGTTTATGGCTCAACCGGTATTAGCTAACGGCCCTATTGGCGAGCATGTTAATCATCTTCAAGCTAACCTTAAAAGTTACGCAGAAGAAGTAGAATGGATGGTAGGCAAAGTTGATACCATGGTAAGCGACTACGATACTAAAGGCGCAAAATCTGTAAAAACTGATGATTTAATTGAATACTGGGAATCAGTTAAGTTTCACAGCGCAATAGAAACTAACTTTGTACCAGTATACGCTTCTATTTGGCAGGGTCTTTATGGCGTAAAAATGGCCATTGATAATAAACAGCCTGCTGAGGAAGTTCGTAAACAACAAAAAGCGATGAACATAGCCTTGTGGCAAGGCCTTGGGGCTGTTAAGCTTGCTGCAAAATTCCAGCAAAAAGGCTTGTTAGACACTGTAAAAGCAACCGCTACAAAAGAAATGACACAAAGTGCCACAATTGATGAAATTAAGCACAAATTAGACCGTGTAGTAGCTAAATTTGCTGAGCGTTTACAAGACGAAGCAACTGAAATTGTTCACGATACTTATCTACACCTGTTTGAAGGCGTTGAAGGTACACTTATAGAACAAGACGCTAACCTAGTTGAAGTGCTGGAAAAAGACTTTAACGTAACACTGCCACTAGCAATTAAAAACAGCAAAAGCGTAGATGAAGTACGCGATGTGATCAGTGATATGCAAACAAAATTAGACCGCGCTAAGGTTTTAATAGAAAAAGCCGAAAAAGCCCGTAAGGATGTATTTTAAGTGAAGCGTAGGACCTTTATTCAAGGCCTAGCTGCGTTAGGGGTGGTTGGCTCATTGCCACTGCCTCTTTCTCGTGCGCTAGCCGCTGATATAGCAAACCCAGTTTCTGTTGATGATTTACCAAAGCTTAAAGGCGAGTTAACCCTTTATTTAGGCCGAGGCGAAGGTGGTTTGTATGAAAACGTATTACAAGCAATCCAGAAAAAAAATCCAGACTTTAAACTCGGTATACGCCGAGGTCCTACTGCTGCTTTAGCAAATACGATTGTTGCAGAAGCTAAAGCCGGCGTTCGCCGCGCTGATTTATTTTGGGCGGTTGATTCAGGCGCGATTGGTTTAGTAACCGATGCAGGCCTTGCACAACCTATCCCAGGTGATTTATCTGCTCAGTTACAACCACAATTTAGATATAAAGAGTGGGCTCCAGTAACTGGCCGTATTCGTACATTGCCATATAACACGTCGCGTTTGACCAAAGATCAAATTCCAACAAGTATTATGGAAATTGCCGACAGCGATTTAAGTATTGGCTGGGCGCCCGCCTACGCTTCTTTTCAATCGTTTGTAACCGCAATGCGAATTTTAGAAGGCGACGACAAAACTGCTAAGTGGCTTAAAAAGATTAAAAAACGTGCTAAAACATACGCTGGTGAATTAGGTGTTGTTATGGGCGTTGAACGCGGTGAAGTTGATATTGGTTTTGCTAATCATTATTACACATTGCGTTTAAAATCAGGCAAGCCTGATGCCAAGCTTGATTTAGCATTTACACAAAATGATGCGGGCTGTTTAGTTAATGCATCGGGTGTATTAGCCCTTAACGACGATCCGCTTGCTACTAACTTTATGCGTTACTTACTTAGTAAAGAAGTACAAGGTTACTTAGCCAGTGAAGCGTACGAAATTCCGTTAGTAAATGGTATTACCCAACCTGAGGGTCTACCATCACTTGCTAATATTTCTCCACCTAAAGTAGATTTAACACACCTTGCTGATTTACGCCCTACTATAGATTTGATGCGTAGCAGCGGCGTATTGTAATGAGAATACCTGCCTCTTATCCAATGGCGCTGCTTGCAGCGCTTGTTGCGCTTACCCCTGTTTATGTATTAATAGTGCTTGCAAGCGATGCAAGCTCAGTGTTTGACACCCACAATCTTCAAATTTTAGGCAACACGTTATCGTTAATGGGTTTAACGGTACTCGGATCTATTTTAATTGGTGTGCCACTGGCGTTTATTAGCGCGTATGTGCATTTGCCATTTAAAAAACTCTGGCTGGTTGTATTTGCAGCCCCACTGGCAATCCCCAGTTATATTGGCGCGTTTACACTTTATGCTGCTTTTGGCCCCGGTGGCGAAATAAACACCTTAACAGGAATAGAAACACCATCAATGTATGGCCTAACAGGTGCCGCCATTGTAATGACACTTTATACTTTCCCGTTTGTAATGATGACAACTCGCTCATCCCTACTGAGCCTTGACGCGAGCATGGTTAATGCCGCGCGTACGCTAGGTATGTCGATGACGCAAAGTATATTTAAAGTTATATTACCGCGCGTAGTTAACGGTATTGCAGCAGGCTCATTGTTAGTCGCCCTTTATACGTTATCAGACTTTGGCACGCCCGCAATGATGCGCTTAGATACGTTTACCCGCGTAATTTACGTTGAATACAACGCCTTTGCGTTAGGGCGCGCAGCTATGCTTTCGCTTCAACTGATGGTTATTGTTGGCTTTTTACTTTTAGTTGAATCACAAATAAAAACAGCCCCTGAGCGCCAAGGTCGCCCGTTAATTTTATTCCCAAGCAAACTACAGTTAAGTGCAATATTTATTACGTTTGCACCTGTTTTACTGCTCGCTATTGGCTTGCCTTTGGCTATATTTTCGCTTTGGTTAGCTCGTGATGGTTTTAGCTCATTTGATTTTAATATTGCGTGGAACTCTACGTATGCATCGGGTATTGCGGCAATTGTAGCTGTTATCGTTGCGATCCCCGTTGCACATGCCGCACTGAGTGGAAAAGCGGGTCGTATAATGGAGCGTGTTACTTACTTTGGTTTTGGTATTCCGGGTATAGTAATGGGCACAGCGCTTGTTTACGGTGGTTTGCAGTTACCGTTTTTATACCAAACACTAGGACTGCTTATTATTGCTTATATGCTGCGGTTTTTACCACTTGCTGTAGGCTCTGTTAGAACAAGCACCGAACACTTAGATCCAAGCTTAGTAAAGTCTGCGCGCGTATTAGGGGCAAGTCCACGTGAAGTATTTACTCGTATAACACTGCCTTTAACTATGCGCGGTATTATTGCCGGTGCAGCACTGGTGTTTTTAGAGTCAATGCGCGAACTCGAAGCCACGCTATTACTTGGCCCAACAGGGTTTGAAACCCTCTCTACCTATTTATGGCGTGTATACGAAGCGGGCTATTTTGGTCGCGCCGCTATTCCTGGATTATTGTTAGTAGTGATATCTGCCTGCGGGTTAGCTATTATGATGTCTGGCGAAAAACGCAACCAGTTTGAACATTAAGGATTTAAGA
Organism: Pseudoalteromonas sp. NZS71; assembly: GCF_015864715.1. Classification (NCBI taxonomy): domain Bacteria; kingdom Pseudomonadati; phylum Pseudomonadota; class Gammaproteobacteria; order Alteromonadales; family Pseudoalteromonadaceae; genus Pseudoalteromonas; species Pseudoalteromonas sp. NZS71. The sequence continues at coordinate 108,156 of NZ_JADYWS010000014.1, read as the reverse complement.
AACAATGCTATCTGTAAGTCAGTTGTCTATAGATTATGGCAGTAACCGCGTAGTAAGCGATTTAAACTTATCGCTGGGTGAAAACGAAATCCTTATGCTTGTAGGGCCAACAGGTTGTGGTAAAAGTACAATTTTACAAGCCCTTGCTGGCCTTATACCTATTAGCGAAGGCGAAATAAACACAGGTAAATGGCGCGCTACACCCAAATTAACAATACCTCCTGAAAAACGCAGTGTAGGTATGGTTTTTCAAGATTTTGCGTTATTTCCGCACTTAACCGTACAGCAAAACATTTGCTTTAGATTAAAAGATACAGCCCCTGCTGAGTATTGGATAAAACTACTTGGACTGAGCGATTTTAGAGATAAAAAACCAGCAACGCTTTCTGGCGGACAAAAGCAACGTGTAGCACTTGCGCGCACCCTAGCCCACCAACCTGATTTTGTATTACTTGATGAGCCGCTTTCAAACTTAGATGCCGCCCTTAAAGACATGCTTCGTTGGGATATTAGAAACGCACTTAAAGCTGCTGGCGTACCGGCGATTTGGGTAACACACGACCAAGAAGAAGCACTCTCGGTTGGCGATCGTGTTGGTGTACTTAAAGGCGGCAAAATTCAGCAAATCGATACACCCGAGCGCTGCTTTAGTACCCCAAATAATCGCTTTGTGGCACGCTTTTTAGGTGAAGCCAGCTTTATTAGCGGCCAATTTAGCCAAGGACAAGCCACTACCTCAATTGGTAATGCGCCCGCTCATGGCGTTGACTGTGAAAGTGGCGACGTTGATGTACTACTTCGACCAGACGATGTGTTACTTGTTCAAAGCAGTGTTGGCAATAACGGCGAAGTAATTTGGGTACGTTTTGAAGGTGGCAGTCGCTTGTGCGCTGTAAAACTTGCGTGCTCTACGGTTGTAACTAGCCGAGTAAGCCATGAAGTTGTGGTAAACCCAGGCGATGAAGTGCATGTATCACTAAGTACATCGCACCCACTAGCGGTTTATAAACAAGAAGCTTAACTACTTTTTTACTTACATAAACCAAAAAGCCCATATATATGGGCTTTTTAATAGGTATTGCTATGTATGTTACTAACTAAATTCGAAGCACTACCACTCAAACATGTAGGCCATTTTGCTTATGGTTTTAAGCGGGACATTATGCGAGTTACGTTTAGCATATAAGTGCTGCATTGATTTGTCTTTCACTTCACCCACTATCACTTCTTTTACTTGATAACCTAAAGCAACAGCAGCTTGGGTGTAAGCTATAAATTCCCACTTTTTAATATTGGTGTTATCTACAATCACCAATGGCATACCTTGAGCAAGTGCATTTATAAAGCGCGCTAAATTTAAATTATGAAATTGCGACAATTTAAATTTATCGAAATGATATTCGCCCTGCTCATTAATAAAGTAATCATCAGTTGAGCAGATTAGGTATTGGCTTTCGTCAACTCCACCTAATTCGTCAGCAAGGCTTTGCGCGTAGTAAGACTTACCGCTTCCTGGTAGTCCTCGTAAAATAAAAACTTGTTTCATAGCATCGATTTTTTAAGTGTGAATAAATATTAATTTGATTTGTTTGTTAATAATGCCACAAAATCATTAAATTTAAGAGCAACAAATCATAATAGTAGCAATTAAACTCTAAAAACTGTTTAAAAATAAACCGCATGCATAAAAACTTTTAAAGAGTTGCCCACAATAGTTTTTTTATTCAACTTTACTAGGTAAGATACAGGGTTCAAGTGCAGCGCCGTTTATGTGCAATTTATGCCCGAGTGTTGCGCACAGTTAAAATAAAATAGTTAGGCAACTTATATCATTGGAGTGAAGATGAGCCATTTAGCGATTTCAGAGCTATTAAAAGGCAATGTTGCGGTAGACAGCCAAGTAACAATTAAGGGCTGGATCCGTACTCGCCGCGATTCAAAAGCAGGAATTTCATTTTTAGCCGTTCATGACGGTTCGTGTTTTGATCCTATTCAAGCGGTAGTTCCTAATTCACTGAATAATTATGATGAAGTTACTAGCTTAACAGCCGGTTGTTCTGTGTCGGTTACTGGTGTTTTAGTACAATCTGCTGGTCAGGGTCAATCTTACGAAATTCAAGCTAATACAGTGACTGTATTAGGTTGGGTAGAAAACCCAGATTCATACCCAATGTCGGCAAAGCGCCACAGCATTGAGTACTTACGTGAGCACGCTCACCTTCGCCCTCGTACAAATATGATTGGCGCGGTAACTCGTGTACGTAACTGTTTAGCACAAGCTATTCACCGTTTTTACCACGAGCAAGGCTTTTACTGGATCAGCACGCCAATTATTACGGCAAGTGACTGTGAAGGCGCTGGCGAAATGTTCCGTGTGTCTACGCTTGATATGCAAAACTTACCGCTTACAGACAAAGGCGAAGTTGATTACAGCGAAGATTTCTTCGGTAAAGAAGCATTTCTTACTGTATCTGGCCAGTTAAATGGCGAAACTTACGCTTCTGCAATGTCAAAAATTTACACGTTTGGCCCAACATTCCGTGCAGAGAATTCAAATACATCTCGCCACCTTGCAGAATTTTGGATGGTAGAGCCAGAAGTTGCATTTGCTGATTTAGAAGACGTCGCAAAACTTGCTGAAAATATGCTTAAGTATGTGTTTAAAGCCGTACTTGAAGAGCGTCGTGATGACATGGAATTTTTTGCACAACGTGTAGAAAAAACTGCAATTACGCGTTTAGAAGAATTTGTAGAAAAAGACTTCGCGCAGGTAAATTACACTGAAGCAGTAGAGATCCTTAAAAACTGTGGTAAAAAGTTTGAGTACGCTGTTGAATGGGGTGTAGATTTACAATCTGAGCACGAGCGTTACTTAGCTGAAGAACACTTTAAAGCACCGGTAGTTATTAAAAACTACCCACGTGACATTAAAGCATTCTACATGCGCCAAAACGAAGACGGTAAAACCGTTGCCGCAATGGACATTGTAGCACCCGGTATTGGTGAGATCATTGGTGGTTCACAACGTGAAGAACGCCTTGATGTACTTGATGCACGCTTAGAAGAAATGGGCTTAAACAAAGAAGATTACAGCTGGTACCGCGATTTACGTAAATACGGTAGCGTGCCACACTCAGGCTTTGGTTTAGGCTTTGAACGCTTAGTTGCTTATGTAACAGGTATGGGCAACGTACGTGACGTTATTGCCTTCCCACGTACTAAAGGCAGCGCCACTTACTAATATTCAGTAAGTCGTTTATAAATACTAAAAACCAGCCAATTGGCTGGTTTTTTTGTGTCTAATATATTTCTATTTAAGATTTTTTACAAAAAATAAGTAAAAACTTATATGTGATGCAAACAAGGTTAAAAACAGACTTCCCTTTGTAAAGCTAGAAAACCAGAGTAAGAATAGTAAAAATACATGAACTAAGAACATCCCATACCAAGAAATTTTTGCAGCCATATGGATTTTTGAACTTTGCTGTTGCTTAACCTCATGAACGCTAAAACCCCAAGCGAGAGCGGTCCACACACATGAAAATAAAAACATAAAAGTTGAAGCAATAGTTAATCCAATATCACTGCTGTCCATCGATCCCCCTTATCTAACAAATTGTTATTATAAAAACAAAAAAAGCCATGATACCCAAAGGACACCACGGCTTTCAACCAGAATATATTTTGCTTAATTAAGCGCTATAAAGCACTTTCGAGCTGTGGCAGTACTTCAAACAAATCAGCCACTAGACCGTAATCTGCAACTTGAAAAATAGGTGCGTCTGGGTCTTTATTAATCGCGACAATTACTTTTGAGTCTTTCATGCCGGCTAAATGCTGAATAGCACCGCTAATCCCTACTGCAATGTATAAATTAGGCGCTACAATTTTACCTGTTTGCCCTACTTGCATGTCGTTAGGTACAAAGCCTGCATCAACTGCTGCACGCGACGCACCAATCGCAGCACCGAGTTTATCGGCAATACCATTAAGTAGTGCAAAGTTTTCACCGTTTTGCATACCGCGACCACCCGATATAACCACAGTGGCAGCCGTAAGTTCAGGTCGTTCAGACTCTGTTTGTTCAACACTTACAAAGCTACTTAATTGCGAATCAGACACTGTATCAATACTTGTTATAGCAGCAGCTGATTGCTCACCTTGTAAATCAAAGCTACTGGCACGTACGGTAATTACTTTTTTACTGTCGAGTGATTTAACCGTTGCGATTGCATTACCTGCATAAATTGGACGTTTAAATGTATCGGCGTCCACTACTGCGATAATTTCAGAAATTTGCGCAACATCTAATAACGCAGCAACACGTGGCATAAAGTTTTTACCTGTTGTAGTAGCACTTGCAACAATGTGGCTGTAGGTGTCGCTAAGCGATAAAACTAAATCGGTCATGCTCTCAGCTAACTGATGTTCATAAACGCTATTATCGGCAACTAAAACATTAGCTACGCCATCAATGCTGGCCACTTGTGAGCTCATTGCGCTTAGGCTGTTCCCTGCAATAAGTACATCAACAGGAAAACCTATTTTTACTGCAGCGTTAATAGTTTTTGAGGTTTCTGGTTTTAAGGCACCGTTGTCGTGCTCTGCAATTACGAGTGTTTTCATTTAAATCACCTTTGCCTCTGTTTTTAATTTTTCTACAAGCTGTGCAACGTCTTCAACAATAATTCCTGCGGTACGTTTAGCTGGCTCTTCTACGCTTATTAATTGAATACGCGGTGTTAAATCAACACCAAGCGAATCAGCTGCTATTACTTCAAGCGGCTTACGTTTGGCTTTCATAATATTTGGCAGTGATGCGTAACGAGGCTCGTTTAAGCGTAAATCAGTCGTAACAACCGCTGGTAAGTTAAGTGCTACCGTTTGCAGGCCCCCATCAACTTCGCGGGTCACGTTTACTTTGCCATTTTCAATAACAACCTTGGATGCAAATGTACCCTGCCCACGATTAGTAAGCGCAGCAAGCATTTGACCTGTCTGGTTATTATCTGAATCGATTGACTGTTTGCCCAAAATGACAAGTTCAGGAGATTCTTGCTCTACAATTTTAGCGAGTAGCTTTGCAATATGGAGTGACTCGAGCTTTTCATCGGTTTCGATGTGAATGGCTTTGTCGGCACCCAGTGCTAATGCTGTGCGTAATTGCTCTTGCGATGCTTTTGGACCAATAGTAACAGCAACAACTTCACTGGCTGTACCGGCTTCTTTAAGGCGTATTGCTTCTTCTATAGCAATTTCACAAAACGGGTTCATTGCCATTTTTACGTTAGTTAAATCAACGTCGCTTTTATCACTTTTAACGCGTGCTTTTACGTTGTAATCAATCACTCTTTTTATTGGTACGAGAACTTTCATAGGAACTCCATAATTATTTAAACCTACAAGGTAACGTGCACGTCAACTTATTTATTTTATGAAATTAGACTACTTCCTGTTGACGTAAACGTCAACCTAAAATAACCTTTAACTATTCACAGTCTGTAACGTTTAATTTGCAAGGTTAAAAATAGGCTGTACACCTTATTTAAATGCGTAGTAAACATTCGAATAAGTCCGTCATAGATAAAGAGGTTATTATGGTCGAACGTGAAACCATGGAATTTGATGTAGTAATTGTTGGCGCTGGCCCTGCGGGGCTTTCAAGTGCAATTAAACTCGCGCAATTAGCACAAGAAAAACAACAAGAGTGCATGATTTGCGTAGTCGAAAAAGGTTCCGAAGTGGGTGCACATGTACTCTCTGGCGCTGTTTTTGAAACCAAAGCTTTGGATGAACTGCTACCAAATTGGCAAGAGCTTGGCGCACCGGTTACAACCAAAGTAACTAACGATGAAATTTATTGGTTTAATAACGAGCAAAAATCGACATCAATCCCCCACTTTGCTACGCCAAAAACATTTCATAATGACGGTAACTACATTGTATCTATGGGTAATGTATGTCGATGGCTTGCTGAGCAAGCTGAAAGCTTAGGCGTAGAGATTTTTCCAGGATTTAGCGCACACTCTTTAATAATTGAAGATAAAGCAGTAAAAGGCATTATCACTGGCGATATGGGTGTCGACAAAGACGGTAATGAAAAAGACGGTTACATGCCTGGCATGGAGCTTCGTGCAAAATACACTATATTTGCAGAAGGCTGCCGAGGTCACTTAGGTAAGCAGCTAATTAATGAGTTTGCACTTGATGCAGATTCATCGCCGCAGCATTACGGTTTAGGCTTTAAAGAAATTTGGCAAATTGATGAAAGTAAGCATGAGCTTGGCAAAGTTGTTCATGGTACAGGTTGGCCACTTAGCGGCGATACTAATGGTGGTGCATTCATGTATCACAGTGAAAACAACCAAGTCGTTGTAGGTTTAATTGTTGACTTAAATTACTCAAACCCACATTTAAGCCCGTTCGATGAGTTTCAGCGAATGAAGCACCATCCAGTATTTAAAAACGTACTTGAAGGCGCAGAACGCATTGCTTACGGTGCGCGTGCTATTGCTAAGGGCGGTTTACATTCATTACCAAAAATGCATTTTGCAGGTGGCTTACTTGTAGGGTGCGATGCAGGCACACTTAATTTTGCAAAAATTAAAGGTAATCACACTGCAATGAAATCGGGAATGGTTGCCGCTGAAGTTATTTTTGAAGCATTGCAAAATGAGTTGGCAAATACCGATTTAACTCATTATCAAACTGCGTTTGAGCAATCGTGGGCATATAAAGAGTTATATCAATCTCGTAACTTTGGCCCTGCAATGCACAAGCTCGGTAAGTTTGTAGGTGGTGCGTATAACACGCTTGATCAAAATATTTTCAATGGTGGTTTACCCTTTACATTTAAAGATAATACGCCCGATCACTCTACCCTTGTTGATGCTAACGCCGCTGACAAAATAGCGTACCCAAAGCCAGATGGACACCTTAGCTTTGATAAACTCTCAAGTGTGTTTTTATCAAATACTAACCACGAAGAATCACAGCCGTGTCATTTAAAGCTCAAAGATGCGTCAATTCCTATTAACGTGAACCTAGTGAAATTTGATGAACCTGCACAGCGTTATTGCCCTGCTGGCGTTTACGAAGTACAAGAAATAGCAGGCAATAAAGAGTTTGTTATTAACGCTCAAAACTGTGTGCATTGTAAAACCTGCGATATTAAAGACCCAAGCCAAAACATTACCTGGGTAACTCCAGAAGGTGCTGGTGGGCCAAACTACCCAAATATGTAACTAAATTATGCGTTATATACACATATAGTCACTTTTTTTACATATAAATTATAAACATATCCTAAATTGCAGGGGCTTCGGCCCCTTTTTTACGTTATGCTAATAGTAGTTTTAATAATAAGAGTGTTATCTATGCCGTCGTCAAAAGTTGTTTTTCGTTTTTTAGCAGAGCCTACCGATGTTAATTTTGGTGGTAAAGTTCATGGTGGGGCCGTCATGAAATGGATTGACCAAGCAGGCTATGCATGTGCTGCGGGTTGGAGTGGTCACTACTGCGTAACGGTTTCGGTTGCGGGTGTTAAATTTAGACGCCCAATTTTAGTGGGTCAAATAGTCGAAGTAGAAGCTAAAATTGCCCATACGGGTAGAAGTAGCATGCAAATATTTATACAAGTGCGTTGTGGCGATCCAAAAACACAAAATATGGTTGAAACAAATCATTGTGTTATCAGCTTTATTGCAATGGATGAAACGGGCTACCCTATAGAAGTGCCTTCGTTTAAAGCTGTAACAGAAGAAGATATTAAATTAGAAAATTACGCTATAAAAATGAAAGAAATAGCAATTGAAACAGAAAACTTGCTTCATACAGTGTAATTACTAGTTTAAATAATTCAGGCTATGTAAAAAACTCATTATACTTTGTAAAACATACAACTTATTTTAGAGTACTCAATTACACAAAAGTTCACTTTGATTATAAAACACGCTAAATACCGTAAAAACCAATACAAAAGAATTAATTAAGGCGTGTTTTTAATTCATTTTAATATTGGCACGCTCGCTGCAAGTAGATAATTGAAGTTTGATTAATGAAATCAAGCATTTGATTATTTTTTGTAAAGGAGCTATTCAATGATTAAAACACTTTCTCTTTCAGCTATTGCACTAGCAACACTGGGTTTTAACTCTGCAGCACACGCTGACATTTCTGATTTCGATTCTCCACGTATTTATACTGGTATCGGTTACGGTCAATATTCTTTTGAATTTGAAGACAGTGACAACGACACTGACTTTGACGACGATGCACAAATGCTTAAGGGTTACGTTGGTGCACAATTTAACGAGTACTTAAGCTTAGAGCTTGCTTATCAAAACTTTGATGAAGTAAGTGATATAGACAGCAAAGCTGAAATTGATGGCGTATCGCTTGCCGCACGTTTGGGCTACCCTATAACAGAAAGCTTTTCTGTGTATGCAAAAGGCGGTTGGCTTGAATGGGATGCAGATTACACACAAGATTTACCAGTAGGTGGCGTATCAGCGTCTACAGATGGTGGTGATGCATTTTACGGCGCTGGTATTGAATACGCGCTTACAACAAATGTACAGTTTCGTTTAGAGTACGAACGCTATAAACTTGATGACGATATTGACCCAGATATGGATGTAGCGTCTGTATCAGTTCAATACATGTTTTAATTAGTCTTTAGCATGTATAAAAGGTAAGCCCAAGGGCTTACCTTTTTTGTTTTAGGCTCTTTTTAAATATATTAATATAAACCAATCAGTCTAATAAAAACTTTAAACCGTTTGGTCTATAATGCTAAGTGCATTAAATAATTGTTCTATTGTAGCACTAAGAAAATAGCGCAATAACAAGGCAAAATTATAATATATAGTTGTTATCACAAATTGCTCCCTGCATTGCTCTACCTCCTGCATCCACGCAGTCAACTATGAATAATTCCTAACAAAGTAAGTGCGCTATTTAATGCAGTAGAATAATCATATTTTTTAATAAAATTGGTATACGCAATAAACTTGCTTACATTAATGCCATAAATGCTAAATGCGGGTAGAATAGCGCTCTATTTTATTTGTACCCGAGTACTATGAGCGATTATACCATTTCGGCTATTGGCCACATTCAATCTCCTTATAAACAAAAGTTTGCTATACCTAGGCAACCACGTTTAGTGCCACAAGCTAAAGCAAAGCTTATATTTGCCCCCGATTTTAATCGCGAAGAGTTTGTACGTGGTTTAGATGAATTTACTCATATTTGGTTGTTATTTCGTTTTCATGAAACAGCTGATAAAGGTTATTCTGCTATGGTGCGCCCGCCTCGTTTGGGTGGCAATGAGCGAAAAGGTGTATTTGCGACCCGTGCTACATTCAGACCAAACGCAATTGGAATGAGCGCCGTAAAACTTGAAGGTATTGAATATAAAAACGGACAACTTAGCTTATTACTCGCTGGCATTGATTTACTTGATGGCACACCGATTATTGACATAAAACCGTATTTGCCGTATTCAGACTCTATGCCGGATGCAAGTGCTGGCTTTGCTGACACGCGCCCAGAAACACAAATGACGGTTGAATTTAGCCCTCAAGCAATTGAGTTTGTTAATGCGCAAACACAATACCCAGATTTACATGATTTTATTGCCAATGTTTTAAAACAAGATCCCCGCCCTGCATATAAAAAACAAAAAGACGGCGAGCAGAGCTATGGTATGACTTTGTATAATTATAATATTCGCTGGCAAGTCAGTGGCGAACATAACGTAGTAACAAGTATAGAAAAAAACTAAATAACTCAGTTAGCGCTTTAGTGTAAAAGCATCCGCTGGTAAACTTAAGCTCTATTAAAAGAATATAATTACTCTATTTCGGAAAAAACATGCGTACAAGCCAATATATACTCGCAACACTTAAAGAAACGCCATCAGATGCTGAAATCGTATCGCATCAGTTAATGCTTAGAGCCGGTATGATCCGTCGCGTCGCTTCGGGTTTATACACTTGGTTACCCTCTGGTTTACGCGTGCTACGTAAAGTAGAAAACATTGTACGCGAAGAGATGGACAAAGCAGGTGCAATTGAAATGCTAATGCCTGTTATTCAACCTGCTGATTTGTGGGAAGAGTCTGGCCGTTGGAATGAATTTGGTCCTGAGCTTATGCGCTTTACAGACCGTCATAACCGTACGTTTGCACTTGGCCCAACACACGAAGAAGTAATAACTGATTTCGTACGTAAAGAAATAAGCAGCTACAAGCAATTACCAGTTACTTTATACCAAGTACAAACTAAAGTACGCGACGAACGTCGTCCTCGTTTTGGTGTAATGCGTGCTCGTGAATTTACAATGAAAGATGCCTACTCTTTTCACTTAAGTGAAGAGTGTTTAGATGCGACTTATCAAGCGATGCACAAAGCATATTGTAATATTTTTGAGCGTTTAGGCCTTGATTACCGCCCTGTTATAGCCGATACAGGCTCTATTGGTGGTAGCGTATCGCACGAGTTTCATGTACTTGCTGAGTCGGGCGAAGATGCAATTGCATTTAGTGATGGCAGTGATTACGCCGCTAATATTGAAAAAGCAGAAGCACTGGCACCAAGCGAGCCTCGCCCTGAAGCATCAAAAGAGCTTAAAGCGTTTCCAACTCCTGATGCTAAAACGATTAACGAGCTTAAAAAACACTACGGTGTTAAGCCACATCGCGGTGTTAAAACGTTAATTGTTTATGGTACGCCTGATGAAAACGAAGTACGCGGTTTAGTAGCCTTAGTACTGCGTGGCGATCACGAATTGAATGAACTAAAAGCTGAAAAGCACCCATTAGTAGACTCTCCGCTTGAAATGGCAACAGAGGCAGATATTGTTGCTGCTATTGGCGCAAAACCTGGCTCATTAGGCCCTGTCGGCTTATCTATGCCTATTATTGTTGATAGAGCCGCTAACATACTTGCTGATTTTGTTGCCGGTGCAAATAAAGACGACGAGCATTACAGCGGTATTAACTGGGATCGTGACGTAACTGATTACGAAGTTGCTGATATTCGTAATATTGTTGAAGGCGATATGAGCCCATGTGGCCAAGGCGTTTTACAAATTAAACGTGGTATTGAAGTAGGTCATATTTTCCAACTTGGCACTAAATACTCAGAAGCGATGAAAGCGGGTGTATTAAACGAAGGTGGTAAAAACCAAACCATGACTATGGGTTGTTACGGTATTGGTGTTTCACGTATTGTTGCTGCTGCTATTGAGCAGAACAACGATCAATACGGGATCATTTGGCCAAAATCAATCGCGCCATTCGATTTAGCAATTGTTCCAATGAACATGCACAAATCGCATCGTATTCCTGATATTGCAAATAACCTTTACCAAGGTTTAAAAGATGCTGGTCTTGATGTGTTATTTGATGACCGTAAAGAGCGCCCTGGTGTTATGTTTAACGATATGGAACTCATTGGTGTGCCATTTACGCTAGTAATTGGTGAGCGTAACCTTGACGAAAACAAAGTTGAGCTTAAAAACCGCCGTACAGGTGAAAAGCTAATGATTGATATCGATACAGCAATTGATGCAATTAAAGCAGCCGTTAAAGGTTAAGCTAAAAATACTTATAAGTAATTTTAAAACCGCTTTTTAAAAGCGGTTTTTTTATACCTAAATTTTATGTGTGTTATTTGGCTTTAGTATTACTGTCGTATAATTGTCATTTTTATTCCCTAAAGTATTTAACCTGAACTCTGGATAATAAATCTATCTCGAGCAGCTATTTTCAGCGCTAACTGCGTTGAATTTACTTGCAATAGGCTCGCTATTGACGCGTAAATTCGCCTTGTTTTCACTGAAAATCTCTGGCTAGAGAAAATAAATTTAAATATCACCATGATTCAATACCTTAGTAAATCTCTTAACCAGAGTTCAGGTTATTTAACTATTACACTCGATACTTTAGGGAATGAAAATGAGTAATGGCGCAAACACTAAGAAGCAACACTACCCTACTATTTGGATATCTGATGTTCATTTAGGTTACAAAGACTGTAAAGCAGATTACTTACTCGATTTTTTAAACTCGGTAGAATCCGATACACTTTATTTAGTGGGTGATATTATTGATTTATGGTCAATGAAACGTCAGTTTTATTGGCACCCTTCGCATTATCAAGTATTAAACTCTATACAAAAAAAAGCAGCTAGCGGTACACGCGTCATTTATATTCCCGGTAATCATGACGAAACGTTTAGAAACTATATAAATCAAACGTTATTTGGTATTGAAATCCACCAGCAGTTTATTCACACCACTAAAGCTAATAAACGTTTTTTACTCGTACACGGTGATGATTTTGATTCCGCGACACGCTATAACAAACTTATTAGTATCGCAGGTGATGCAGGGTACGACTTTTTATTATTTTTAAACCGCTGGACCAATCGTATTCGAAAGCTATTTGGTGGTAATTACTACTCGCTTGCATCATGGATAAAAGCTCGCGTACACAAAGCACGTGAAGCAATTAAAGCCTTCGAAGATGCCGCAATTCATGAAGCTAAAAAGCAAAACGTAGACGGTATTATTTGTGGACACATTCATCATCCCAAAATAAAAGTAGATGACGGAATTATGTATTGTAACGATGGAGACTGGATTGAGAGTTGTACGGCGCTGGTAGAGCAGCAAGATGGAAAAATTGAATTACTACATTGGTCAGACACACAAACCGTACTCGATAGCGCCGACATAACAAAGTTAAATATATCAACGGATGCTAAACCAAAAAAATCAGCTGCATAAGCAGCTGATTCTCATTTAATCACTATTAACTTAGCCAGGTGATTAACTTATCTTTTAGCGTTCTTGGCTTGATTGGTTTAGTAATATAGTCGTTCATGCCTGCAGTTAAACAACGTTCTCTATCACCTTCCATCGCGCTTGCTGTCATAGCAATAATAGGTATGTAAGTGTAGTCTACCCCGGCCTTACTATTTCTGATTTCACTTGTTGTATCGTAGCCATTTAAATTAGGCATTTGGCAATCCATTAAAATAACATCAAAAGCTTGCTCTGTGTTTTCTCTCAATGCTTCTAATGCTTCTACACCGTCTGATGCACAGGTGATTTTTACTTTAGTGCGTTTTAAAATCGCCTTAGCTACTTCAATATTAATCATATTATCGTCTACTAATAATATATGATAAGCAGATAGGTCTGGCTCTACTTGTTCTTCTGTTAAGCCTTTTGGTGGCGCTATAATGCAATCATTACTGGCACCAAATAAGCTGGCTAACTTATAGCTAAATTGATCTTGGGTAAGCGGTTTATTTAGAATGTGGCTACCCTCAGGTAATATCATTTTAGTCGGTTTATCGGTCACCATGTCGCGTAAAATTAAGACGTACTTTTTATTAAACTGCTTACAGTAATCAATTAACGCATCAATTTGAGGATGCTCATCGTCAATTAATAATAAGTCAGCTTCAAACTCTTTATGCTCACTAAAGTAGTCGAGTCTTAAAATGTTTTCTGCATTTACTTTACAGGTTAGTAGCAATAAATCGCACACGTTTTTATAAACGTTATCGCGCGCTATTAATGCCGCTACGTTAATACTTGTAGCAAGTTCAATACCTGTGTTTAGTTTTTTCTCTTGTGCTACATGTAGCTCAACTGTTGCGGTAAAGGTACTACCAGCGCCCTTTTCACTTATAACCGTAATATTACCACCCATTAACTGAGCAAGTTTTTTACATATAGACAAGCCTAAGCCTGTACCACCAAAATGACGGGTTGTACTTGAATCTTCTTGTGTAAACACTTCAAATAGTTTGTCTATGTTCTCTGGCGCTATACCAATTCCCGTGTCTTTTATTGTAAAGCTCATTAATAACTTTGAGTCGGTAATGTACTTAGAGCCGACAGTTAAACTTACTTCACCTCGGTGAGTAAATTTAAATGCATTATTAACTAAGTTAATTAAAATTTGTTTAAGTCGATGGCTGTCGCCAATAACCATTCTATCTACTACATCTTTTGTATCTAAGAATACTTCAAGACCTTTGCGCTGGCCCTGTAACGCTAAAGAGCTAATCATATCGCTACATACTGTAACAACATCAAATGTATGATTATCAATATCAAGTTTACCCGCTTCTATTTTAGAAAAATCGAGAATATCGTTAATCAAATTCATCAGAGAGTTAGCACTACTATTAGCTAATTTTAAGTAATGGTATTGTTGTTCACTTAAGCCATCTTCTTTGAGCATTTCAAGCATACCCAAAACGCCATTCATCGGTGTGCGTATTTCGTGAGATATATTTGCTACAAAGTCACTTTTTGCTTGGCTCGCTGCTAATGCTTGATCAATTGCTCGCTCTAGCTCAACAGTCCTTTGTGAGACTTTTAGCTCTAAAGTACTGTTTAAGCCTTCAAGCTCTGATTGAGTATTTTTTAATGAACTAATATTTCTTAAAATAGCCGCTACCTGATAACGGTTATTGTAGACATCAAAAATACTACTGAGTGTAATTGAAAAGTATTGTTTGTTGCCATAACCATCTGTGTAGATAGCTTCAAACGGTATTTTTGATCCGTTTGAAATAGTCTCTTCTATACAGTTATTATCGGCTTCATTTAAGTTAAATAAAGAAACAAAGTCAGGGCTAGTGCCTGAGATTGAATTACCGAAAACCTCTTTAGCTGTATTATTAAAGTGAACAATTTCGCCGTTTTGCTCAATTGTAAAAATAGCATCCAAAGAATTTTCTATTACTTTATTGTTTTGCTCTTTTAGAGAATTAATTAACAACTTACGGTTTATAAAACGTTGGTATAAAAAGGCAATAACTAAAAATACGCTAAAGAATACCACTAGCATTGCAATAAAGTTTTGACGCCTTTCGTTCACCTTTGCAAACAACGTTTTAGTATCAACACTTACACCAAGCTCTAAAGGTAACATCGCAATATCACCATCAAGCGAAATACGCTTTTTTAACGTGTAAGCAATTGGGTAATTACTTAGCGGTAAAGTGCCTTGCTCTGCCATTGTGCTTGCAGTGGAAAATTCTTCAGTCCATGTTTTTGCTTTATTAAATTCAAAACCGAAGCGTAATTGAGAGTTTGGATGATATAAAAATTCACCTTCATTATTCATTAGGTAAATTTGTGTTCCTTGTGGAGATTCAACCGTTAAACTTTTTATTAATTTATCAGCAAAGTAGTTAGTGACTAATATTGCAAAAATTTTATTTTTTTCATCAAAAACAGGCTTAGCTACACGAAAAGTACTTATATAAGGTTCTTGTATCTGCCCATTTTCACGGTTGTAGTTAATAGGAGAAATATAAACACTTTTATTATCGAGCATACTCGCTTTTATCATGTAATCGCGTTGGCCTTTCTTTTGTAATTGCAGGCCTTGCAGTCGATTAATTTCTCCGAGTTGGTTTCTATCAACCCTGACAACTTCTTGCCCACCATCTGCGAGAATAATATAGCGAGCCTGAAGTATGCTGTCGTCTGTGCGCATAAAACCACTAAAAATACTCGCTAAGCGCTCTTCCCAAACGTCAATGTGCGTGCCTAACAAGGGATCTATTTTCTTGTTTTCAGTGGCGCGAGTAATGCCTTTAATCGGGGGCGTTGCGTCTAAAAAGCGAATAGCGGTAACACTATCTTTAAGATGCTTTTTTAGTGAAAGGCTTTTTGTTTCAAGCTCACGTTTTAATTCTATTTGGGCTGAATTATAAACATCACTTCTTACTTTTTGGTCAAACAAATACAGAGATGGTAAAGCTATAAGAACAAATATTATTGTTGCAACGAGCATTAGTCTATTATTTTTTGTCACATTCAAAAAATTATTCTTTTTCAACATTTACCTTCACCATAAATTTTTATTGTTATTAGTATAGAGCATTAACGAAAGAATTGGACCATCTAACTAATCGGTTATCGTTATAATTTTTATAATAAAAAGACTAAATCATTAGTTTTATTTAGAGCGCACTCTCTATATGAATTATAAATGAATGCGCGTTCCCGTATTGACTCACGCAGCTTATAAAGTAGTTGTTTCAACCGATTATCCCTTTAAAATATAAAAGGTAGCCAATGCTACCTTTTATATATTTTTAGAGTGCTAAATCTACATTATCTAAATAGTACATCTTCTCTGTTAAACCATTTAACGCAAAATGCCAGTAGTCCAGCCGCAATGATTGCAGTAGCTAAAAATATTAAGCCCACAAATGTGTAATCAACAGTCCCTTTTACTATTTCTTTAATCGCTAAAGCCACGTTTGTAACAGGAATGAATGCTGTTTTAGCAGTAAGCTCCATATTTGGCATTATTGAAATAATAATAGGGAAAAATACACCCATGCTAAGCGGAGCCATGTAGTTTTGCGCTTCTTTAAACGTACGTGCATAAATAGATATAGCCAAAGCTAAGGCTGAGAATATAGCAGCCACAGGTAGTAGCAGTACAAATATCATCAGTAAATCGGTTACCGCTAATGTACTAAATGCCGCTTTAATAAAATCAAGATCAGCAAATGCTAACGCCAGTGCTATCCAGCAACCCATACTCAAGACCGTTATGGTTGTGGAGGCAATGGATGTAGTTAACAAAGTTATAAATTTACCAAGCACCAGCTCTGTACGCGTAATAGGTGTAAGTAGGAGTGTTTCTAGTGTGCCGCGTTCTTTTTCGCCAGCACCTAAATCAATAGCGGGATAAGTAGCCCCCATTAGTACTAATGGTATAAGTAAGTAAGGTAAAAACCCGCCAATTTTTTCGCCAAGGTTTTCACGTTTATCGGCTGTATCTACTTTAATGACTTCAATTGGATTAAGAATGGATTTTTGAACAGACTCTTCAATACCAAAACTAATCAGCTTTTGAGTTTGCAGCACGTCACTGTATTCTTTTGCGAGCTCTTTAACGCGTTCGAATAAAAAATTGATAGATTTTGAATCGTTAAATACAACCTGCCACTGGCTTTGTTTTCCATCATCTAATGTTTGCTCAGCATGGCTTGGTAAATAAATACCCATATCAATATCGCCAGCTATAACACCAGCTTTAAGCTCTTCAATGTTATTAAAGGTTTTAGCCCCTTTATAAAGCTCAAAACTTTTGTGATAAAACACTTTATCAGTAAACTCTTGTGCGTATTCACCATTAATAATGGCATACGTATTTACTTTTTGTTCTGCATCCATCGCTGCTTGTGAGCTTATAAATGCCATTACGGCAAACAATAACGGAAATATAGCGACAGGGAGCGCAACAACAAATAATAGCGTTTTTTTGTCGCGTAATAACTCTCTTAATTCCTTTTTAAATACCTCAAACATCATGTTTCTCCGTTAATATGTTCATAAACGCTTGATTAAGCTCATCACTATTACCTGCTTGTTTAAATTCATCTACTGTTCCGTCAAAGCAGCTAATACCTTCGTTAATTACAGCGACTCGGTCGCATAAAAGTGCAACTTCATCTAAATGATGGGTAGAAAAAATAACAGGAGTACCTTGCGCCTTTAAACCCTTAATAAATTGAATAACGGTTTGCGTGGTCATTATATCCAGACCCGTTGTTGGCTCATCAAGTACAACAACTGCTGGGCGATGCACAACAGCACGCGCAATATTTGCTTTTTGCTTCATACCTGTTGATAGGTTTTCTGCGCGTTTATCTACAAACTTATGCATATCAAGCAATGTAAATAGCTCATCACAACGCGATGCAATATCGCTTTTGCTCATACCGTGGAGCTTTGCAAAATACTCTATGTTTTCTTTTACAGTTAAGCGGCCATACAAACCGGTAGAGCCCGATAAAAAACCGATAGACTTACGTCCCAGTAGCGGTTTTTTTACAATGTCGTTTCCGGCAATTGTTATTGAGCCTTCATCGGGCTTTAACGCGGTTGAAATCATTCTAAGTGTAGTCGTTTTACCCGCACCATTTGGGCCTAGCAACCCAAGTACTTCACCCTTTGCGCAGCTAAAACTCACATCTCGTACTGAGTGAAAGTAATCTTTATCTTCACGAGGGTCGATGTCGTCTATTTTATTTTTTTTGTGATCTTTAGTTAGCTTAAATTTCTTTTTAAGCCCAGCAACTTCTATCATGTTCGTATCCTTCGTTTCGCTCTAAAATAATCTGTATTGTTGTAAAAAGAGTCGTCTTTGTTTTCGTCATGCCAGCCTGGCACACCTAATAAAGGCAGTGGTGAAAGCTGTTTGTTATCGGCTAAGCAGTTATCTGTATTAATCATCTCATAAAGGGCTTGGTCTAGGTACTGATATTGAGTAACTAAATCTTTACAAAATATTTCATCCGGTACACAAACAAACAATGCTTTACCCGTTAAACCTATATAAGGTTTGGTGAGCATTTCATAATTAGCATGGCCAAACATAAACGCTTTAATGCTTTTTCCCCATTCGCTTTTATGCTCAACAAATGCTGTTTTCCATTGATGATCGCAAAGCCACTGCTGCCATTTACTCTCACTTATAGCTAATACAACACCACATTCATCAAAGAGCGTTAGTGCATTACGATGCTTAGTACGCTTTTGCAAACCATGCTCAGCTATATCTTGCACATGACGCTGGTTAATAAGTGCTTTGGTTTTAGGAAATAAACACCAAATAAAGCCACCAAATAAGTCATGCCAGTTCTCACTGCGTGTAGGTACAACACCCGTTTCAAAAATAACTTGTTCGTAATAACGATCGCCAAAATCTACCTTTGCATCATCTTCAAAAGTAATAGGAATATTATTCGCATTAATAGCGGTTAAAAATGGAGAAAACCACTGCGGCGCCGGCCAATCTGTTAATTCGTTAACTTTAAACAGCTCACGTAAATGCGCAAATGCACCTGTTTCTAGACTACTGATTTGCCACTGCTCGGGGGGAGTAAAACGCTTCATTTAAACCTTTAACAATTTATGCCTATAATTTACGAGAAGTTTACCGCAAAAACTGGTTCTACTTAATAGAAGTTAATATACTAATCACAACTTAAAACAAAAAAAGAGCTGACATGAAACATTATTTCTCTCTCACACTCCTCGCTACTGCTGTTTTAGCAGGTTGCGCAACAACAAGTATTACACCTACTGATGTAACAAATGGTTATAACAGTATTCAAGCTGATGAATTGGCTAAACATGTAAAAGTACTCGCATCAGACGAATTTGGTGGTCGCGCTCCTTCATCACCTGGCGAAAAGCTAACGCTTGATTATTTAACTGCGCAGTTTAAAGCCCTAGGTTTAGATCCAGGTAATGGCGACAGCTACTTACAAGAAGTTCCACTTGTGTCGCTTGAGGCTGATGCAAACATGGTATTAAGTATTGGTGGTAAAGACTATCAATACAAAAAAGACATGGTTATGGGTAGCAGCCGCATAAGCACACAAGAAGGCATAGAAAATTCTGAACTTGTATTTGTGGGCTACGGCGTTAACGCACCTGAATACAATTGGAATGATTACGAAGGTTTAGACGTTAAGGGCAAAACGGTTGTAATGCTGGTTAACGATCCGGGTTTTGCAACAAAAGACCCTGCTTTATTTACTGGCGACGCAATGACCTATTATGGGCGTTGGACATACAAATACGAAGAAGCGAGTCGCCGTGGTGCTGCAGGTGCAATTATTATTCATGAAACAGCACCTGCATCTTACCCGTGGTCAGTAGTTGAAAACTCATGGAGCGGTGAGCAGTTTGGTTTTCAAAAAGAAAACAACAACATGGACCGTGTAGCTGTTGAAGGCTGGGTTACAACTGACGTAGCAAAAGAGCTTTTTACTAAAGCAGGTTTAGATTTTGATACCGTTAAAACGAATGCTGCCAAAGGTGCTTACCATGTTGATATGGGCGATTTAACTGCTTCTGTTACTATTAAAAACACGATTAAAAAATCGGTGTCGTATAACTTTATCGCCACTTTACCTGGTAGTGAAAAACCAGATGAGCATGTTATTTACTCTGCTCATTGGGATCACTTAGGTACAGACAAAACACGTAAAGGTGATCAAATTTACAACGGTGCTCACGACAATGCAACGGGTACCGCTGGGCTAATTGAAGTAGCTGAAGCCTTTACTAAATTACCAAAGCCCCCTAGCCGCTCAATGACATTTTTAGCGGTAACTGCTGAAGAGCAAGGCTTATTAGGGTCTAAATACTATGCAGCAAATCCAGTGATTGCAGCTAATAAAACAGTCGCTAACATAAACATGGATAGCTTAAATTTATTAGGCAAAGTAAAAGACATGAATGTGGTTGGTATTGGTAAATCACAAATGGATGAGTTTTTAGAAACTGCGGCTAAAGAGCAAGGCAGAACAATATCAGGTGATCCTAAACCATCATCGGGTGGCTATTACCGCTCTGATCACTTTGCATTTGCAAACATGGGCATTCCGGCTATGTACGCAGGTGGTGGTACTGTGGCTGCTGATGAAGAAACGGCTAATTACCGTAAACGTATGAGCTTAGTACTTCGCGGTTGTTACCATCAACCATGTGACCGTTACCGTGATGAATGGGATTTATCGGGTGCTGTTCAAGACTTACAATTATTTTATAAGGTAGGTTTTGATATTTCTGAAACAGAACAGTGGCCAACGTGGAATACAAACTCTGAATTTCAGCGTAAGTAGCCCAATTTAATCACAGCCTTTAATTCAAATTTAAACTAACTTAGATTTGGCTATCGAAAAACTCAAACAGAGTAATCGATTTAAATAGATATAAATGATATTGATTATCATTTAATTAAAATATACAGTGTGACCTAGTTAATTTATTAGGTCGCATTGTATGATTTCACTCCCTCACATTGGTTTTATTACTCCTGCCTCAAAACGATTTTTGAGCCAAAACAAACGCTTACTGCTGCCTTTATTTATTTTAACTTGCCTTGCAATACCGCAATTACGCGAAATAACAATGACCGCACTAAGTGATGCATTTTTTCAAGTGAGTGTGTTTGTTGCTGCTACCCTTTTAATTTATTACTACGCTATAGAACAATTACCTCAATTAGAGCTTAGTTATTTAGGTGCCAAGTCCCCTATTTTAGAAATTAGCTTTGCAGCGGTTTTAGGTGCATTACCTGGCTGTGGTGGGGCTATTATTGTGGTTACTCAATTTACAAAAGGCCAAGCAAGCTTTGGTGCTATTGTTGCTGTGCTAACAGCTACAATGGGCGATGCAGCATTTTTATTACTTGCTACCCGCCCTTCTGAAGGCTTGTTAATTATGGGAATAGGGTTAGTTGTGGGTACATTTAGTGGTTTACTGGTTAATACAATACACAAAAAAGACTTTTTACGCCCAACAGCGCAAGAAAAAAAGCACCAAATTAAAATACTCTCAACTAACATTATTAAAATCAGTAAACCGGTTTGGATGGTAGCAATTATCCCAAGCCTTATAATTGCATTTTTGATTGCCTTTAATGTTGATTTTTCACAGTTTGGTGCAAGCACAAGTACTTTAATTACGCTATTTGGTGCATTAATGGCTTTATTTATTGTGAGTATTTGGGCACTTTCGTCAAGAGGTGAAAGCTATCAAGAAGTAACGTCAGAAGACGATGCATGTAACCCCCCTTCTAAAATAATAAAAGTATTACAAGATACCCATTTTGTAACGGCATGGGTTGTAGCCTCTTTTATGCTATTTGAGATTTTGGTTAACATTGCAGGTCTTGATTTAAAAACGTGGTTTGTACATTACGCCTATTTGGCCCCATTAATTGCAGTGCTTATTGGATTTTTACCCGGCTGTGGTCCGCAAATAATTGTTACAACGCTTTATATTCAAGGCATTATTCCCTTTAGTGCTTTAGCAGGAAACGCAATTTCTAACGATGGTGATGCGTTATTTCCAGCAATAGCAATGGCGCCCAAAGCTGCAGTTATAGCTACACTTTATACGTCTATTCCCGCATTAATAGTTGGTTATGGGTTGTATTTTTTTGTTGAAATTTAAAAAATGAGATTTAAAAAACACAAAAGCTCAGCAATTGCTGAGCTTTTAACATGTTAAGTTATTCTTACTTATACAGTTGCTGGTTCTGCTGCTAATTCTTTAGGATTTGGACCAAAATCGTTTTCACCTTCGTGCGAATCTTGCGCAAGAAAAACAATTAAAACTATCCAGCCAATGATTGGTATTAACCAAAGCAACTGCCACCAGCCTGAACGGCCTGTGTCATGTAAACGACGAGCGCCAATACTTAAGCCAGGAATAAATAGCGCTAAGCTATAAATAGAGCTTACGAACATTGTGTTTGTAATACCATCTATAACACTTGTTAAAAGCGAAAAAATAATATTAATTAGCATAAACATCCAAAATGCTTTACGACGATTACGGCCTGAAAAATCTGCGTAGCTACGCAACGCGTTCATATAATATTCCATGAAATTTCCTTAGTGTTATTTTTTATATTCCCTAACGGGGTTAATCTAATTACTTTTTAGTAACATTTGTATCTTAATTAAAAACAGCTGACATTAAAACAAAAAACCAGCTAAAAGCTGGTTTTTATTAAATATTAACAATTTAGCTATTAACTCATAGCCATCATCATTGCCGATGGGTTTTCTAAGTACGATTTCCATAGGTTATTAAAGCGAGCAATAGTGCCCCCATCAATAACGCGATGATCGCCAGACCAGCTCACTTGCATAATAGCTTTACTCACAACCTGCCCACTTTCATCAAAACGCGGTAGATGCTGCAGTTTACCTAGCGCAACAATAGCCACTTCTGGTTTATTAATTATAGGGGTCGCAATAGTGCCGCCAATAGCTCCAATGTTAGAGATGCTAATTGTCCCACCTTTTAAATCATCGGGTGCAACACGGCCTTCTCGCGCTGAATGAGTTAAACGGGTTAAATCATTTGCCACATCAACAATGCTCTTACTCTGGCACGATTTAATATTAGGCACTAACAAGCCAATTTTAGAATCAACCGCTATACCGATATTATGATCGTTATAATAGGTAAGCTCTGAGCATTCATCGTTCACTTTTGAATTAAGTACAGGGTACTCTTTCATTGCTAGCGAGAGTGCTTTTACAAAAAATGGCATCATGGTGAGCTTAACGCCTTGTGCTTTGTACTGCTCTTTTAAAGAGCTACGCAAAGCTATAAGCTGTGTTAAGTCTATTTCATCACTAAACGTAAAGTGCGGAATAGTTGAAACCGAAGCTACCATTTGCTTAGCCATGGCCGCTTTAATGCCTTTAATTTGCTCTACTCGTACGCCACCGCTTTGATTCTGTGTTTGGTTTTGTACTGCACTTTGAGAAGCATCGCTATTAAGCGGTGAAGTATCAATAGTATTTGGCACTTCGCCTTTTACAAACTCTTCAATATCTTGCTTGTAAATACGTCCATTTTTACCACTACCTGGTACACAGGTTAAATCAACATCTAGCTCACGTGCTTTACGACGAACCGCAGGTGATGCAACCGCTTTTTGATTGATAACTTTAGCAGCTTGCTGTGTTTTAACAGGGGCAACTTTTTCAGCGACGGCATTAGTTTGAGCCTTTACGACCGCTTGGTTTATATCAACATTTGGTTTTGCTGCACTGCCTGCAATTGTCATTTGAAACAACGGGCTATGTACTTTTGCTATTTCACCTTTCTGGTAATATAGTTTTTTTACTGTGCCTGTATATTTTGCCGGAATTTGTACTAATGCTTTGTCGGTCATTACGTCACAAACCGCTTGGTCTTCTTCTATTTCGTCGCCTTCAGCAACTAACCAATCAACAATCTCACACTCAACAATACCTTCACCAATATCCGGTAATATAAAGTCCTCAACCACATCAGCTGCATCATTAGTTTTATTTTCAGCTTGTACTGGCTCTTGTACTACTTCATTGCTAATGCTTTCACCTGCTACATCCATAGCGAATAAAGGGGCATGTACTTTAGCAATCTCACCTTTTAGATAATATAGCTTTGAAATAACGCCATCATGCACTGCCGGAATTTGTACTAATGCTTTGTCTGTCATAACATCGCAAATTGGTTGATCTTCAGATACGGTATCGCCTTCTTGTACTAGCCATTCAACTACTTCGCATTCAACAATGCCTTCACCAATATCGGGTAATATAAAATCTTTAGCCATGGTAACCCCTAAAAATCCATTGATTGTTTAATTGCAGCCAACACTTTTAGTGCATCCGGTACGTATTCTTTTTCAAGTGCCAGCGGGTATGGAGTATCTAGACCACATACACGTAAAATTGGCGACTCTAAGTGCAAGAAACACTCTTGTTGTATTGTTGCAGCTATCTCTGCACCAAAGCCATTGGTTATAGGCGCTTCATGACTCACGATTAAACGGCCGGTTTTAATAACCGATTTAGCAATCGTTTCAACATCCCATGGTAAAATACTACGAAGGTCAATAACTTCACAGCTTATACCTTGCTCACTTGCTTGCTTTGCTGCATCTTCAATAATCTCCATTTGAGCACCCCACGCTAAAAGCGTAATATCGGCACCCTCTTGCACTACTTCAGCCGTGCCTAATTCAATACTATAATCTTCTTCTGGCACTTCGCCAATTGATGCACGATATAAACGCTTAGGCTCAAAAAATATGACCGGGTTATCATCTTTAATTGATGCACGTAATAAACCTTTAGCTTGATAAGGGTTACGCGGTACAACTACTTTCAAACCCGGTGTGTGCGCAAAATACGCCTCGGGTGATTGTGAATGGTATAAACCACCAGCAATACCGCCACCATAAGGTGTACGAATAGTTAAGTTACCCACATTAAATTCATTACCACTGCGATAACGAAATTTAGCGGCTTCATTTACTATTTGATCAAACGCTGGGAAAATATAATCCGCAAATTGAATTTCTGCCAATGCAGGCGCACCAAAAGCTGCTAAACCATTAGCAAAACCTAAAATACCTTGCTCGGTTAAAGGCGTATTAAAAACACGATGTTTACCGTACTTCTCTTGCAAGCCCGATGTTGCTCTAAATACACCACCAAAGTAACCAACATCTTCACCAAAAATACAGGCTTGAGGGTGTTCATTCATCGTAATATCGAGAGCAGAGTTAATTGCGTGGAGCATGTTCATTTTAGCCATTACTTAATTCTCCCTGCGGTTACTGGGTAAGCATCTGGATGCTGTTTGATATGTTCTTTTAGTTGCTCGTACTGGCGTTGCAATAATGG
Organism: Pseudoalteromonas sp. NZS71; assembly: GCF_015864715.1. Classification (NCBI taxonomy): domain Bacteria; kingdom Pseudomonadati; phylum Pseudomonadota; class Gammaproteobacteria; order Alteromonadales; family Pseudoalteromonadaceae; genus Pseudoalteromonas; species Pseudoalteromonas sp. NZS71. The sequence continues at coordinate 82,884 of NZ_JADYWS010000014.1, read as the reverse complement.
AATTGGTGTATCGTAAACGTCAGATACCAGTTCTTCTAAAGCGGGCTTTGCAACAACTTCAGCACGTTTAAGCGCTGCTAAAATTTCTTCACGAATCGACTCTTTTGCTTTTATATCGTCTTCTTCGTTTAACCAGTCTTGCTTGACCAACCATTTTCTAAATTTATCAATAGGGCACGTTTGATGATTAGCTTCTTCATCTTTAGAGCGATAACCACTTGGATCGTCTGACGTAGAGTGCGCACCCAAACGATAAGCAATCGATTCAATGAGTACAGGCTCACCTTGTGTTGAGGCTATTTCGCGTGCTTTTTTAGTCGCCGCATACACAGCAAGTGCATCTGTGCCATCAACACGAATTGTTTTAATGCCATAACCCACACCACGCGAGGCAATACCATCGCCTTTAAATTGCTCATCAGCAGGGGTTGATATTGCATAGCCGTTATTACGTGCAAAAAATATAACCGGCGCTCTGTGAACAGCGGCCATATTTAAACCGGCATGAAAGTCACCTTCAGATGCAGCACCTTCACCAAAGTAACAAATAGTCACATTATCAATTGTGCTGGCAAGCTCGCCTGTTTTAGCGTCGATGTGCTTTATTTTTTGGCCATATGCATAACCCGTTGCCTGTGGTATTTGCGTACCCAATGGCGATGAAATTGTCATGTAGTTTAGCGCTTTAGACCCATAATGAATTGGCATTTGACGACCTTTGCCTAAATCCAATTCATTTGAAAACATTTGGTTCATAAATTGATCAAGCGTAAAGCCACGATAATGCAGGGCTGCCTGTTCACGATATTGAGCCATGATCATATCGTCTTGATCAAGTGCAGCAGCAGAGGCTGTAACTGCGGCTTCTTCGCCTAGGCATTGCATATAAAAACTAACACGGCCTTGGCGCTGCGCGCCTTGCATACGTTCATCTAACAAACGTATAAAACGCATTGTTTCATATAACTTAATAGCGGTATGTTTTGAAATGTCAGGTGCGGTTGCACTAGGATGAATGTCGCCGTCCTCAGTTAAAATACTAAGGGTTGGAATATTAAGTGCTTGACCATCAATAAATTCAAGCTCGTGGTTAATATTCAGCGATACGTTATTTGGATTACTCATAACCTACCTTCTTTTGTTGTCGGTAAAACAGTGCCCCTTTAAATTATTATTGTGGGTGATTGTTGCTGGTTAAACTTTGCAACATCTGCACTATCTTTAATTAAAGCTGCCAACACTTTACGTTAACGTAAAGTGTTATTCAACAGATCTGGGACGAAACAAAAGCAAATACTGGTTAAATAAGTGGCAAGTTAACGATACGGTTACTTTAATTAATAGTAATCATATAGTTAACTTCAAGCTATTAGTGGTCTGATGAGTTAAATTAGACGAAATTGCTATCAATATCCATTGGAATAACAGTAAGGAGTGCTCTTTGCCCTAATGCTACGCTCGCATTTGGAAAAATAATAGCCTCTCCTTCAACGTCAGCATAAATCGCTGTATCACCGTCGGTTGCAAGTAGTTCACCTTTCGCAAAGCCAGTAAAGTTCTCGGCATCGTCAGAAAAAGGAAAGCTAAAATCGTTCTGCGTTCTATTTATTGTGCGATGGACAGCAAACAATTCAAAATCGTTTGCATTAAATTCAGGATATTTAACTTCATTTTGACTAATTAATGCAGTTAAGGTTTGCTTTGTTTTTTCAAAGCGAGCCATATCGTTTTGACCAAATGGCTTAACTTGACCCAGCTCTACCGTAAAAGAATCAGCACCGTGTATAAATGACGAATAATAGCTAAATGTTGTTGCAGGAGATTTCATCATAAGCACAGTATTTACACCACAACTCAATAAGAATTGTAACTGCGACTTTTTCCATGGCTTACCATGTAAAAATGGATACACAGCAAATTTTTCGTTTTTAGAGCCTCTAATTGCAGTGTGTAAGTCGTAATGACATCGCGTACTGCCTTGCTCGCCACGTGTATAAAAATCGCTTACGTATTGCTCAAGCTTTGCAGCGCGGTTTCGCTCATTATTCATTGGTACACCTTCAACTGTATGGTGACCATTAAATAATCTATTTAAGTTTTCTTCTACAAAACGCAGGCCAATATTAATTGATTGTGGATTACCGTAAATAAACAAAGCGCGCTGCTTAAGTATCAGCTCGCCTTTTATAATTTGTTTAATAAGTGCATCACAAATTTCAATTGGCGCAGTTTCGTTACCGTGTACAGCGCTTGAATAAACTACATCTTTTGACGTTGTAACAGCAGGTTGAAACTCAATGACTCCGGTATCGTGTATATTTACAAGAGTCCCATTATCTAAAACAAACTCACCTGCATCTAAATGCCATTCGTTGTCACGACTAAGCGTTAAAAAATCGCCAGTTTGTTTTAATTCATTTAAGTAAGATGGATTGGCTGACATATAATAAGCCCTTTAAAAATAATGTGAGAGTAGACTCTTATGCATATATTTTTATAAATACACAAGGTATAGAAACGAAAACGGCTGAATAAATCAGCCGTTTTAAAATTATTAGATTAAGTTAGCTTATAACTGAATCTACAAGCTTTTTAGCTTCTTTTTCAAGTAACGCTAAATGCTCTTCACCTTTAAATGATTCAAGGTATATTTTATAAATATCTTCAGTACCTGATGGACGCGCTGCAAACCAGCCATTTTCAGTAACCACTTTTAAACCACCAATGGCGGCATCGTTACCTGGTGCATGAGTCAATTTTTGCAAAATAGGCTCGCCTGCAAGTGTATCTGCTTTAACATCAGAAGCACTCAATGCTTTTAAACGTGATTTTTGACCGCTTGTGGCTGGTGCATCTAGGCGTTTATAAATTGGAGAACCAAACTCTTGTTCTAATTCTTTATAAAGCGCTGATGGCGTTTTACCTGTCACAGCAAGTATTTCTGCAGCGAGTAGACCCATAATGAAGCCGTCTTTATCTGTACACCATACAGAGCCATCAAAACGTAAAAATGCAGCACCTGCGCTTTCTTCACCACCAAAGGCAAGCTTGCCTTTGCTTAAGCCTTCAACAAACCATTTAAAGCCTACTGGTACTTCTTTAACCTTACGGTTGTTACGAGCAGCTACTTTGTCGATCATAGAGCTAGAAACCAATGTTTTACCAATTTCTACGGTTTCATTCCAATCACGGTGTTTAAGTAAGTAATCGATTGCCACTGCTAAAAAGTGGTTTGGATTCATTAAACCATCTGGCGTTACAATACCGTGACGATCGTAGTCAGGGTCGTTACCAATAGACACATCAAAATCATCTTTTAGTGCAATAAGATTTGCCATTGAATAAGGCGATGAACAATCCATACGAATTTTGCCGTCTTTATCAAGTGGCATAAAAGCAAAACGTGGATCAACAACATCATTAACTACGGTTAAATCTAAATTATATTTTTTTGCAATGACTGGCCAAAAGTTGATGCCTGAACCACCTAGTGGATCGATACCTATTTTAATACCTGCATCGCTGATTGCTTTTAAATTAACGATATTTGCTAAGTCATCAATATAAGGAGTCATTAAATCTTCGTAGCGGATAAAGCCGGAACGCGATGCTTTAGCGAATGGAAATAACTCAACTTCAACTAAATCTTCTAATAAAAGTTGATTAGCTCTGTCTTCAATCCAATTAGTGACGTCGGTATCAGCTGGCCCGCCATTAGGTGGGTTGTATTTAAAGCCACCATCTTCAGGAGGGTTATGCGAAGGCGTAACAACAATCCCGTCTGCTAATTCATTTGGGTGTAGCTTATTGTGGCTCACTATGGCATGGCTGATAACTGGCGTTGGTGTAAAATCACCGTCCTCTTGCGTTATCACTTGCACTTCGTTAGCAACTAATACTTCAATAGCCGAGTTAAATGCGGCTTCACTCAATGCGTGTGTGTCTTTGCCTAAAAATAACGGACCAAATATGTCATTTTGTTTTCTGTAATCACAAATAGCCTGAGTAATCGCTAAAATGTGTGATTCGTTAAATTTAACATCGTAAGAACAACCACGGTGGCCTGAGGTACCAAAGGCAACACAATGCTCTGGATTTTGTTCAAGATCAGGTTCATTTAAGTAATACGCAGATACTAATTTAGGTACGTTAACCAGTGCCGATTGTGGAGCAGTTTTGCCTGCGCCTGAGTGAATAGCCATTATATTTCCTTACAGGTAATCGCGAATTTTTTCAGCTTGCTCTGCACTATATCCAAGGCAAAGAGCCACTTCATGAAGCATCATTTTTTTACGCGTTGTATTAGAATTAGTCATAACCCAATATTCACTATCGGTTATGTTTTTAGGATTCATACTACTACCGCTATTTACTAAAGCTTCTTTACTAGTAGCAAAGTAAACACGGTCACGCCCTTTTATGTCTAATACCGCAGAAAAATCAGTTTTATGTGTGCGGTAAAATGCACTTAAAATAAACAAAAAGCGTCCAACAACACCTTTTTGCATTGCCAGCTCTTCTTTATTTAATACATTAAAAACATTATCGCTTTTTTGCTTCACGGGTGCGTGAGCTACAGGCGTTTGTTTTTTTGAAGTCTCAGCAGCAGATGGCTCTGAGCTTTTTAATGTGGCGGTAGACGTAGTCGCAGTTTGATTATTTTGAGTTAGTTCTACGTTTGCGGTTTGAATTTTTTCGCCGCTCAGATTTAATAAACGACGTAAAATAGTGGATGCACTTTCACCAATACTTTGCGTATTGCTAGCAATATATTGATATAACTCGTCGTCTATGTCGATTTGTTTCATGTTCTTCCTGTCATTACGGGTCACATTTTTTTCTCCCGTGTGATTATACCCAAACCAATCAGAAATGCGAGTTACAACAAGCACTCCCGTAAACATATTAATATTTACCTCATTGTTGTTGATTTAACAAACAAAAGCCCAATTTAATAAATAGTCGCTGTATTTTTTGCTTTTTAGAGCAATGCTCGGCAAACTATGGCGAAATTTTCAGGAGGCGGGTATGCAGTTAAATTACAAGCAACAAGGGCAAGGTCCTAATGTTATTTTGATACATGGGCTTTTTGGATCATTAGAAAACCTAAATGTAATAGCAAAACCATTAAGTGAACACTTTACTGTTATTAACGTTGATTTACGTAACCACGGGCTTTCTCCTCATAGTGATGAAATGAACTACCCGGCAATGGCACAAGATATTGTTGAGTTATTAGCACATTTGAACATAGATAAAGCACATTTAGTTGGGCACTCTATGGGTGGTAAAGTGGCAATGGAATTAGCGCTTACACATCCTGAACTTGTAAATAAGCTTGTTGTACTTGATATAGCACCTGTTAGTTACCCTGCTCGGCACACAAAAATATTACAGGCATTAAAAGCGGTTTCAGCACAATCAATTGACGATAGAAAACAAGCTGATGCTCTAATGCAGCCTTACATAGAAGAACTGGGAGTTCGACAGTTTCTACTTAAAAGCCTCGCTAAAAATGAGGAAGGTCATTTTGCATGGCGATTTAACTTAAATGTGCTTGACGAAAAATATTCTACAATTACATCCAATGTTAATGAAAACAATTCTTGTTTATGCGATACTCTTTTCATTAAAGGTAATGATTCTGACTATATTTTACCCGAGCATCGTACTGCAATTAAAGCTCGCTTTAAAAATACTAAGGCTAAAATAATTCATGGCGCAGGCCATTGGCTTCATGCTCAAAAGCCACTTGCTGTAAATAAAGCGATAAACGACTTTTTAACTGCGGTTTAAAGCAATTTTAATCGCGTGTTTTTGATTTTGCGCACTAAATATATGAATAATTATATGCTATAGTACGCGCCGTTTAATTTAAAGGTTATACGTTGATGGTCAGTCAGTTAATTAACGAATTTGATACCCTAGGGTTGTATTTTGGCTTAGCCGGTATTTTCATATTCATCGGCATGGCAATTAAAGACGTACTAAAAAGTGGCAATGTGCCTAAGTTCGGACAATACATTGTCTGGGGCGTGCTCTTTTTAGGTTGTTCAGGCTTTATTGCTAAAGGTCTTATTCAAGTATTTTGGCAAGGCGCAGGTGTAGGTTAAGCATGGCGAAGTCAGAAACAGATAGAACTACACTCGATTTATTTGAATACGAAAAACGCCCAGGCAGACCTAAAACCAATCCCCTTTCACGGGATATGCAGTTAAAGGTAAATAAACGTAATCAAATAAAAAGAGATAAAGCACGTGGCTTAAAGCGTGTTGAATTTAAAGTTTCATCGCAGTTATATCAAGCATTGAGTGATATGGCAGATGCACAAAATATTAGCCGCAGTGCGCTGATTGAAACGATTTTACAAGAAAGATTGGCTATTGATACATAAAAGGTTTTAAATCCATGGCAAGTGTAGGCATTTTTTTCGGAAGTGACACAGGTAACACAGAACACGTAGCAAAAATGATCCAAAAAGAATTGGGTAAAAAGCTAGTGGCTGTTCATGATATTGCAAAAAGCTCTAAAGAAGAGATTGCTGAATTTGATTTGATCTTATTCGGTATCCCTACTTGGTACTACGGCGAAGCACAATGTGACTGGGATGACTTTTTTCCAGAACTTGAAGAAGTTGACTTTGAAGGTAAACTTGTTGCTATTTTTGGTTGTGGAGACCAAGAAGATTACGCTGAGTACTTTTTAGATGCGATGGGCATGATCAACGATATCGTTACTGAACGTGGCGCTATTGTTGTTGGTCATTGGCCGAGCGAAAGCTATGACTTTGAAGCATCTAAAGGCATGGCTGATGATAAGCATTTTGTAGGTTTGGGCATCGACGAAGACCGTCAACCAGAGCTTACAGAACAACGTGTTAAAGCATGGTCTGCTCAAGTATATGAAGAAATGTGTTTAAGTGAATTAGCTGACTAATTTACTGCATATATCGCTAACTGTTTAAATAATTATCAAACAGTTAGCGTTTTAAGCTTTAGTGGCAATATAAATCAATTGTTCTTTGCACTTAACGCTTAGGCACGTTATCCTGTTTGTTGCTAATGTGTCGTGTACATCTTTGCAAGATGTCTAGTATAACCAAATAAAATTGAGACAGATTTAATGACTGATCATAACTTGGAACTTAAAAAAGCCGGTTTAAAAGTAACTTTACCGCGTATTAAAATATTAGAGATTTTACAATCTCCAGATAACCAACACATCAGCGCTGAAGATGTTTACAAAATTCTTTTGGATTTAGGCGAAGAAATTGGTCTTGCAACTGTATACCGCGTACTTAACCAATTTGATGATGCGGGTATTGTAAGCCGTCATCACTTTGAAGGTGGAAAATCAGTATTTGAACTTTCTGGAAGCACACACCACGATCATTTAGTATGTTTGAAATGTGGCAAAGTGGTAGAGTTTGAAGATGAGATGATTGAACGTCGTCAACTTGAAATTTCTGAAGAAAATGGTATTACACTTACAAACCACTCTTTATATTTATACGGTGAGTGTAATGATAAAGCAGCGTGTAAAGAGTTTAGCGACGCTAACAGCTAATACCGCTTTTAAAAAGCAATAAAAAACCTGCTAAGTGCAGGTTTTTTTGTGTCTAAAATACGCTTGTAATAAACATACCCAGTAAAAACTGGGGATATTAAACCTGAACTCTGGTTAAGAGATTTACCAACGTATTGAATCATGGTGATATTTAAATTTATTTTCTCTAGCCAGAGATTTTAAGTGAAAACAAGGCGAATTCACGCGTCAATAGCTGGCCTATTGCAAGTAAATTCAACGCAGTTAGCGCTGAAAATAGCTGCTCGAGATAGATTTATTATCCAGAGTTCAGGTTTTTTAGATATTACTTACTGAGTTTTAGACCATGAATCGCGAAGACCGACTGTTTGGTTAAATACAACGTTCTCTGATTTAGAATCACGAGAGAAATAACCTGTACGCTCAAACTGAAAGCCCTGCTCTGCTTGTGAATTAGCAAGCGATGGCTCTAATTTAGCGTTTGATAAAACAACCAGTGACTCAGGATTTAATGTTGTTTCAAACTCATCAGCGGCTGCTGGATTTGGCACACTAAACAAACGATCGTATAAACGAACTTCTGCGGTAATAGACTCTGGTGCTGAAACCCAGTGAATAACACCTTTTACTTTACGTCCGTCACTTGGATTTTTACCAAGTGTTTCAGCATCGTAAGTACAGAAAATAGTTGTGATTTCGCCGTTTTCGCCTTTTTCAACACGCTGTGCTTTAATAACATAAGCACCACGTAAGCGTACTTCTTTATCAAGCACTAAACGTTTAAACTTGTTATTCGCTTCTTCTTTGAAGTCTTCTCGTTCTATATAGATTTCACGAGTAAATGGTACATCACGACGACCCATTTCTTCTTTATTTGGGTGATTAGCCACAGATAAAACTTCAACCTTGTCTGCATCGTAGTTTTCAATAACAACTTTAACAGGATCGAGTACGGCCATTGCACGCGGTGCATTTTCGTTTAAATCTTCACGGATACACGCTTCAAGCATGCCCATTTCAACCATATTCTCTTGCTTTGTTACACCAATGCGCAAACAAAACTCACGAATTGAGCCAGGTGTATAACCACGGCGACGTAGACCTGCAATTGTAGGCATACGTGGGTCATCCCACCCTTCTACATGGTTATTTACCACTAAATCACTTAGCTTGCGCTTAGACATAATTGTGTATTCAAGATTTAAACGTGAAAACTCAATTTGCTGTGGGTGACACTCTAAACTAATGTTATCAAGTACCCAGTCGTACAAACGACGGTTATCTTGAAACTCGAGTGTACATAACGAGTGTGTAATACCTTCAAGTGCATCAGAAATACAGTGCGTAAAGTCGTACATTGGGTAAATGCACCACTTGTCTGCTGTTTGATGATGATGAGCAAAACGTACACGGTAAATAATTGGATCGCGAAGCACCATAAATGAGCTTGCCATATCAATTTTTGCACGCAAGACACATTCGCCTTCTTTGAATTCGCCAGCACCCATTTTTTCAAATAACGCTAGGTTTTCTTCAACTGAAGTATCTCTGTATGGGCTGTTTTTGCCTGGCTCTTTTAATGTGCCACGATATTCACGTGCTTGATCTGCTGTTAAAAAACAAACGTACGCTAAACCTTTTTCAATTAACTCAACAGCGTAGCCATATAAAGTATCAAAATAATTAGAAGAATACTTTATATCACCATCCCAATTAAAACCTAACCACTGAACATCTTCTTTTATAGAATTAACGTAGTTAATATCTTCTTTTTCTGGGTTTGTATCGTCGAAACGTAGGTTACATAAACCGTTATAATCTTTTGCGATGCCAAAATTTAAACAAATTGATTTGGCATGACCAATATGCAAAAAACCATTTGGTTCAGGTGGGAAACGTGTATGCGTAGTGGCATGTTTTCCACTTGATAAGTCTTCATCAATTCGGGTTCTAATAAAGTTACTTGGGCGATTCTCAGTTTCCGCCATAGGAGTGCAGTCCTCTAAATATTACGTAATAACAAAACTAATGCATTATTACAAAAACATACACTAACATACAGCAATAGATTAAGGTTTATTTTAGATATTGCTTAACTTTAATTCAGCTTAACTCTTGTTTATGAATAAAATTTGTTTTAGCGCAATATTTAAGTCATCAAAGCCAATTATAGTAGCAAAATAACCTACTTTATAAGGATTCGAAGATGGCTACACTTAATCAACATCGTGTATATATTCCAACTAACGCACGCGCAAACCACTACCTTTTAGCAGAAATCACCCCTAATCAAGATTTTTACAAAAGCTTTAGTGATATAAATTGTTGCTATGAACGTATTGCGCGCCAACTGTTTGCTTCTTGCGATGAATATGAGCTTTATAATGTGCACTTATTAGCGAATGATAAACTGCCCGTTGTAAGGTTTAATGATGAGTCTTATCAGTTTGAGACAGATAAACAGATGCTCTTTTTTTATAACCCTTGCTATCATGAAGCGCATAAGATTTATTACACTGAAGGTACACCGAGTAAAAAAATACGTATTCTATTTTTAGCTACAGGCGATGATTTACGAGCCAACTCTGCAGAATTTCATAATAAAGTTCAAAAAGTCTTAAACACTCTACAAGAACAACTTTTAGTAAATCAATCCCAGTTTAAACTTCGCGATCATCAACACTTAACATATGACCTATTTGCTAAAGAAAAAGGCAATAAAGAAAGCTATGGTTACAAATTAAGAAGCCTTTTCCCTCGCTATCAGTCAAGACAATGCAGCATACCCAATGATTACGCAGAGATGACTTACGCGACTTTTACTATACCGGTTTCGCGCGCTATTAAAACGCAATTTCAAACACTAATGAACACAAATGACTATGCTAAATTTTATGACTACTTTGCCTACTCATTTATACGTGCGTGTCAAAATAACAACCTGAATCATGGCGCTATGGTTGCTAATGGCGCAACACCTATTATACGAAACAGTAAAATTGATAAAAGTGAAGGCAATGCAGAACTTCAAAAATTAAGTTTTGATATTGACTCTAATGAAAATCAGATTAAGTATTTTTATGAGGCAAATAAACTAGTAGAGACCCTACATTTTGTAGTGGTTGCTACACAACAGGATAAACATGAAATGGGGTACGGTCGATTTATGAACCAAGTGGAAAAAACAATTCATTCTCTGTGCAATGAGCTAGCCATAAATAAGCAGCGACAAGATTTATCTGTACGTTTTTTCCAGCATATTAGTTACCCGTTCTAAATTTTCAGCTAATAACAAAAAGGCCCGCATATGCGGGCCTTTTTAAAGGAAACAAGCGATTACCAGCCTGTTTTCTCTTTAAGTGCTTTACCGATATCAGCAAGTGAACGTACAGTTTTTACGCCCGCAGCTTCTAATGCAGCAAATTTCTCATCAGCAGTACCTTTACCACCGGCAATGATTGCGCCAGCGTGACCCATACGCTTACCTTCTGGTGCAGTAACACCAGCAATGTAAGATACTACAGGTTTAGTTACGTTTGCTTTGATGTACTCTGCAGCTTCTTCTTCTGCAGTACCACCAATTTCACCAATCATTACAATTGCTTCAGTCTGTGGATCTTTTTCGAACATTTCTAGAACGTCGATAAAGTTAGTACCTGGAATTGGATCACCACCAATACCAACACACGTAGACTGACCAAAACCAGCATCAGTAGTTTGCTTAACTGCTTCGTACGTTAAAGTACCAGAGCGAGAAACAATACCTACTTTACCAGGTTTGTGGATATGACCAGGCATAATACCAATCTTAGTCTCACCAGGAGTGATAACACCTGGACAGTTAGGACCGATCATACGAGTACCTGTTTGATCTAGTTTGATTTTAACATCAACCATATCAAGTGTAGGGATACCTTCAGTGATACAAACAATCAGCTCAATGCCAGCATCGATAGCTTCTAAGATTGCATCTTTACAGAAAGGAGCTGGTACATAAATAACTGAAGCTGTTGCGCCAGTTTCTTGAACAGCATCACGAACTGTGTTGAATACAGGAAGACCAAGGTGCGTTTGACCGCCTTTACCCGGGCTAACACCACCAACCATTTGTGTACCGTACTCAAGCGCTTGCTCTGAGTGGAAAGTACCTTGGCCACCAGTGAAACCTTGACAGATAACTTTTGTATCTTTATTGATTAATACAGACATTATTTGCCCTCCGCAGCAGCAACAACTTTCTCAGCAGCGTCTGTTAGTGATTCAGCAGCAATGATATCTAGACCAGAGTTCTTAAGAACTTCACGACCTAATTCAGCATTAGTACCTTCTAAACGTACAACAACTGGTACGGTTACGCCAACTTCTTTAACTGCACCAATGATGCCTTCAGCAATCATGTCACAACGTACAATACCGCCAAAGATGTTTACTAAAACAGCTTTAACATTGTCGTCAGAAAGAATGATTTTGAATGCTTCAGAAACACGTTCTTTAGTCGCGCCGCCGCCAACATCTAGGAAGTTAGCCGGTTTGCCGCCATGTAGGTTTACGATGTCCATAGTACCCATCGCTAGGCCTGCACCGTTAACCATACAACCAACATTGCCATCTAGAGCAACGTAGTTAAGTTCGAAGCTTGCTGCGTGTGCTTCACGTGCATCTTCTTGAGATGGATCGTGGAACTCACGGATTTTAGGTTGACGGTAAAGTGCATTACCATCGATACCGATTTTGCCGTCAAGACAGTGAAGATTACCTTCGTCTGTGATTACTAACGGGTTGATTTCAAGTAGTGCGAAATCAAAATCAGTGAACATTTTACCAAGACCCATAAAGATCTTAACAAACTGCTTCATTTGTACTGGGTTAAGACCCAATTTGAAGCCTAGCTCACGTGCTTGGAAAGCCTGTGGACCCACTAGTGGATCGATTTCAGCTTTGTGGATAAGCTCAGGTGTTTCTTCTGCAACAGTTTCAATTTCAACGCCGCCTTCAGTAGACGCCATGAAAACTACTTTGCGAGATGCACGGTCAACTACTGCACCTAGGTACAATTCGTTAGCAATGTCAGTACAGCTTTCAACTAAAATTTTAGCTACTGGCTGGCCTTTCTCGTCTGTTTGGTAAGTAACTAGGTTTTTACCCAACCAGTTAGCTGCAAACGCTTTTACTTCGTCGATAGTTTTAACTAGCTTTACACCGCCAGCTTTACCACGTCCACCTGCGTGAACCTGAGTTTTAACAACCCACATATCACCGCCGATTTTTTCAGCAGCTGCTGCAGCTTCTTCAGGTGTATCGCAAGCGAAACCTTGAGAAACTGGTAAACCATATTCGGCAAAAAGTTGTTTTGCCTGATACTCATGCAAATTCATGATGCTTTATCCAATTTTTTATACTAAAAGAGCTGAATATTTTTTCAAATAAACAACTATCCCAAATTGCGCACCTAGTATAGATCCCAAGGCTTAACATGAAAACCCCAGTAAGACCAAAGGCGCAAAAAAAAAGCTGTGAATGTTCATTCACAGCTTACATTTCATACAACTAGATTAAACATCTAGCAATAAGCGAGTTGGATCTTCAAGTAACTCTTTAATAGTCACTAAGAAACCAACAGATTCTTTACCATCAATAATGCGGTGGTCATAAGAAAGTGCTAAATACATCATAGGAAGTATTTCAACTTTACCATTTACAGCCATAGGACGGTCTTGGATTTTATGCATACCCAAAATCGAAGATTGTGGCAAGTTAATGATAGGTGTAGATAGTAATGAACCAAATACTCCACCGTTAGTAATAGTGAAGTTACCACCGGTCATATCAGCAAGCGTAAGCTTACCATCACGACCTTTAAGTGCTAGTTCACGAATACCTTTTTCGATTTCAGCAACAGATAGTTTGTCACAATCTTTAAGTACTGGAGTAACTAGACCACGTGGAGTAGATACTGCAATGCTAATATCAAAATAGTTATGATAAACAATATCGTCACCATCGATTGATGCGTTAACATCTGGGAAACGCTTAAGTGCTTCAGTTACCGCTTTCACGTAGAAAGACATGAAACCTAAACGAATACCATGACGCTTTTCAAACACTTCTTGGTACTGCTTACGAAGGCTCATGATTGGTTCCATGTTCACTTCGTTGAATGTTGTTAACATTGCAGTTGAGTTTTTAGCTTCAAGAAGACGTGTTGCAATCGTTTTACGTAAACGGGTCATTGGAACACGTTTTTGAGTACGATCGCCCATCGGTGCTGCTGGAGCAGAAGCTTCTGCTTTTTTAGCCGCTGGCGCTGGTGCTTTTAAGAAAGTATCAACGTCTTCTTTAGTTACACGACCATTTTTACCTGTGCCATTAATCTTAGAAGCGTCTAGGCCTTTCTCAGCGATTAAACGACGAACTGATGGTGTTAACACATCTGAACTTTCGCTTGAATCTGCTGCTGGCGCTGATTCTGCTTTTGCAGCTGGAGCAGCTGGTGCACCGCCTGCTTTAACCGAACCAATTACTTGCTCGCCTAATACAGTATCGCCTTCGCCGTGAATGATATCACCCATGATGCCATCTTCTTGAGCTACCACTTCAAGAACAACTTTATCTGTTTCAATATCTACCAAGTTTTGGTCGCGTGTTACCGCGTCACCTGGTTGTACATGCCATGTAGCAATTGTTGCGTCTGCAACTGATTCTGGAAGTACAGGTACTTTAATGTCCACTTCTTTACCTTCTGATGCTGGTGCTGATTGCGCCGCTGGCGCGTCTTCTGATTTAGCTGGTGCTGATTCTTCTTTAGTTGAACCTTCACTTGCTGGCGCTGCATCAGCATCACCAAGTAAACCCATAACTTGATCGCCAAGTACGGTTGCACCTTCTTCTTGTGATATTTCTGTAATTACACCGTCGTGCTGTGCAACCACTTCTAAAACCACTTTATCTGTTTCAATGTCTACTAAGTTTTGATCGCGAGTTACTTTGTCGCCAACACTTACATGCCATGTAGCAACGGTAGCATCTGCAACCGACTCAGGAAGAACAGGAACTTTAATTTCTGTGCTCATTGCTTATCCTTTATTTTCTATAGTAAGCGCGTCGGCTACGAGCGCTTGTTGTTCTTTAGTATGTACTGACATGTAACCACACGCTGGCGATGCAGAGGCTTTACGACCTGCATATTTTAATTTAGCACCTTGTGGGATTGCATCAATAAAGTGATGTTGTGAACAGTACCATGCACCTTGGTTTTGTGGCTCTTCTTGACACCAAACAAAATCAGTTACGTGTTGGTAACGCTCTATAATTGTTTGCATTTCATCGTGTGGGAACGGGTATAACTGTTCAACACGTACAATTGCAATATTATCTTGCTCAAGCTTACGACGTTCTTGTAATAGCTCGTAGTAAACTTTACCGCTACAAAATACAACACGCTCTACTTTCTCTGGCTTAATATCATCGATTTCGTCAATCATATTATGGAAAACACCGTGTGAAAGCTCTTCAAGTGATGAAGTAGCAAGCGGATGACGAAGTAGTGACTTAGGCGTCATAACAATCAACGGACGACGAAGTGGTCGAACTGATTGACGACGAAGCATAGCGTAAACTTGCGCTGGCGTTGAAGGAACACATACTTGCATATTGTGATCAGCACATAGTTGTAAGAAACGCTCTAGGCGTGCTGAACTATGCTCTGGACCTTGACCTTCGTAACCATGAGGTAACAATATTGTAAGACCACATAGACGGCCCCATTTTTGCTCACCAGAACTTAAAAATTGGTCAAATACTACTTGAGCGCCATTGGCAAAATCACCAAATTGAGCTTCCCAAAGTAGTAGTGAAGTTGGCTCCGCAGTTGCATAACCATATTCAAAGGCAACAACAGCTTCTTCAGAAAGAACAGAGTCAAATATTTGAAAAGTACCTTGGTCTTCACTCAAGTGTTGAAGTGGCGTATAAGTAGCACCGTCTGATTGGCTATGAACTACCGCATGACGGTGGAAAAAAGTACCACGTCCTGAATCCTGACCCGTTAAACGAATATCAGTACCTTCAGTTGCAATTGTTGCATAAGCAAGCGTTTCAGCCATACCCCAATCAAGTGGTTTCTCTCCAGAAGCCATTAGTTTACGGTCGTCATAGATCTTTTTAACGCGTGACTGTGCTTTATACTGCTCTGGGTAAGAAGCTATCTTCTCACCAAGAGCCTTAAGCTCTTCTAAAGGTACGCTAGCATCATACTCAACGTCCCATTCATGACCAACATACTTTGCCCAATCAGAAGAATGTGAAGTCTCTGGCTGTATTTCAGAAACAACACAGTTACCTTCATCTAATGCATCACGATATTCATCAGCTAGCGCTTTAATTTCTTGTTCAGAGAAAGAACCTTCAGCAATAAGTTGATCTGCATAGATTAAACGCGGCACTGGATGTTTTTTGATTTTTTGGTACATAACAGGCTGAGTTGCATTAGGCTCATCAGCTTCATTGTGACCATGGCGACGATAACAAACTAAATCGATTACTACATCACGCTTAAACTGATTTCTAAAATCAAGTGCAATTTGAGTAACAAATGCAACTGCTTCAGGATCATCTGAATTAACATGGAAGATAGGAGACTGGACCATTTTAGCAATGTCAGTACAGTATGGCGTTGAACGAACGTCATCTTGCTTCGAGGTTGTGAAACCTACTTGGTTGTTAACAACAATACGAATACTACCACCACAACTAAACGCGTTAGTTTGTGACATATTAAACGTTTCTTGTACAACACCTTGACCAGCAATCGCAGAGTCACCATGGATCGTAATTGGTAATGCTTTAATACCAGAGCTGTCACCTAAGCGATCAAGACGAGCACGCACAGAGCCCATAACTACTGGATTAACAATTTCAAGATGTGATGGGTTAAAAGCAAGCGCCATATGTACATTGCCACCTTTGGTAGCAAAATCAGACGAGTAACCCATATGATACTTAACATCACCAGAACTTAATGTTTCTTTGTGAATACCAGCAAATTCATCAAATAACTCTGATGGGTTTTTACCAAGTACGTTCACAAGAACATTTAAACGACCGCGGTGAGCCATACCAATAACAGCTTCTTGTTGGCCGCTTTCACCAGCACGGTGAATAAGCTCTTTAAGCATTGGAACTAACGCATCACCACCTTCAAGTGAAAAACGTTTAGCACCTGGAAACTTTGAGCCTAAATATTTTTCAAGACCGTCAGCTGCTGTGAGCCCTTTCAGGATACGAAGCTTTTCATCTTTTGAGAATTTAGGTCTAGACTGGACAGATTCTAGACGTTGTTGTAACCAACGTTTTTCCTCTGTTGATGTGATGTGCATATACTCAGCGCCAACCGAACCACAATAAGTAGTTTTCAGAGCTTGGTATAATTCACCTAAAGGCATAGTATCGCGCCCAACGGCAAACGATCCTACGTTAAACTCGCGGTCAAAATCACTTGAAGATAAGTCGTGGTACTCTAGCTCTAAATCTCGTACACGTTCTCGCTGCCAAATGCCTAATGGATCTAGGTTTGCATTTTGGTGTCCTCGAAAACGGAAAGCATTAATAAGTTGTAGAACTTTAACCTGTTTAAGGTCACCGCCACTACCCTCTGCTACCACTACTTCTCTATGCTTGTTTTTAGCAAGCTGTGCAAACTGTGCTCGAACCTCTGAATGTTTTACTTCAACATCCACACCATCAACTTTAGGTAATTGTTCAAACACTTCTCGCCATTCGTCTGGCACAGAAGTCGCATCGTCTAAATACGCTTCATAAAGCTCTTCTACATAAGCAACGTTGCCGCCGTTTAAATGTGAAGATTCTAGCCATGCCTTCATCACACCTTCGTGCATTTATAAGCCCTTTTTTTTAGCGCAGAAATTAATAGTTATTATAACAAGATGGCTAATATAATTTTAATATTAGCCATCTTACCTTTACTAAGCTATCAAACCGCTCGGTTTAGTAACATAGATTTGATTTGTCCAATTGCTTTGGTCGGATTAAGACCCTTAGGACAAACGCTAACACAGTTCATGATACTGTGACAACGGAACACACTGAACGCATCGTCTAAATCCGCTAAACGTTCTTCAGTTGCTGTATCTCGGCTATCAGCCAAGAAACGGTAAGCATGAAGAAGGCCTGCTGGACCAATGAACTTGTCTGGATTCCACCAGAACGAAGGACACGATGTTGAACAACATGCACACAAAATACACTCATATAACCCGTCTAATTTATCACGTTCTTCAATAGTTTGAAGACGTTCGCCTGCTGCAGGCTGATCATTAATTAAATAAGGTTTAACTTTTTCGTACTGAGTGTAGAACTGACTCATGTCAATAACAAGGTCACGAACCACAGGTAAACCTGGTAGTGGACGTACTACTATTTTACCTTTGCCATTTTTTTGTAGCGTAGATAAAGGAGTAATACATGCTAAACCATTTTTACCATTCATGTTAACACCATCAGATCCACACACACCTTCACGGCATGAACGACGGAAAGATAATGTAGGATCTTGTTCTTTTAGAAGAATAAGTGCATCCAACACCATCATGTCGTGACCTTCCTCTGTTTGCAAGGTGTATTCTTGCATACGAGGAGCGTTGTCAACATCTGGATTATAACGATAAACTGAAAATTGTACTTGTGCCATCGTCTATCTCCTAGTAAACACGTGCTTTAGGTGGGAAAGCTTCACGCGTTTTAGGCGCATAGTTTACATCACGCTTGCTCATTTCATCCGTTACAGGATTGAATACTGAGTGACATAACCAGTTTTCGTCATCACGATCTGGGAAGTCAAAGCGAGAATGTGCACCACGGCTTTCTGTACGGAAGTTTGCAGCTACTGCAGTTGAGTAAGCTGTTTCCATTAAGTTGTCTAGTTCAAGACATTCGATGCGCTGCGTGTTGAAGTCTGATGATTTATCATCAAGACGAGCATGTTGCAGACGTTCGCGAATTTCTTTAAGTTCTTGAAGACCAGATGCCATTGAGTCACCTTCACGGAATACCGAGAAGTTAAGCTGCATACATTGTTGTAGGTCTTTTTTGATTTGAACTGGATCTTCACCTTGGCCAGCCGTTGAATTTTCCCAACGATTGTAACGTGCAAGAGACGCTTCTAAATCTGATTCTGAAGCAGCTTTAGATATTTCAACGTCATTCAGGTACTTACCTAAGAAGTTACCCGCAGCACGACCAAACACAACTAAATCTAGTAATGAGTTACCACCTAAGCGGTTTGCACCATGTACAGATACACAGGCAATCTCACCTACTGCAAATAAACCTTGAACTACTGTTTCGTTGCCTTGAGCATCGATTTGTAGCGCTTGTCCATTTACATTAGTAGGAACACCACCCATCATATAATGACAAGTTGGAATTACTGGAATCGGCTCTTTTGCAGGGTCAACGTGAGCAAATGTTTTAGCAAGGTCACATACGCCAGGAAGACGTAAGTTAAGTGTTTCTTCACCTAAGTGGTCAAGTTTTAACTTAAGATGTGGACCCCAAGGACCATCACAGCCACGACCTTCACGGATTTCAGTCATCATTGAACGTGCAACAACGTCGCGAGACGCTAAGTCTTTTGCGTTTGGAGCGTAACGTTCCATGAAGCGCTCGCCATCTTTATTTAAAAGATAACCGCCTTCACCACGACAACCTTCAGTTACTAGCGTACCAGCACCTGCGATACCCGTTGGGTGGAACTGCCACATTTCCATGTCTTGCATAGAAATACCAGCACGTGTTGCCATACCAACACCGTCACCAGTGTTAATGTGAGCATTAGTGGTTGATGCGAATATACGACCTGCACCACCAGTAGCTAATACAACAGCTTTAGATTTGAAAAAGGTAACTTCACCTGTCTCAATCTCAATTGCAGTACACCCTACTACATCACCATTATCGTTTTTAACTAAATCAAGTGCATACCATTCAGAGAATACATTTGTTTTGTTTTTAACGTTTTGTTGATAAAGAAGGTGTAATAAAGCATGGCCCGTACGGTCAGCAGCTGCTGCAGTACGTGCGGCTTGTTCACCACCAAAGTTTTTCGATTGACCACCGAAAGGACGTTGGTAAACACGGCCATTTTCAAAACGAGAAAATGGTAAACCCATGTTTTCTAATTCAGTAATAGCTTCTGGGCCAGTTTGACACATGTATTCGATAGCGTCTTGGTCACCGATGAAATCGGAACCTTTAACGGTATCGTACATATGCCATTCCCAGTTATCTTCGTGTGAATTACCAAGCGCAACCGTAATACCGCCTTGAGCAGATACAGTGTGTGAGCGCGTTGGAAATACTTTAGATATTAATGCACACGTTTTGCCAGATTCTGTAATTGCTAAAGCAGCGCGCATACCTGCACCACCTGCACCAATTACTACGGCGTCAAATTCACGAACAGAATATTTCACTTAAACACCCCATAATACGATTAGACCAATAGCTACGTAAGCAACGGCCATTAGGTTTAATACAAAACCTAAAACTGCACGAAGCTTTGCGCACTTAACATAGTCTGTAAGAACTTGCCAAAGGCCAATGCGGGTATGAACCATAATGCAAACAAGGGTAATTAACGTAAACCCTTTCATTGCTAGGTTAGAGAAGAGGCCTGTCCAGGCTTCGAAAGTGACTTCTGGCGTCGCTAAAAAATAGCCTATAATAAAAATCGCGTAAGCGCTGATTATTAATGCCGTGGTACGTAAAGATACGAAATCTTGTACACCATCACGTTTTAGAGTTGCTTGATTTAAAACCATATCCACACCCCTGCCAATACGGCAAACACAACACCAAGAGCCATTGAAACTTTAGCGCTGAGGTTACCTGATTCAAGTTCTTCCCAATGTCCCATATCCATAATCATATGACGGATACCACCAATAAGGTGATAACCTAATACAGAAACAGTGCCCCAAGCTATAAATTTGGCAATGAATCCGTTAAACAGACCCTTGACGAATTCAAAACTTTCAGCTGAAGAGAGAGACTCAGACCAAGCCCAAATGACAAACGTTAAAGCAAAAAATAATGCAACACCGGTGACGCGGTGAAAAATTGAAGCTTTAGCCGTTGCCGGCATAGATATAGTTGTTAGATCTAGATTTACAGGTCTTTGCTTTTTCACAGTTACTTGCCCATCTTTGCTCACAGTGGAGCTCATCTACTTGTTTTTCTAAAAACCCACCAAATATTACTGATGGAACTATCAAAATAAACGTACCAAAACAATTAAAGTTCACAAAGCTGTAAATTTTAAGCTGTTAAGAATATGTTTACCCAAATACAATACGGTTTAAAACCACCGTTAGTATATATACCCACAGGGCTTTTTACAATTCTTGTTTATTTAGAGATGTTTGCGAATTAGCCAATAGTATTATATTTAATTAATACCGAATATTTATTATACATATATGCATAATGTTTATAAAAATTGACTTTAACCCCCTCTTTCACGTTAAAATGAAAAGATGTGCTTAAAACAGATTTCAGAACTTTAAAATCTAAAAATCAGAATAGATATCTTAATAGGAGATACATAACGATGGCAGATAAAAAAGCCACAGTCCAAATTGATGGACTAGATCCAATCGAACTTCCAATTTATCAAGGCACTGCTGGCCAAGATGTAATCGACGTACGTACGTTAGGTTCACACGGTCACTTTACTTATGACCCAGGTTTCATGTCGACTGGTTCTTGTGAATCTGCAATCACCTATATTGATGGTGGTAAAGGTGTACTACTTCACCGTGGTTACCCAATTGAGCAATTAGCTGAAGACTCAAATTACATTGAACTTTGTTACTTACTTTTAAATGGTGAGTTACCTTCTAAAGAACAATATGAAGTTTTTAAGAATGAAATCACTACAAGCACTATGCTTGATGAGAAGATTGCTAACTTTTTCCAAGGTTTCCGCTTCGACGCTCACCCAATGGCAATGCTTTGTGGTGTAGTGGGTGCATTATCATCTTTCTATCATGAAGACCTTGATATTACTGATGCTGAACAACGTAAAACAAGCGCAGTTAAGCTTGTCGCTAAGTTACCAACAATCGCGGCAATGGCTTACAAAACAAATATCGGCCAACCGTTTGTATACCCACGTAACGATTTAAGCTACGCAGAAAACTTCTTACACATGATGTTCTCTGTACCTGCTGAAGAATACAAAGTTAATCCTGTAACTGCAAAAGCAATGGATAAAATCTTTATGCTTCATGCAGATCATGAACAAAATGCATCAACTTCAACAGTTCGTCTTGCTGGTTCATCTGGTGCTAACCCGTATGCATGTATTGCAGCTGGTATTGCATCTTTATGGGGACCTGCTCACGGCGGCGCTAATGAAGCATGTTTAAACATGTTAGAAGAGATTGGCTCTGTTGACCGTATTGATGAATACGTAGCTAAAGCTAAAGATAAAGCTGACCCGTTCCGCCTTATGGGCTTTGGACACCGTGTTTACAAAAACTTTGACCCACGCGCTACAGTAATGCGTCAAACGTGTCACGAAGTTTTAGCTGAGCTGAATATCCAAGATCCACTTCTTGATATTGCTATGAAGCTTGAGCAAATAGCGCTTGAAGACCCGTACTTTGTAGAGAAAAAACTATACCCTAATGTAGATTTCTACTCTGGTATTATCTTAAAAGCGATTGGTATTCCAACAAGCATGTTCACTGTAATCTTTGCAATGGCACGTACTGTTGGTTGGATCACTCACTGGGATGAGATGCTATCTCAGCCTGGTCATAAGATCAGCCGTCCTCGTCAACTTTATACTGGTTACACTCAACGTGACTACGTATCAACTGACAAGCGTTAATTACGCTGGTTAGTTTAAAAAGGCCGCATTTTGCGGCCTTTTTTATTAACAACACTTGAGAATTATCATAAACCGATTACAATTCCTGCCTTAAAACACTATGTAGATGAGCCATGCTTGATTTAAAGTTTGATATAAATAAAATTAGAAACGACTTCCCAACATTAAATCAAACAATAAACGGCTGCCCGCTTGTTTATTTAGACTCAGCAGCAACTTCACAAAAGCCTCAATCAGTTATAGATACAATTACTGAATTCTATACGTTTCAAAACGCTAATGTACACCGTGGACGCCATACACTTAGCGAGCAAGCCACTTATTCATACGAACAAGTACGGGATAAAACTGCACAGTATTTTAATGTGTATAGTAAAGAGATTGTATGGACTAAAGGCGCTACAGAAGCCATTAATTTGGTCGCTAACGGATTAAAAAAACGCTTTAATGAAAGTCATACCATCATGATATCTCCGCTTGAGCATCATGCAAACATAGTGCCTTGGCAAATAGTAAGTCAACAAACGGGTGCTAAATTAATAGCACTTCCACTTAATAAAAATGGCACGCTGAACACCAAAGAATGCTGTGAATATATAAAAAAAACTAAGCCTGCCCTATTAGCTATTACACAAGCATCTAACACACTGGGTAATATTACCGATTTAAAACCACTAATTAGAGCTGCAAAAAGCGTCAATTCTCTTGTATTAGTCGATGGAGCACAAGGTGCACTGCATTTAAAACCCGATTTACGTGAATTAGACTGTGACTTTTATGTCTGCTCAAGCCATAAAATGCTCGGCCCAACAGGATTAGGTGTGCTTTATGGTCGATATGAGCAATTAAATACCCTTGATATTTACCAATCAGGTGGGGAAATGATCGATAAAGTGTACTTAACTCACAGTACTTATCGTCCTGCGCCTGCAAAATTTGAAACTGGAACACCAAATATCTCTGGAGTTTTAGGTTTCGGTGCCGCATTAGACTATTTAAATGAGTTAGATCACGCAAAAATTCAGCAGTATGAGCAAAAATTGTTTAGCTATGCAGCTCAAGAATTGGTAAAGATCGATGGTATTACAATATATAGCAACCTATATGACAATATTGGTACACTCTGTTTCAATTTAAATGATGAACATCCTTATGATTTGGCAACTTTACTTGACGGGTACGGGGTTGCAGTGAGGAGTGGACACCATTGTACACAGCCATTAATGACACATTTAGGGCTTAATGGAACGCTAAGAGCGAGCTTTTGTTTTTATAATACCTATGAAGATGTAGATATATTCATTGATTCACTCAAAAAGTGTATCGCTTTACTGGACTAAACGTCACTTTAATAGAATTAATTAGGATAACTCATGACAAATACGTTTAACAAAGTCACTGAATCTATAAAAAATGCACCCGCTTGGCAGCAAAAATATCGTGAGATAATGCTTTTAGGAAAAACTTTACCTGTTTTAGCTGATGTTTTGAAAACCGATGATGCACTTGTACCTGGCTGTGAAAGCAAAGTATGGATGTTTGTTGAATTTGATTTAACAGAAAATACACTTGTTGTAATTGGTGACTCGGATACACGTATAGTAAAAGGATTATTAGCCATTATTTTAGCGCTTTACAATGGCCTCACACCAGAGCAAGTAGTGAATAAAAATGCGTATGAAGAATTTGAAAAACTCGGCCTTATAAGCCACTTAAGCGCATCACGTGGTAATGGTATTAAAGCTATGGTTGATGAAATACAAACCATGGCACAACAAAAGCTTAGTTAACGAAAACTAAGCTTGTGAGCGTTGTTTTTTATCTAGATATTTACGCACCGCTTTTGCCGCAACAAAAAAGCCGAAGCTTCCTGTGATCATAGTCACAGATCCAAAACCATTATTACAATCCATATTCATCGAGCCATCAGCACTTTGCTTTGCATGACATACACTGCCATCGCTTCCTGGGTAAACCAGTTGTTCTGTTGAGTAGACACAATCAATATTAAACTTACGTTTAGGATTATTACTAAAATTATACTGCTTACGCAAGATATAACGTACTTTTGCAAGTAATGGGTCTTGTGTAGTTTTAGCTACATCACCAAAGGTTATTTGACTAGGATCTGTTTGCCCGCCAGCACCACCGGTTGTAATTATAGGGAGTTTATTACGTTTGCAATGTGCTATTAATGCTGCCTTTTCTTTAACTGCATCAATACAATCAATCACATAATCAAAATCTTGAATATGCTCTTGGATATTTTCAAGTGTAATAAAATCATCTATCACATTAATTTGGCACTCTGGATTAATAAGCTCACAGCGCGCTTTCATTGCCTCTACTTTAGCTTGACCAATAGTACCCGTTAATGCATGAATCTGCCTATTTACGTTAGTGGCGCAAATATCATCCAAATCAATCAATGTTATTTTACCAACACCAGTACGTGCAAGTGCTTCAGCCGCCCAGCTTCCTACACCACCAATACCTACTACACAAAAGTGTGCTTCTTGAAGCCAATCAAATTGTTGATGACCATATAAACGCTTAATTCCGCCAAAACGTATATCTGTAACTTTTTCGCTCATTTACCAATCCAGTTGCCATGGCGACTGCCATGCTTGAAAATCTTGATGTTTAATTAACGCTAAATACTCATCACCGCAGTCAGGTAGTAAAGTAAACTGTATTTGTTCACCATGCCATACAAAACTCAAGGCATATGCATGTAAATATGTACGATTTGAAGACGTACCTGAATACATTGCATCACCTAAAATAGGTGAGCCAACACTTTTTAGTGCTACTCTTAATTGATGCGTCTTCCCTGAGTATGGTTTTAAAATATACCCTCTAAACCCAGGCTTATAGCTTAGCGAATAAAATCGGGTGATTGCAGGGTTAAGCTTACTCGTTAGTAACTTAAACGAGCCACGGCGAGATTTAGCCATATCGCCTTTAATCCAACCTTGCTTCTTTTTTGGTTTAGCATCACTAATCGCTAAATAGAATTTATTAATCGCATGCTCAGTAAAAAGCGCAGTAAAATTAGCTGCAGCGGCTTTGTTTCTAGCTAAAATAATAAGCCCTGATGTCACTTTATCTAAACGATGAACGGCATAAAGCTTTTGCGATAATTGTTGTTCGGCTAACACAACAAAGCCGGGGCCATCTTCTGAATGAAAATTAAGACCCGCAGGTTTTTCTAAAATATAAAAATCGTTATGTGTAAAAATAATTTTTAATATTTTACTTACTTGTTCACTCACGCGCTTATACTTTTAATATGCGCTATCACCTTCGCTAAGTCATCTGCCGTATCAACTCCAGCATGGGGTGCTATTTGAGCTTGCTCTATTTTGATTTTATAACCATGATACAACACACGCAATTGTTCAAGCGATTCAAGTAACTCAAGTGGCGATACGCTCAATTCTATATATTGTTTAATAAAACCCGCTCTGTACGCATAAATACCTACATGGCGCTGAAATGGCGCTAAATTAAGAGCACTGCTGTCATTCATCATTGTGCTTCTATCAAACGGAATACTTGCACGAGAAAAATACAGCGCATTTTTATTTATATCGCTAACCACTTTAACGGCATTAGGATTAAATACTTCATCACGCTCTTCAATAGCAACACTTAACGTTGCCATTGGTGCTGTTGAATCACTTAATAGTGCAGCAACTTGGGATACATTTTCTGGCGCAAGTAATGGCTCATCGCCTTGTACATTCACCACAATTGTATTACTGTCGAGATCAAGTAAATCAACCACTTCGGCTAAACGCTCAGTACCCGATTGGTGATCTTCGCGAGTCATTACAACATCACTAGTAAATAAACTTACTGCATCAAACACTTTTTGATGATCGGTAGCTATAACCACTTTACTTGCACCTGATAAACATGCTTTTTCGTAAACATGTTGAACCATTGGCTTACCGCAAATATCAGCAAGCGGTTTACCCGGTAGTCGGGTTGATGCAAAGCGAGCTGGAATTACAACTACGAATTCCACTTTTCAACCTCTTCTAAAGATAACTCACGTGCTTCGTTTTCAAGCAATACCGGAATATCGTCTTGAACGGGGTAAGCAAGCTTAGCTGCCGTACTAATTAGTTCGTTGTTTTCTCTATCAAAGCGTAATTTACCCTTACAAACTGGGCACGCAATAATCTCGAGTAGTTTTGAATCAAAGGCCATTGAGTATTCCTTTTTCTTTTAATAATAAATTTAATGTGTTTATTACGCTATCGGAAGGCTCTGCATCTACAGGTAAATAATACCAATTAGATTTTGCAAAAGACTTACATTTAACCGCGTCTTTTTCGGTCATTATAATGCAATCATCACCAAACTGAATAAAATCATCTGCTGTATAAGCATAATGATCTCTAAAGTGATGAGTCGATAATAACTTAATACCTTGTGCTTCTAATGAGTTTTCAAACCGTTTAGGATTTCCAATTGCACTTATTGCATGTGCCTCGCTTACGTTGTTTTTTTCATCATCACTTGAATCAACTAAGCGAAGGTTACTTACTTGCAGCATGTAGCTATTATGAGCCTCACCGCCATTTTCAATTACTATATCAACACTTTGTAAGCGGTTAGTCGTTTCACGAAGTGGCCCTGCTGGCATAACAAAGCCATTGCCAAAACGGCGTTCACTATCAACAATACAACACTCAATGCTACGAGGCATTTTATAATGCTGCATCCCATCATCAGAAATAATGACATCTAGCGTATAATTTTTTTCTAATAAATCGATATTGTGTTGTCTATTAGGGCCAACTGCTATTGGGCACTTTAAACGATGGTATAAAAGCA
This sequence comes from Pseudoalteromonas sp. NZS71, assembly GCF_015864715.1. Taxonomy (NCBI): domain Bacteria; kingdom Pseudomonadati; phylum Pseudomonadota; class Gammaproteobacteria; order Alteromonadales; family Pseudoalteromonadaceae; genus Pseudoalteromonas; species Pseudoalteromonas sp. NZS71. The sequence goes on along the minus strand of NZ_JADYWS010000014.1, from coordinate 55,580 downwards.
CAGGCTCATCGCCAGCCTGTTGGGCGTCAACAACTGAAGTGACTAACAGCGGGTAATTATCTGATTGCCCACCATAACCTCTACTAATAATACCCACTGATAAACCTTGCTCGGTCAAATGCTTATACAACCACAAAACAAAAGGTGTTTTACCATTACCGCCTACACTTATATTGCCGACTACAATAACAGGCGTTTTACACTCAAAAGGTTTAAGTATTTTAGCGCTATACAAGAGCTTTCGAAATAACGATACAAACCAAAACAAAGCACTTAATGGTAATAACAATAAAGTAATTAGACCAAATGGTTTATACCAGCTTTGCTCTATATTGCTCACGCCTGATCACCAAACTGCATTTTGCAAAGTGCTGAATACGTACCGTCATTTGCTAATAAGCTACTATGATCGCCACTTTCTATCACTCGACCGTTATCAATAACATAAATTCGGTCACTGTTTTCAATAGTAGATAAGCGATGAGCTATAACAATAGAGGTTTTATCTTTCATTAGCGTTTCTAACGCTTGCTGAATAAGCTTTTCAGATTCTGTATCAAGTGCTGACGTTGCCTCATCTAAAATCAAAATAGGTGCATCTTTTAATATTGCACGCGCTATCGCTATTCGCTGGCGTTGGCCACCTGAGAGCATTACGCCATTTTCACCTACCATGGTGTTTAATTGCTCTGGCAGGTCTTTAACAAATTCCCACACGTGTGCTTGTTTGGCAACTTGTTCTAACTCTTCAACAGACACATCGTGCTTTATGCCATAACAAATGTTGTTGGCAATCGTATCGTTAAATAACACGACTTGCTGAGACACTAAAGCAAATTGGCGACGTAGATCAGTTAATTTATAGTCTTGCAGTGCTATGCCATCAAGTAATATTTCACTCGGTAGCTCTAAATCATAATAGCGTGGTAACAAGTTAGAAATTGTTGACTTACCTGAGCCTGAGCGCCCAACTAAAGCAATACTTTCACCCGCCTTAATTGTTAAAGATAAATCGTTTAATACGGCTTCATCTTTCGTTGGGTACTTAAAGGTTACGTTCTTAACTTCGATTAAACCTTTAACTTTATCAACCGAAACAGTGCCTGTATCTTTTTCCATTTCTTCGTCTAAAACTAAAAATATACTTTGAGCTGCAGAGATACCACGTTGCATATCACTGTTCACATTGGCAAGTTGTTTTAGTGGACGCAGTAACATCATCATTGAAGCAATTAATGCCATGAAGTCACCAGATGTAATCGTATCAATCATTGACGGTAACGACACTGCCCACAAAATAACTGCCATGGCACTTGCCGCTAAAATTTGAATTATAGACACACTAAGCGCTTTTGTTGCATCCATTTTAATACGCTGTTGGCGATTATGATTGTTGATTTTTGAGAAGTGATTAATCTCTTGATCTTGACCACCAAACCCATGAATAACTTTATGTCCGCTCAGCATTTGTTCCGAGCTACGGGTAACTTGCCCCATGGCCGATTGAATATTTTTAGAAATGTGGCGAAAACGTTTAGAAACGACAGCGACAATAATAGCAACAAGTGGGATGATCACTAAAAATATCAGTGATAATTTCCAGCTGGTATAAAACATAACTGCAAGTAAAAATACAACAAATGCCCCTTCGCGTACGACGATTAATAAGGCTTTGGTAATTGCTTGTTGAACTTGTTCTGTATCAAATGTGATTTTTGAAATTAAATCGCCCGTTGAGTTTTTGTCATGAAAAGAGACCGGTAAGTGCAATATGTGCTCAAATAACTCTTGGCGTAATGAGCGTACAACTTGGGAGCCTACATAACTTAAGCAGTAAGAAGACATAAAGTTAAAAACACCACGCCCTAGAACTAACGCGATAACGACAAAAGGAGCGTACTTTAAAACTTCTGTATTACGCTGGTTCAAACCTTGATCAATAAACGGCTTCATTAATTGAATAAATAAAGCATCCATTGCTGAATAGCCTATCATCCCAATAATTGCGACAAATGCGACGCTTTTGTAGGTGCCAACATACGAGACAAGTCGTTTATAAATTTGTGTAGTACTTTGATCCATAACACTCTCTAAATACAGTAACAACCTGTATTGTATCCTTCGATGAGATAAAACTAAACGTCAATCTTTGATAAACCAGTAACTTTCCTGCCCTCTTGCTGTTTCTATAGCCAAATTCTTTGCATAAAATTTAATACTAATTTGTCCTTCAACGCCTGTCGTAAATTGCTGAGCATTTATTTGGTTATACCGTTCGACGACAAGAGGCTTTGGGAATTCCCACTGCCCTTTATAGGCACTTGAATGAATAACTACTTTAGGGGCAACGTTATTAATAAAATTAACACTTGAGGATGTATCGCTGCCATGATGCGGGCTTAACATTACTGTACTTTTCAATGATTTATTATCCGCTAATAGCGATGCTTCACGCGCATTTGATATATCACCGGTAAGTAACACGCTATAGGTATTATCTGATACCCTAACAACGCATGAATCATCATTTTCATTTCCAAACCCTTTTGTACTAAAGCTTTGTACTTTTAATCCAGCAAAATCAATATTTATGACTTCACATACATTATGTGTATTTTTAGGATGAAATTGTTGTAATGTTTCACCAAAGCCAGCATCTATGAAATGTTGTAATCCTCCAGCGTGATCATTATCTTCATGACTTAGAATCGCCGTTTTCACTGTTAAATTATTTGCTTTAATATAAGGCAGTAAAATACTTCGCGTACGGCTAAAGCGATTGAAATAACTGGGGCCAAAATCATAAATAAGCACTTGATTATCTTTTTCAATTAATGCCATAAGTCCATGCCCTACATCAAATACATGTAGTTGCCACTTAGACTTTTCTATTAACCAATAATTTAATAAAAGCGTTATTGCTGGAATAAAAGCGAGCCATTTATAAGGAAGAAAATAAATCATCAACATAATGATATAACTAAAAACGACAAATATTGAGTCAACTTTCCCAGTCGTTATCCATCTTAACGATTCTGGTATTTCATAAAGTAATTGAAATAATGCGTATAAACCAGTATCGAACAAATTTATTAAAATACTTATATCTAAAAAGATACTCAGTAATGTAAAAACAATTAAAAAAGGTAAGATAATGATTGAAAGCAGCGGTATAGCAATCAAGTTTATTATCAAACCTGCAATACTTACCCCATTGAAAAAATAGAGTGAAAGTGGCAATAAACCAACAAATAACGCTATTTGAATAATAAACAGTGAAATAACTTTATTTTTAATGCGAGTGTTTAATATTGGTAATTTATTAATAACAGTAAAAATTATAGCAACCGCTAAAAATGAAAAGTAGAGACCTGGATTGAGTAAATTAAATGGATTAACAATAAGAACAATAACTAAAGCAAATAAAATGCTCCGCCAGCGCAGAGGTTGCTTAGCAAGAAAATACAATAATAAATAACAACCCAGCATGATAAGCGCTCGCGTTGCAGATACTAAAAAGTCACTTAAATACACATAAGCTAAGGCTGCTAAAAACCCGGATGAACTGTAATAAAGTGTCAGATTGAATGATTGCCCAATCGAAAAATTAATTTTTGCAAAAATGAATCGAGTAACAAGATAACCGAAGCTAAAAATCAAACCAATATGTAACCCCGATATAGCAAGTAAATGACTTAACCCAAGAGATTGCATTAATTGTTTATCAGCGTAGCTCATCAACGATTTTTCACCGCTCAGCAATGCATAATAGAGCCACTGTAATTGTGTATCCGTATAAGTGTTTTTAACGAAGTGTTGATAATCTAAAATTATGCTTTGTTTGTCGCTATTTATAATCTTAAGATTTTTATTAAGCACTTTACCTTTAAATAATATTCTACTTATAAAAGCATAACGTTCATTATCAAATACATTAAAATTTTTATTACTACGAAAATGTTTTAAATGAATTAAAGCAGAAAATTCATCACCTACTATTAAAGGCTGCACTGAATTAATACTGAGCATTGCTTTGGGTGCTCTAAAACCTGAAAAATAACTCCCTTCTAATGCCACTATTTTAACTTTAATATATTGAGGTTTTTTGTCAGAAATAACCTCTTCAACAATTAATGTAGAATCAAGTGCATACTTTTCATCCGGTTTTGGTATTTCAAAACTATAAAAAACGTAAAAATGCAGACCAACGAAGCAAATTGCACAAATAAAGCCTAACAATACATTTAAAAACGGCTTAAAATAAGCGCTCACTATAACAATGAAAATTGTGAATACTGTAAATTCGAGAGTTTGATAATAAAATACGGTTGCTATACAGCCAATTACAAACCCAAGACTTATCCACACTGATGTAAATGGTTGCTTTAAATGGCTAAAAAAACGATCCAAAGATTTTTACCTGATCCAAATAAAATTAGACATCATAAATCACTAAGAATATTTGGACGCCTTTTACAAGATGCAAATCTTTGGCATTTAAATAGACGTTCTGCTCGAGGTGCATTTGCAGTCGGGTTATTTTTTGCTTTCATCCCTGTTCCTTTTCAAATGGTTTTAGCAGCAGCCGGCGCTATATTATTTAGAGTTAATTTACCTATCTCAGTAGCATTAGTATGGCTTACAAACCCTCTAACTATGCCACCTATTTTTTATGGCTCATACTTAGTGGGTACATTAATACTTAATCAGCCTGAGCAACACTTTGTATTCGAAGCTAGTTGGTCTTGGTTTCTAGAGAGCATAGAAACTATTGGTCCTGCATTTTTACTAGGTTCGTTAGTATGTGCTTCTATTGCATCAATTATCGGCTATTTTGGTATTGATATTATTTGGCGCCGCTCTGTTAAAAAGGCATGGTTATCGCGAAATAATTAGTAGCGTTAAAGCTAAATAATAACTATAAGATTCATGGCAATCCTAATCTTATAAAATATTATAGACGAAAAAAAACCAACTTTATTAAGTTGGTTTTTTTATAATCAATATTAGTAAACTTTAAAAGCGAAATATACGTCTTAAGCCAACTAATGGTAATAGCAATAATGTATACCAAGGAAAGCTAGCAGAGTTACGCTCATAGACTTCTGCTTCTACTGGAGCACAGTTTTCTACTTCACCATTTGCAATTGGCGTTAACTTAACTGCAACTGCAATACTTTCATATTCAATTTCACCATTGATATCAGTTACAACACCGCCTAAAGAATCAAGTTTTTCAACTGTCTTAGTCGCAGTACCAAATATTTCATTATTTTCATTGATAGCTGTGGCTTCAACCATAGAATAAGCGTAATCAGTTTCGCCATCAGTGTCATAACAAGGCAGTAAATCGTTTAGATTAGTGATTTTATCTTCACCAATTTTGTAAATAAAGGCTTCTTTAAGTCGTGAGCTATCAGATACACCCACTTCCCCTTCGCCTACAATATAACCTTGATTATTTATATCGTTGCCATAAGAACTTGAGCTTGAAAAATAATCAGTTGGAAAAACTGTATTACCTGTTTCGATGTCATGATAGAAGAATTTATTGCGAAGTGTACCTTCAATACGCTTTGTCGCATAACCTGTAATTACATCATTATCATTAATAGCGATTGATTTACCAGCCTGCCAGTCATCTTCTTGATTAATAAAGTCAGTGACTGCACCGTCTTTAAAATAGACTGGCATTGTAAGAATCGTATCATCATTTTTGTAATAACGCGTATTTGATGAACCTACAATTGTACCGTTGTTGTTCACTGCTAGAGCAGTACTCGTAAATGCGTCATCTTCCGTTTCACCTTCATCAGGTGTAAGTGCCATACCAAGCTCTTCAACAGAAATAATATTTAACGATTCATCAAGTTCCCATTTAACAGCACGCTTATTAAATAAGCCTCGTGAAATATTAGAATTTAATAAATTGATACACACTGACGTTGGTTCGTCTTCATTATCACAGTTATCATCAATATTATCTTGTCTGTCATCAGGAATACTTGTAGAGATATTACCTACAACAGTGTAACCACTATTTGTTTTAACAATATCGTTAGCGCGGCTTGTGCCACCGTATTCATTAAACTCAGGCTCTAACTCAACACTTATACTGCCATCAGCACTTATTACAATCCCACGTTCTATAAACTCATGTGTGAACCACGTTTCTGCATCATCTTCACCATCAGGTGTAAAAGATACTTTATCGTAAGGAGCACCGCCCCAACCAACAGTAACGCCATCTTCACTTACAGCATTAAAAAGGTTAATAGTTGAACGCGTTAAGCCATCATAATCAACAGATGCAACATCAAATAACGGTTGCTCTGTTACTTGTGTGTCATTGTACTTTATGCCAACTAATGAGCTTAATTTTTGATATTCAAAATTTGTAGAAATTGAAGATAAAAAACTAACCATGAAAGTATGTGCATCAGAATTAGTAAGTACTGCATCATTATTTTCAATGTCATCAAGTGTAAAGGTAATCTCTTTATCACTTAAATCAAATGCAGCCTCTGTATTATCGTAGCTATTTTCAATAATATTTTCAGTAAAATCTATATAGCTGATATCAATAGGTAAATTGTATAAACCATTTGCGAAACCAATAATATGCCCGCTTTCGCTTACATCTGTTACATAAGAATATTTAGCGTCTTCAAGAGTCCCTAATTCACTTAACTGGTACGTAGCACTTGTTGCTGAAGTGCTTAATGTCGCTAAAATACTGGCAGCGAGTAATTTATATTTCATTTTAGTCCTTACTACTGATTCTGTAATTCTTCAAGTTCTTCCCAGCGCTCAAGCGCAGCTTCAAGGTCAGACTCAAGTTGTGCCAAATGGTTCAATGCTTTAGTTGTTACATCACTCTCTTGTTTAAAAAAGTCTGAGTCACTAACTACAGCTTGTTGAGCTTCAATTTCAGCTTCTAGTTTTTCCATTTTATTCGGTAGTTGCTCTAATTCAAGTTTTAATTTGTAAGAGAGTTTATTTGTTTTAGCTGCAGGTTTAGCAACTGGAGCGACTACTTTTTCAACTTTTTTTACTGGTTGCTGCTGCGTTTTTTTTTCTTGTTCAGCTAAATAGTTAACGTAAGCCTCATAGTCGCTATAGCCACCTACAATATCTGTAACTTTACCGTTACCTTCAAACGCCCATACACTTGAACATGTATTATCAATAAATTCACGGTCATGGCTTACGATCAGCACTGTACCTTGGTATTGATTAATGATGTCCTCTAGTAACTCTAAAGTTTCAATGTCTAAGTCATTTGTTGGCTCATCGAGAACAAGTATATTAGACGGTTTCAAAAATAATTTAGCTAATAGTAATCTGTTTTTTTCACCACCAGAGAGTGCTTTAACAGGGGTTCGAGCACGTGCTGGCGGGAATAAAAAGTCTTGCAAATAACCTAAAACATGACGTGAGCGGCCGCCCATCATCACTTCTTGTTTACCTTCGGCGACGTTATCTTGAACTGTTGCTTCTTCATCAAGCTTTTCACGATATTGGTCAAAGTAAGCAAATTCTAAATTAACACCTTGCTTAGTTATACCGCTATCGGGTTCTAAATCACCAAACATTAGCTTTAATAGTGTTGTTTTACCAATACCATTTGGGCCTACTAAGCCGATTCTATCACCGCGCATTACAAGTGTAGAAAAATCATCAGCAATAACTTTGTCTTTAAATGCATGACAAAGATGTTGAGCTTCAAATACTAACTTGCCAGAGCGGTCTGCTGTTTCAATATTGAAATCAGTTTTACCAACTTGGTCAACACGTTGTTTACGCTCGGTACGAAGCTGCTTTAACTCACGAACTCTACCTTCGTTACGCGTTCTACGTGCTTTAACACCTTGTCGAATCCACGTTTCTTCTTCAGCTAAGCGTTTATCAAACAAAGCATTTTGAGCTTCTTCAACTTTCAGATCATGCGCTTTTTGTTCTAAATAAGTAGCGTAATCGCCTGGGTACGAAATAAGCTTACCACGGTCTAAATCTAAAATACGCGTAGCAACAGCACGAATAAACGCACGGTCATGCGAGATAAATACAATACCGCCTTTAAATTCTTTTAAAAACTGTTCAAGCCACATTACACTTGCCATGTCTAAATGGTTTGTTGGCTCATCTAGTAATAATAAATCAGGCTCACTTACAAGTGCACGTGCGAGTGCCACTTTACGTAACCAACCACCAGAAAGAGACTCAAGTTTAGCTTCTGGGGTTAGTTCTAATTGTGTCAAAACTAATTGAATGCGGCTATCAAAGCGCCAGCCATCAGCTGCTTCTAGTTGATTTGATAAACGTTCAAGTTTATTTAATAACTTATCGTTACACTCTGTTTGAAGCTCGTTACTAACATGATGAAAATCAATTAGTAAGTTTGCAATCTCAGGCATACCTTGCGCAACATAATCAAATACTGTGCCATTTGCGCCTTTTGGTGGATCTTGTTCTAAACGAGAAATTCGAATGCCACCTAGCTGATTTATTTCACCATCATCTAATACAACTTCGCCATCAAGCACTTTTAATAGAGTTGACTTACCCGCGCCATTTCGACCAACAACACACACTCTTTCGCCACTCTCTATAACAGCATCTGCTTTGTTAAGCAAAGCATGTGTACCAAAAGCAAGTTGTGCTTTTAAAATTCTAATTAAATCCATAGTTCTTATTTGCTCTTATTCTGCTTGTGCTAAAAATTCGCGCACAGTGTGTAAAGTAAAAGGCCAAAATAATTGCTCGCCTTTTTCACTTTCTAATACAGGAATAGTAATTTGATACTCAGCTATAAGCTGCTCATCAGTCATAATATCGATTAGTAATAACTCGCTAGTATCACAAAGTACCTCAGTGATAAGTTGCTCAGCTTGCTCGCACAAGTGGCAACCATCAGTGTGGTATAAAACCCATTTAGCCATGTGTGATTAACCAGCTATTATGGATTTTTTTATTACGTTTAAAGTCTGGTGATAACGTTTTATCTGAAATATTAATGGCTTTTAAACCTAAACCAATCAGACCAACTTCATCTATCACAAAGCCACGTTTGTTATTAGAGAAAATTAAGGTACCTGATGGGCTTAAAATCTTCTTAACCCACGTTAATAATTTAATGTGATCGCTCTGTACATCAAACGCGTCTTTCATACGTTTTGAGTTTGAAAACGTTGGAGGATCTAAAAATATCAAATCATATTGCGCCGTTGCGTGCTCTAACCATTTTAAACAATCTGCTTGTTCAAAACGGTATCGTGTATTACTAATACCATTTAAATCAAAGTTATCTTGGCCCCATTTTAAGTAGGTCTTTGATAAATCGACTGTAGTAATGGCTTTAGCACCACCAAGAGCAGCATGTACAGAAGCTGTACCTGTGTATGCAAAAAGGTTTAAGAAACGTTTATCTTTAGCATTTTCTTGAATATAACGGCGCATTAAGCGATGGTCTAAAAACAAGCCTGTGTCTAAGTAGTCAAATAAATTAACTTTGAACTTAGCACCAAACTCTTCAACAACCATAGTACGGTTTTGTTTAGACATAGCGGTGTACTGATCTTCGCCCTTCTGCTTTTTACGTACTTTTACAGCAATGTTTTCAGGTGAAATCTCAAGCTGTTGAGCCGTTAAACTTATTACGTCTTGCAGGCGTTTTTCTGATGTTTTTTCATCAATTTCTTTAGGCGCTGCATATTCAAAAATTACAGCAGAGTCGCCATAAATATCTACAGCAACATTGTATTCAGGGATATCCGCTTCATAGACGCGATAAGCATCTATTTTATTTTGTTTAAGCCAGTTTTTTAAGCCTTGCTTATTTTTTTTCAATCTATTTGCAAATGACGTTGAGCCTTCAAAATTGAGTGCTTTTTTGTCATCTGTAGTCAAACTTACTTGCTTATCATCTAATTGGTATAAGTTAAGTTCTACATCAAGCGGGCCATTTTTAAATTTATAACGCTTAAGGCGCACAAGTTTTAAAAGTTTAAATAAGCTCTCGTCCATACCCAATAAGGCAAGTTTCCAGTGATTGAAGTGCTTTTTAAAGCCAACGCCTAAATTACGGTGTAAATCAACAAGCTCAGCCATAGAGCCAATACGCTCACCATAAGGTAAGTTTGAAATTACAACACCCGGTAATTTTGCAACAGCTGTAAGTTTAGTTGCATCACTTTGCTTAAACTTAATCACGTCGTCAAGCTCTGCACGTTTAGCATTATCAATTGCTTTACTTAATACTTGCTCATCGTAATCGTGGCCAATTAACCATAATTTAGGATCAGTAATATTAGCGAGTAACTCTTCTTTAAGCTCTTTAAACTTAGCGGCTCTAAAACTGGGTAAACGCTCAAAAGCAAAACCTTCACGGAATAGTCCTGGCGCTTCGTTTCGCGCCATACCGGCAGCTTCTATCAAAATAGTACCCGCACCACAACATGGATCGAATAAAGGCTGTTTTACATTTTCAAGCCAGCCACTTCGCTTAATTAATGCAGCAGCTAAGTGCTCTTTAATTGGCGCTTTACCTTGGCCTTGGCGGTAACCACGTTCTGACAAACGAGGACCTGAATAGTCAATATACATCGATACGCCGTAACGATTTAATCGTGCAACTACGCGCACGTTAGCATCTTGCTTATCAACGTTAGGACGTTGCTCATATAAATCATTAAAATAGTCAACAATCGCATCTTTGATTACAAGACCCGAAAATTGCGTGTTTTTTAATGAGTCATTGGTACCGTTGAAGTCGACAGCGAATGTTTGCGTAGGTCCAAACCATTCTTGCCAAGGTTGCGAGCGCGCAAAATTATACAGGCTATTTTTGTCATCTACGCCTTCTTTTTCTTCAATAAGCATAAGCACACGCGTTGCAAAACGAGTTGATAAACAAACCTTTTGCGCAAGTAATGAGTCAGCCTCAAAACGAACAGAACCAACAGTTTGCTTAGACACGGTTGCGCCAAGTTCTGTTAGTTCATCAACCAATAAATTTTCGATTCCGATAGAAGTAAGTGCGATAAATTGCAAAGTAATAACCCTTAATAGCTAATTGCGCAGGATTATAACATAGGTTGGGCGACAAACACGCCATAAAGACACGCTTAAGACTTAAATTTGGTTAGGCGGTTTGACTTTGATATTGCTGATTTAGGATGGGGTGTACTCGATTATTCAAAATACGGATTACTTCAAATTGCGCTAAAGATAAGTTTTCGTCTAATTTAAAGGTTTCACTTAAATTCAAACAAATAGATGCATCAGGACAATGCTCTACAATTAAAAAATCACCTGACTGCGCTTTAGATGTTAATTTTACTATTGCCTCTACGCTTGGCTCTGTTCCGGTGTATTCTTCAAAAAACCAACTTTTTGCTAAAACGGGTTTTAAGTGATACTTAACAGCAGTCGCATTTAATGATATTTGACAAATTTGAGCCGCAGACCACAATTCAAATCCATCCAGATAATTATAAACTTGTTCGTAAAATGCAGCATCTTCGAGACTAAAACGTGGATTTTTAAAAACAGAATCGGTGAGCTGTCTTAATTTATAAGGCGTGCATAATTGCATGTCGTCATTTAAATCAAGTAACAAACGATTTTTATCAGGACAAGTAATCCACTGCCATTGCTTTGATGCTTGTAACATTTACTCCTCCTTGGGTATGTTGAATAATTATTGCTCAGAGTATAACCGCTTTTGACCACTTTTAAAATGTTTGCTTAGAACATTTAGCTAACGATCAAAAGCTTAGATAACTGATCCTTATAAGCCGTTAACGATCGACTTTACCAATTGTGGACCTTTGTAGATGAACCCAGTATAAACCTGAACTAAATTTGCGCCTGCATCTAACTTTTCTTTTGCAGATGTAGCATCATCAATACCGCCGACTCCGATGATTGGTAGCTTACCTTGTGTTAAGCGTTTTAGTTCACTTACTACCTCTGTAGAGCGCATTCTAACAGGGTGACCTGATAAACCGCCCGCCTCTTGTGCATATTGCTGCCCCATAACTGCGGCTCGCTCAAGCGTTGTGTTTGTGGCAATTACACCATCAATTTTATTATTTAAAAGTGATTCACTTACTTGCTCTATTTGTATTTGATCGAGATCCGGTGCAATTTTTACAAGCATAGGCACTTGCTTATTATGCTTTGCAATTAAATCTAACTGTTCATTTTTAAGACTTTGCAATAAATCATCAAGTGCAGCACCATATTGTAAATCACGAAGCCCTGGGGTATTTGGTGATGAAATATTTACCGTAATGTATGAGGCATGCTCAAATACTTTACGCATACAATGAATGTAGTCATCTTTACCTTGTTCATTAGGTGTATCTTTATTTTTACCAATATTGATACCGAGTATGCCACTGTACTTTGCTGCTTTTACATTTTCGACTAAATTATCAACACCTTTATTATTAAAGCCCATACGGTTAATAATTGCGTTTGACTCTGGAAGTCTAAAAATACGTGGCTTATCATTACCAACTTGAGGACGCGGTGTAACCGTTCCAACTTCAATAAAACCAAATCCCATTTGGCTAAAAGCATCAATACATTCTGCATTTTTATCAAGGCCAGCGGCAAGCCCTACTGGGTTTTTAAATTCAAGACCTAAAAAGTTTACGGGTTTATCTGAAACACTTTGTGACCAAGCTATATTTAGAGGCGTATTAGCAAAACGACGAAGATTATTAAGTGCAAACTCATGCGCCCACTCCGCATCACGGGTAAACATAAAACGGCGAGCTAAATCATAAAACATCAATATAATCCTCTTTTTAAATTTCAGACAAAAAAATACCTCAGACAAGGCTGAGGTATTGTATAACAATTTTAACAATCAGTTATTTATTTACTAAACAAATAACTGATTAAAGCTAAATTATTTTCCTGATGTATCACAGTTATGACTTAATAACATAAGTTCACGAAGTGCAACTGAGAACTTAGCAAAGTCGTGGCTTTGTGATGTTTTAAACTCAGCCAACATTTGTTTCCAACGCTGAAGTAATAAATCTTGACTATCCATCCACTCATCTATTTGACTATCAACATCGCTCTCGTCACCTTCAAAGCTATTTAGCACCACTTCAGATAACGTACGTTGCTGCCAATCAAGCTCTTCACGGTAAGATGAACGAGCAAGTGCTTGCCAATGATTTGCTACTGGTTGCTTAGTTATTTGCTCTAAGAACCAATGCAGACCCATTCTTGCGCCTAGTTTAAAGTAAGTATTCGATACCATCGAAATACTCTTACCTGAATTATTAGCAACTTCAGCTAAATCCATCACAGAGAATAAGCTTGATAACGAAACAATACGCTTAGCTATATCTGCAGGAACGCCGGCATCAATTAACTTATTAGCTTCAATTACAATACGGTCATTTTCTTTTTCAATCATGTACGTATTTAAATTATCGCTTAAATCTTTAAATGTTGGCGCAAAGAATTCAATTCCTTGTTCAATCGTTTGTGACTTATTACGATGACGTAAGAACCAACGCGTAGTACGGCGAACAGTACGACGAAGTTGGTAAAGCATTTCAGTTTGTACCGCTGCTGGTATTTTATTATCCAGTGCGCTGATAGAAGACCATGTATCGCGCATTTCAAATATTTCGCTAGCAATTGAGTAACACATTGCAATTTCAGCTTCGTTGGCACCGGTTTCTTCATGCATACGTACCATGAAGTTTAAACCCATATCATTAACGATACTGTTAGCAAGTTTAGTTGCAATAATTTCTTTACGAAGTGGATGGTTGTTCATCGCATCGTTAAACTTCTCACGTAGAGGACGTGGGAATGACTTCACAAGCAATTGACGATAGTAAGGGTTTTCAGTAATTTCATCACTTACTAAAGACTCTTTTAATACCATTTTTGCGTAAGACACTAGCACTGAAAGCTCAGGGCGAGTTAAGTCTTTACCTGCGGCTGCACGTTCTGCCAATTCTTCATCACTTGGAATGAACTCAATAGCACGGTTTAACTTGCCATCTTTTTCAAGTGCATGAATAAAGCGAATCTTTTCTTTAAGCGTTGAAGTACCTTTAGACTGCGTAATTGAAATAGTATGTGTTTGACGGTAACAGTCTTTTAATACTAATTCAGATACTTCATCTGTCATTGAGTAAAGTAGCTCATCACGTTGTTTACGTGTTAAGTCACCTTCAGCAACCAAGCCATTAAGTAAAATCTTAATGTTAACTTCGTTATCTGAACAGGCAACGCCCCCTACGTTATCAATAAAGTCAGTATTAACACGACCACCCTTAGCTGCAAATTCAACACGACCTAATTGAGTTGCACCTAAGTTACCGCCCTCACCAATTATTTTAGCGCCTAAATCTCTACCATTGATACGTAGTGCATCGTTTGCACGATCCCCTACATCTGCATCAGTTTCTTTAGAGTTTTTAATGTATGTACCAATACCGCCATTCCACAGTAAATCGAACTCCATCATCAATGAAGCTTTCATTAACTCGTTTGGGGTCATACTTGCTTTTTTAGTGCCCAACATTTTTTTCATTTCTGGGCTAAGCGTAATTGATTTAGCGGCACGAGAGAAAACACCACCACCGGCAGAAATTAACTCTTTATTATAATCTTCCCAAGATGAACGCGGCATATTAAATAAACGTTCGCGCTCTGGGTAAGAAATAGCAGCATCTGGGTTAGGATCAACAAAAATGTGCATATGGTTAAAGGCAACTTGTAAACGAATATGCTTAGATAACAACATACCATTACCAAATACATCACCAGCCATATCGCCTATAGCTACCACTGTAAAGTCAGTCGTTTGACAATCGATATCCATTTCACGGAAATGTCGTTTAACTGACTCCCATGCGCCTTTAGCTGTAATACCCATTTTCTTATGATCGTAACCAACCGAGCCACCTGATGCGAATGCATCACCTAGCCAGAAATTGTATTCATTAGCTATGCCGTTTGCGATATCAGAGAAAGTAGCGGTTCCTTTATCGGCTGCAACCACTAAGTAAGCATCATCTTCATCGTGGCGAACAACATCGCGAGCTGGGACTACTTCCCCGCGCTCTATGTTATCTGTAATATCTAGAAGACCACGGATAAAGATTTTGTAACACTCTTGGCCTTCTTTGATAAACGCTTCGCGCTCACTAGGTAGTTGTTTACATACAAAACCACCTTTAGAACCAACAGGTACAATTACTGTATTTTTAACTTGTTGTGCTTTAACTAGGCCAAGTACTTCAGTACGGAAATCTTCACGACGGTCAGACCAACGCAGACCACCACGCGCTACTTTACCGTAACGTAAATGCACACCTTCAACGCGCGGAGAGTATACAAAAATCTCAAACGCAGGAAGAGGAAGCGGTACGTCAGGAATTAAGCTAGGGCGTATTTTAAACGATATATACGCTTTAAACTGACCTGCATCATCTTTTTGGAAATAGTTAGTACGTAGCGTAGCAACAATCATATCTACGTATAAACGTATAATGCGGTCATCATCAAGGTTTGCTACATTTTCAAGTTCTAAGTAAATTTGCGTACTTAACTTTTCAAGTGTCTTAGCACTTGCTGGGCTCTTAACTGAGAACTTTTTAGCAAATAAATTAACAATTTGCGCTGCAATGTTTGGATAATTTGCAAATGTACTTTCTATGTAACTTTGTGAGAACGTTACACCAATTTGACGCATGTACTTAGCGTAAGCACGTAAAATAGAGGCTTCGCGGCCAGTTAGGCCACCCATTAACACTAAACGGTTAAAACCATCATTTTCAAGGCGGTTGCCCCAAACATTTGTTAATGCAGCGCGAAAACGTGCTGAAATTTTATCAAAGTCTGCCATCCCTTTGCTGTCAATAAGCATCGAGAAGTCCATGATCCAGTTAATACGACCATCGCTAGTTTTAACTGAATATGGTGTTTCACCAACAACGCGCAGACCAAAGTTTTCAAGCATTGGCATAACATCAGATAAGTGAATTGGCTCATCTTTATGGAATAAGCTTAATCGTACAATATTACTGTTTGCTTCTTCTTGAGGACGGTAGAACAGCATTTCTAGCTTGTTTTCATCGCTAAGTAGTTCTAACTTTTCAATATCAACAACCGCAGCACTTGGAAGCACTTCGTCTTTGTATGAGCGTGCAAACGCATTACAGTATTTACGATTTAAATCGTTACCACGTGCTTCACCCGCAGACTCTAAAAGTGCAGATTGAAGTTTATCTTCCCACGTACGTGCAGCTTCTACTAAATTGTTTTCGATGTCTTTCACGTTATATTCGATCTTGTTGTCGGTCACACGAACGGTGTAATGAGTACGCGCCAGTGTTGACTCAGAGAAATAAGTAGTAAATTCGACTTTATCGTCAGAATTAAATGCATTAGCTAATATATCTTGCGTTTCACGACGAAGAGCCGTGTTATAGCGTTCGCGAGGAACATAAACCATGCAAGATAAAAAGCGACCATACGCATCTTTACGTACAAACAAGCGACACATATCGCGCTCTTGTACTTGTAAAACACCCATAGCAACTTCAAGTAGCTCACTTTCGCGCGCTTGAACTAGCTCATCACGTGGGTAGGTTTCTAAAATATTTAAAACAGCTTTGTAAGCGTGTGTACCTTTAGCAAAATCACACATTTCCATAATGCGGTTAATTTTACTTTTTAAAACAGGCACATCAGTAGCACTGTTATTGTAAAAGCTTGATGAGAACAAACCAATAAAGCGGTCTTCACCAATTACATTGCCTTCATCGTCAAAACGCTTAATACCTACGTAATCAATGTAGGCTGGACGGTGAACGCGAGAAACAGAGTTTGTTTTTGTCAAGATCAGTAGGTTGCTGCTGCGTGCTTCTTGGCGAGCAACTTCTGGTAATTCTGATAATAATCGTGTGTGTTCTTCAGTCGAGTTTTTCATCAAGCCAAGACTTGATTCCATTTTACCTTTTAATTGGTAATCACCTTGAACTGGGCTTAGCTCATATTCACGGTAACCCATTAGGGTAAAGTTATCTTTCGCTAACCAATCTAAAAACTCAGTTGTTTCTGAAACTTCTTCTGTCGTTTTATTGTGATGACGTTTAGGTAACTCTTTGGTTACTGCAATCAATTTTTTACGAATTGGCTGCCAATCATCAACAGCAACTGATACATCAACAAGAACCGACTCTAACTCTTTCTTGAAAGACTCAATCACAGAAGAATCTGTTTGACGGTCAATTTCAATAAAAAATACTGTTTTAGTAGATGAGGATTCTTGCTCTGCTTTTAAATTTGATAATCCAGAAATTTTAGCGTTTTCATCGCGCTTAATTTTTAATGGGCAGTGAAGTAATAAGTGAGAGGCGATATTTTCACGAGTCATGGCCATACGAACAGAATCAACTAAAAACGGCATGTCTTTAGTAATAATCTCTACGATTGTATGTGATGACTGCCAGCCATCTTTTGCCACTTCAGGGTTGAAAACGCGGATAACAGCGTCGTCGGTAGTATTTTTTTCTAGCGAGTTCCAAAGGCTTAATGCTGCGCCATATAGGTCACTATCGTTGCGGTTTGCCAAATCCTCTTTAGACATATTGCTGTACAAGGCTTTGGCGAATTTCTCAACGAGTAACACATTATCAGCGCGAACTTTTTTCTGGATCAGCTTACAGACATTATCTAGGATAACCGAGGCTTGGCCTTCATTTCGTGTCATTGTATGTTCCTTAATCTATTACTGCTCAGGAGCAGGAATTTGTACAGCTATTCATTAGCGTGGAGTCAATTAAATTCTAACCCTTTTACAGCTAATAAACAGCCTTTTCGATGAAAACATTTTAAGCATTTCAGCTATTTGGTCATCTATTCACAAATTGTAGATATAAATGGCCTTTACAGGCCATTTAGGAGCAAAATTATTCACATTATTTTTTCTGGTCAGTCCAGAGAAGGCTACCAATAGCGGGTAATAACAACACTGCACCTAACATATTTACTAAAAACATGAAGGTTAACAGTATACCCATATCAACTTGGAATTTAAGATCTGAGAATATCCACGTACTCACACCAATCGCAAGTGTAATACCGGTAAATAGAACCGCACTGCCACGTTCAACAAGCGCATTTCGATAAGCAACACTTAATGGTACATTTTGCTTAAGCTGCCCCATCATCGACGACAGTATATAAATGCCGTAATCGACCCCAATACCCACTCCTAGAGCAATAACTGGCAAAGTAGAAACGGTTAAGCCTATTTCTAATTGCACCATAAGTGCTTGTGCAAGTGTTGATACGATATAAAGCGGCAATACCACTGCAATCGTTGCTTTTACGCTTCTAAAGCTCATTAAACATAAAATGATAACGGCACCATAAACATAAAGCATCATTGGTATTTGCGCTTCTGCAACTGATTCATTAGTGGCTGCCATTACACCAACAGGTCCTGACGCTAACTTAAATGCTAATTTATCAGTGCCCTCTTCTTGCGCAAATTGCTTAACACTCTTAATTACAGTATCGATAGTTTGTGCTTTATGATCATCTAAAAATATAATCACTGGCATAACTGAACAATCACCGTTAAGTAAACCTGTACTAGTTTCAACTCGAGACGTTGACTGCACTAAACTTGCTGAATTTCGTGGCAAGCTTTGCCATTTCAAATTGCCTTCGTTGTAGCCTGCGTTAACCGATTGAGCTACAGAGCTCAAACTTACAGCAGACTGCACACCTGCTACATTCTCTACTTTGTATTGAAAACGGCTTATACGCTCCATCACATCATGCTCAGTACATGCTGCAGGATACGCTTCTACAATTACCTTTAAGATATCAGACGAGATAGTGTACTTGTCTGATATTAAAAACGTGTCTTGATTATAACGGGCATCTTGATGCAGTGATGGAGCACCTGCATGTAAGTCACCTATACGCATTTTATCTGCTTGCCAGTAACCTAAAGCAAATAGAACAAGTGTAAAACCAATAATCATTTTAGCTACTTTAGGATCAGTCGCTTTAACAAGTAAGTCGCGGATTTTATCAAGCATGTTTGGTTTTGCTGCATCACCAGATTGAATATGTACACTGTTTTCAAAGTTCATGTACGAAGCCCAAACTGGCAATAAGATTAAATTAGTAAATATAATTACTGCTACACCTAAACTCGCTGTAATGGCAAGTTCACGGATAATACCAATATCGATGGTAAGTAATGTTAAGAAGCCTACGGTGTCTGAAAGCAGTGCAATACCGCCTGGCACTAATAAAGCCCTAAAACTTGACTGACAACAAATACGTGTTGTTTTACCTTCACCTACTTTTTTACCAATCGCATTTATCATCTGCACACCATGGCTTACACCAATAGCAAATACTAAAAACGGTACCAAAATAGACATAGGATCAAGGCCAAAACCTAAACTTGAAAGCAGGCCTAATTGCCAAATAACAGCAATAATGGAACATGCGATAGGCAAAATAGTCAGCTTTAAACTGCCACAAAATAGCCAGACCATAATAAAGGTAAAAGCGATAGCAATGGCAAAAAATACAACCACCCCTTTTGCACCTTCCGCTATATCACCAGCCATTTTTGCAAAGCCAATAATATGAA
The DNA here is from genome assembly GCF_015864715.1 of Pseudoalteromonas sp. NZS71. Lineage (NCBI taxonomy): Bacteria > Pseudomonadati > Pseudomonadota > Gammaproteobacteria > Alteromonadales > Pseudoalteromonadaceae > Pseudoalteromonas > Pseudoalteromonas sp. NZS71. Next base: position 35,908 of record NZ_JADYWS010000014.1, on the reverse strand, counting down.
TACTTACTTTGTCCGTACTTAAAGGCTCTCTTAAATCACTTTCTAGCTTTTGTGCAAAAGCTAATGTGTCTAATTTTTGTTGTGTTTGAGGATCAGTTTCTAAAAGTTGAGCAGTTACCATTGCACACGAATAATCGCTGGCAATCATACGTCCTACAACTTTTGCTTTTTCAATGTTCTCCTTTACTACACGTAAACCACGCTTATCTGCTTTAAAGTTAGCAGGAATAATTGGGCCACCGGCAAAGCCATCCTCCACTACTTCAACAAAACGAGCACTGGGTGAAAATATTGAGTTAACTAATGGACGATTTACGCCAGGAATGAAATAAAGCTGATCGTGAACCGCTTTTAATTGAGTAAAGAACTCTGGATTAAATATATCACCACTGTCATCACACACTGAAATCAAAATACTGTTTGCACCACCAAACTGCTTTTCATGCTTGGTATACACTTTCATATAATCGTGGTTTAACGGGATATTTTTATTAAACGATGCATCTAATTGAATTTGAGTCGCTTTGAATACAAGTAAACAGGTTATAAGTGCAAAACTTATAAGCATAATTAAGCGATGTCTAAAAATCGCCTTTTCAATAAAATCGAGTAGTTTATGCATTAAGGGGTTAACTCCTTCACTTTAATGCCATCTTCTGTAGCCATGATCAGCCTGTTATCTAAAATTACACCATCAAGAATCGCTTTACCGTCAGCAAGCTGCTCGTGGGTGAGTAACCCATCTTGAAGATGAAAAATAACGCCACTGTTGGCAAGCATAAGCCATTGTTTGTTATTATAATTAATGATGTTGTTGATCGTCGCTGTTTTAACATTTTCGAAATGCTGCCACTGCTGTTCACCATTTTGCTTTGCAAAAACATTACCTCGAAGCCCTGCCACAATTTCTTGTGTGCTATCTGATGCAACTGCAAAGAATGAACCAGGATAAATTTCTTCTATCCTTTGCCAAGTTTGACCATCATCAATGCTTCTGGCCATCAAGCCCATCTCACCAACCAGCATTAAACCATTATCTGTTTTTTCGATTCGATTAAAGTGCGGTAAAATTGAAGCAGTTTCGGCTTCGTATCCTTCGGGGTCATTTTCTTTTAAATCGTTCAAGTAATCACGATCATCACTAAATAATAGCGAATCTAAAAAGCGTTTTTGCCAATGTTTACCACCATCGGTGGTTTGATAAAACATGCCATATGCGCCCACTGCAAAACCTTTTAAATCATCTTCAAATAGAATATCTAAACATGGTTTGTCTAATTTTGGTTGTGCTTGTTGTAGTTGCCAATTAATACCACCGTCAGTAGTATTTATTATTGTTGCATCGTGGCCACACGCCCATCCATTATTTTCATTACTAAAATCAACGGCAGTTAATAGCACTTGAGTTGGGACTAGCTCAGCTTGTTGCCATTTATCACCCGAGATACTTTTAATAACAGTACCGTGTTTACCTACTGCAATTAGACCATTGCCTGTGTTGGTTATGTCGGTGAGTAAGGTTTTAGCTGCATTTGTTGCACTGATTGCATTGTTAGGGGCTTCTTGTGCAACACTCGCACCGCTTATTATCAGGCTGGCATATACCAAATACTTCATAAATTTTAATCGCCTTGTACGAGAGAGTTGTTTGTCTTTTTACTGGGGAAAGCGTTGCGCGCTGTAAGACAAACGCGATGAGAAAGGAAAAGGCACTTAACAAATTGTTAAGTGCCTAGTTTAATACTATCTACCTGCGCGACGTAAAGCGCTTGAAGTAAATTCGTTATCGTTAAATGACTGTGAAAAATCGTACATTTTTTCTTGGTTATCTAAACCAATTGCTAAATAACGACGAGAATTCAAATCATGATAAACCTCAAGCGTACTCCACTGTGTAGGTACTTCGTAGTAGTTAAGGCCATAAGCCATTGCTACACGATAAAGTTGGTCGCGGTTATCATAAATATCAGTAACCTGTACTTGCCAGCTATCCTCATCGATGTAAAACACACGTTTTTTATAGATATGACGTGTATCATCTTTTAAGTTAGCTTCAACAACCCAAACACGGTGTTTTTCGTAACGTGTATGTTCTGGGTTAATATGGCCAGGCATTAAAATATCATCGTACTCTAGCTTATCACTATGAAGTTTATAGCTGTTGTAAGGTATATATAACTCTTGCTTGCCTTTTAGTGTCCAGTTGTAACGATTTGGCGAGCCATTAAACATATCAAAATCATCGGTAGTACGCAGGCTATCTGCAGCTGTGCCTGGTGCATCATATGCAACATTAGGTGCACGACGAACGCGGCGTTGTCCCGAGTTATAAGTCCATGCTTGGCGCGGCGTTAATATTTGATCCATTGTTTCATGAACTAATAATGCAGTACCCGCTAAACGAGCTGGTTCTGTAACGCTTTGTTTAAACTTAAACAAAATATTTGAGTCTTGTAGCTCTGCTGGTGTTGCACTAGGGTCTGAGTACTTAACTAATAACTGCTCATCAAAGCCAACATAGTTATAAGAACCAGATGCAGTCGGTGCAGCTTGACCACCAAAACGCTCAATAGACTGGCCACGGTAACGTAATAAATGATTCCAAATTGCCTCTAAACCCGTTTTAGGAATAGGGAAAGGAATACCAATCGCCGTATTTTTAATACCGTTACCGCCTTCAATTAATTCAGCAGTCGGTGCAAACTTTTTAGTCGCATCATACACAAACTGAGGGTAAGACGCAGAACGGCGAGTTTCATACACAGGCATTTTAAATGTGTCTGGGTATGCTTCAAATAAAGCAATTTGACCCGGACTTAAATTGGCTTTGTACTTTTCAATATTACTTTTATCAATAGTGAAAAGCACTTTATCAGCTGTAAATGGGTCAAGGTGATGCATACCAGCTTCATAACCTGCTGGTGCAGAAGTAATGCCATTATTCCATGCTGGAATAGAGCCATCAGCATTAGCTGCTTTTTCTGCGCCCATTGGCGTTAAGTTTTGACCTAATTGAGCAACTTCATCAGCGTTTAATTTAGCTAAAGCTGCGCTGCTTGCAAACAAGCTACAAAAAGCTGTAGCGATGAGGGTAGGTTTTTTAATCATAATAATGTTACCCCTAAATAGAATATTTTAAGTTAAAAGAAACGTAATCGCGATCTGAGAAAGTATTAATATCGCCGCCGCCCCAAAACGAGTTATAGCTCACATCAAGTGACCACGCATTTTGGTAGTTAAAGTTCATGGTTGCACCTAAAGATTTACGGTCTTCAATAAATAAGAACATAGGGTCTGGTGTATTACCATTTACGTCATGAGAAAATACAAAACGTGGAGAGAAGTTAATACCTTTGTAAAGGTTAAAATAATCACCTTTAGCAATTAAGCGGTAACCCCAAGAAGACGCAGTAGCAAATGATTTTTCTTCAGCGCCATTTGATAAACCAAGTTGCAATGTTGAGTAATCAGTAGTACCAGGGCCTGTAATTGTGCCACTACGGCCAGTACCCGATACATTTAAACGCATTTCGTCATATTCTGGCATGTTATGAATTTTTACAGCACCCACTTCACCAACAACAGCCCAACTATCGGCACCTAATGAAGGTCCAAATAAGTGAGTAGCCGTGAATTGAATTTGTGATGTATCACGTTCTATATATCCTTGAGCAACTTCACCCGCACCAACAGAGCTAATATCATCGCCAAAACTCATTTGCGAAATACCTGCAAAATCAGGACGAAGACCTGCAAGCGCTAACTGCTCCGGCATAGCTGTGTAAAGTAACTCTACGTCATCAATTTGCAGTGGTTCATCTTGACGAAACGCAAACTCACCCGCAAAGGCTGTTTCACCAATAGTTGTGTTAAAACTTAAACCATATAGTTTAATATCTTCTGGGTAGTCGTTTTCAGCTTTTGAGAAGGCCGTTAAATCAGCAACATTATCTGACGTAATTTCTGTTGTCATGATCATCGCTAAATCTTGAGCAATTGCTGCCTGTGAAAAGTTTGATACACGACCAGATATAAGTGGACGACGACTATGGTAGTTCACGTGGTATAACGCAATTTCAGTATCATTAAATTCAGGTAAAAACATACCTAAACGTAAACCGTACTGTCCGCCATCTTCAGGTTCATTTTTACCATTATCTCCTTTACCTTTTAACGCAACCTTAGTTGGGTAAGCAAGATACATTTGGGCTAATAAAGCACTCCCTTCAGCACTTGAAGGATCAATACCTCGAGCAGCTGCTGCTAATGCAAAATCAGATGTTAGGTTATTCAAACTATCTGTTAAAAAAGCCACATCAATATCAGGATTAGACGTAAAACCTAATTGAACATTCTGCTGATAACCATTTTCTGCTGCAAAGTCATTAGTAGAAAAGTATGTACCTGCTGCTGGTAAACGTGTTTCTTGCCATTGATATTGGTAGAAACCTTCAAGCGTAATATTCTCAGTAATTCCGAGCGATGCCCAAAGCATACCGATTGGTATAAATGCTTCTTTTAGCTCAGCGCCAGGTGCTTTTAATCGATCTATATCAACTGGGTTTACGTTAATACCATGAGATATAAGCGTACTTTCACCCCAGTTAACTACTTGCTGGCCTAAACGGACAGATAAAGGGTTATTACCATCATTTAAATCAAAATCGGCCCATACAAACGCGTCTAATAAACGTATGTCGGCACAACTTTGTGCTTTGGTGTCTTTATCGTCACATGGATCGACACCCTGCCCTGATGTAGGATTTGAATAAGCGTGATAACCATCCATCAACGCAAAGTCATAAAAATACATGAAGCGAGTGAATAAACCGTAGTTATCTTTATTTATTGAAAGGTCGTGTGTGCCCTTCAATAGTTTTGAGAATGAGTCACCACTATCAAAATTTAAATTACCCGCGTCACCGTTATTTGAATAAGACCCAGGTTGAGCCCATACATCTTGAGATGAGTAAATAGTGTTGTTTAGCGCTGGGTTGTATCCTGTCCAATCAAATGCTGGATTATTACTTTTACCAATTAGGTTAAAGTCTCTATCTTCTACGCGAACACTTTGCCCATATGAAAAGGTTGAATCGAAGGTAATATCAAAACCTCCAGCTTCAAATGTTACAGCTTGAGTACTTGCTGCAGATAAACCTAAGCTAGCGGCTGCTAAACCTATAGCGATTCTATTTTTAACAAAAAGCGATCTTCTTATCATTTTGGTTCCCCCCTGTCGCGGGTCATTTTGTGTGATCAAGTTATTGTTTTTAGTGTAATCATAACGATAGAAGCGAATCAGTGAAATTACAAATACTCGCTTTAATCTGTCATATACTTTTTATTCTGGTTAACGCTTACGTATTGGTAAGACGTCGTACCAGATAATTTATACACGTAATTTAACAATAGGACAAATTGAAATTAACAAAAATACAATATTTTTATGTATATATAACATAAAAACCGAGTGTCAGGCCACTCGCTCTAGGCGGATGAACTTGTTTTCGGGGGTTAATAAGAGTCTAAAACGGCCACGTACACCCAAGCTCGAAATGAAGGGCCTCAAATGCGTAGCAGCAAAACGAATTGTTTTACCGCCATCCTCTACAACTTGTAAAGAGCTAAAACGGCCATGGTAGTAATCCATGCACTCGTTATAGCTCAATCTCAAGATAAAATAATACTCAATCATTTATGCGAGCGCTTTTTCAACCTTTTCATACAAGTCAGCACTTAGGCCATCTAAATTGGCTAAGCGCTGTAATTGCAGTTTCATTGCTTGTGAGCGTACATCATCGTAACGCTTCCACGACATAAACGGTGTTAGCATACGCGATGCATTTTGTGGATTAATTGCATTAAGTTTTATTAATAAATCACCTAATAACGCATAGCCTTGAGCATCTGCTCGATGAAATTGTGCTGTATTAAAGTGGCTAAAACTTCCTACAAGTGCACGTACACGGTTAGGATTTGAAAAATCAAAACACGGGTGTTCGTAAAGTGCCTTAATATCATCTATAGCAGTACTGCCTGATTGCATAGCTTGCAGTGCAAACCACTTATCCATGACTAAAACATCATGACGCCACTGACTATCAAAATGACTCAAAAGCTCACCTCTAATAGGGTGTGAAGCTTTTACCACAGCGCTTAGGGCACCAAGTACATTAGTCATATTAGTCGAGCTTGCAGCTTCCTTAATAAAGGTTACAGCCTCAGGTTTTTGTGTTTTAGCAAGGTAGTGCAGACATATTTGCTTTAAAGCACGATTCGCAACAGCGCTTGCACTTATACTGCCATCATCTTCAAGATATTCGTAACAATTAAGCAGCTCATCAGCAAGTTCATCAGCAATGTGTTGCTCAAACTTTTCTGTTATTTCAATAATGTCATCTACAGGTATTACATCAAATTCAGCAGCTAACGTGTCAAAACTCGGCAATTTAAACAGCTCTGCAATTAAAGCTAAATCGCCCTCTTTGGTGTTTATAAGTACACGTAGCGCATTTATAATTTCGCTGCTTAATACGCTATTCGTTGCATCGGTGATTTGAGATTTAATCGCCTTAATGAATAGCTGCTGTTGTGCATCCCAACGTGAAAAATCACTGCGCGCAAAACGCATAATATGCAATAGTTCGGGCTCTGTTGTTTGCTGGTTTAAAATACAAGGAGCAGAAAAGTCTTCGAGTAAAACCGCAACAGGCTTTTCTAAAATATTATCAAAGCTAAATGTTTGAGTCGCATTAGTTACATCGAGTACATGATCTAGCTTTTTACCTTTATATTGCAGAGCAATACTTTGTCCATTGGCATCAAGTAGTTCAATAGCAAAAGGTATATGAAGCTTTTTATTCTCTGGCTGATTAGCTGGCGCTGTTTGCTCGATTGTCAAAGTGTATGTATTTGAGCTGCTATCAAATTCTTGAATTGCATTTAAACGCGGTGTACCTGATTGGCTGTACCATTGTTTAAATTGCTCTAAATCAACACCTGATGCATCGCTCATCGCACTTACAAAGTCATCACATGTAACTGCTTGCCCATCGTGGCGCTCAAAGTAAAGCGTCATCCCTTTTTGAAAGTTAGTTTCACCCAGTAATGTGTGCATCATACGGATAACTTCAGCACCTTTATCGTATACAGTTACTGTATAAAAGTTATTCATTTCAATAACTTTCTCAGGGCGAATTGGGTGAGCCATAGGGCCTGCATCTTCGCTAAACTGATGCGTACGCATAACTTTGACCGCATCAATTCGGTTAAGTGCACGAGAGCCTAAATCACTACTGAACTCTTGGTCTCTAAATACAGTTAACCCTTCTTTTAGCGATAACTGAAACCAATCTCTACAAGTAACTCGGTTACCTGTCCAGTTATGAAAGTACTCATGCCCTACAATGGATTCAATCGTATGGTAGTCTTTATCTGTGGCTGTTTCTTGATTAGCTAATACGCATTTACTGTTAAAAACGTTTAGCCCTTTATTTTCCATCGCGCCCATGTTGAAAAAATCGACGGCTACAATCATATAAATATCAAGGTCATACTCTAAATTAAAGCGTTCTTCATCCCACTGCATTGCCTTTTTGAGTGAGGCAATAGCATGGGGTGTTTTAGATAAATTACCTTTATCAACAAACAATGCTAATTCTACATCTCTGCCGCTTTTAGTCGTGTACGTATCTTTTAAAACATCAAAATCGCCCGCTACAAGTGCAAATAAATAGCTCGGCTTTTTAAATGGGTCTTGCCATTTCACAAAATGACGACCATCTTGTGTTTCACCACTGTCTACTTGATTACCATTAGAAAGAAGTTGTAGATACTTTTTATCGGCAATAATAGTTACATCAAACGTGGCAAGTACATCAGGGCGATCCATGTAATAGGTGATCTTTCTAAAACCCTGCGCTTCACACTGTGTACAATACGCACCGCCAGATAAATACAAACCCTCTAAAGAAGTATTCGTCTCAGGCGATATCTCGGTCACAATACTTAATTGACAACTATCCGGTAGGTTATTAATTATTAGCTGCTCGCCAATAATTTCATAATCAGTTATATCAACCGTATCAATAGATAAAGACAGTAAGCGTAAATCAATACCATCAAGCACTAAAGGTGCTTTTTTATCACCAACACGCGTAAGCGTTAGCAAAGAGCTTACTTTGGTTGATAATGGCTGTAAGTCAAAGGTTAGCTCTGTGTGGTCAATTAAAAAATCAGGAGCTTTATAGTCTTTAAGATATTGTGCTTGAGGTTTACTTGATTCAGTCATAGATACTCCAAAACAGCTCCTTTTAAGTTAAAAGGAGCTGTTTAAAATTAGGCGGATTGTTTTGGCTTAATACGTAAAATTTTAATGCCCAAGTAGGCATAAACCACCGCTAAAACAGGGTTAATTAAGTTAAAGAAAGCGTAGAGTGCATAATCAAAAGGATTTATTAGTAAAACGCTTTGCATATATGCGCCACACGTGTTCCATGGAATTAGTGGGCTGGTAATTGTACCGCCATCTTCCAATGTACGAGATAAGTTAACAGGCTTCAAACCACGTTTTTCATATTCATCTTTAAACATACGACCAGGCACAACAATTGCAATATATTGATCGGCCGCTATCACGTTAGTACCAATACACGTTGCTATTGTTGCCGCAATTAACGATCCCGTACTTTTAGCTATTTTAAGTATGCTTTTAACAAAAATATCTAAAAGGCCTGTTTTTTCCATAATGGCACCAAACATCAGTGCAGTCATAATAAGCCATGTGGTTGTAAGCATTCCGGACATACCGCCACCACTGAGTAGGGAGTCCATTTTGTCATCGCCTGTACTTATGCTAAAACCATCAAAAAACGTCGTCCAAACAAGCTTAAAATAGCCAACTAGCTGCCCTTGAGAAACATCAATTTGGCTAGCAATTAAATCAGATTGAAACAACATGGCCCAAACAGCGCCCACAACAGCACCGATAGAGATAGCAGGAAAGGCTGGCATTTTTTTAATCGCTAAAACTAAAAGTACAATTAGCGGGATTAGCATTTCAAAACCAATATTAAAGTTTTGCTGTAAAATAGCCGTTATTTCATCAATGCGCCCCGCTTCGCTTGAAGCAGTTGCGTTAAAGCCCATGAATATAAATATAATCAGTGCAATTACAAAACTTGGTACTGTCGTCCACAGCATATGTTGAATATGCTCAAATAAATCAGCGCCTACAACTGCTGGCGCTAGATTGGTTGTTTCTGACAGTGGGCTTAACTTATCACCAAAGTACGCGCCAGATATAACAGCGCCTGCTGTAACTGTTTGTTCAAGTCCAAGACCCGTTGCAACGCCTAATAAAGCAACACCTATCGTAGCGGCAGTAGTCCAAGAACTACCTATACTCATAGCTACAATGCCACAAATTAAACAACTCGCTGCATAAAACCAACTTGGGTTTATAACTTGCAAGCCATAATAAATTAAAGTTGGTACAGTTCCAGAAAGTAGCCAAGTGCCAATTAACGCACCTACCATAAGTAAAATTAGGATAGCGCCAAGTGAAAGCGTTATACCTTCAATCATGGCTTGTTCTAATTTTTTCCATGTATAACCGTTTTTAAGCCCAATTAAAGCCGCTGCAAAAGTAGCAAATAAAAGTGCAATTTGGTTAGGGCCTGATGAAGAGTTATCACCAAATAAGTAAACTGCAGCACCAAGTAAACAAATTAATACAGAGATAGGAATTAATGCATCAAAAAACGAGGCGGGCTTGATTGGTTTGTCATCCAATAGCTTCAAAGTAGAGACTCCTAGACACACTTACTGTGTGTTTAATTATTATTTTTAGCACGTAAAGCGCATTAATTGAGCATGATTGATCTAGCTCAACTTTATGTAATCAAATATTATAACAATTTAGTAAATTTTAGGTAGTAAAAAAGGCGCTAATGCGCCTTTTTTATAGAGGTAAAACCAGTTGTTACTTCTTAGCTATACGACCATAATTAATGTAATCTTGAGTAATTAATGCAGCTTCTTCCAAAAATGGGTCAAGCTCTTCAATTACTTCAGGTAAATCGTCTAAGTTTTCTACCGGATCTTTACCTAAACGCTTAAGACGCTCGTTAGTACGTACAAGTGCACGTGCTTCACCTTCATCTTTTTCTTTAATACGGTCTGCTTCAACTAAAGAGATAGTTTTACGATCTTTCTCTTCGTTGTATAAGGTAATGTCATTAAATACATAACCAAATTCTGGCTCTGATTTAATTCGTACTTCGTGTTGTTTTTCAAGGTACGTAATAATAGGTGTTAAATTACCTAATTTTTTGTATTTCGCTTTAACAATGCTGTCCCAAGGAAGTGCATTATCTTGCTTACTTTCGCCCCACTCTGCAGGATCGATTGCTGATGGAAACGAAATATCAGGGATCACACCTTTATGTTGCGTACTACCACCGTTAATACGATAAAACTTAGCAATCGTATATTGTACGCTACCCAGCGCATTATCGTATAAATCGTAAGCGCGGCCTAAGCCTTTGTGCTGCTGTACTGTACCTTTACCAAAAGTTTGCTCGCCAATAATAACTGCACGACCATAATCTTGCATAGCTGCTGCAAATATTTCAGAAGCAGAGGCACTGTAACGGTCAACTAAAACAGTTAAAGGACCGTCGTAATAAGTTATACCATCACGATCTTTTTGCTCTTCAATACGGTTATTTAAGGTATGAATTTGAACAACTGGACCTTGGTCAAAAAACAAACCAGACAATTGTGTTGCTTCATATAAAGAACCACCACCATTTTGGCGTAAGTCGATAATAATACCATCAACTTTTTCTTCTTTAAGCTTAGCCAGCTCAACTTTTACATCTTTCGAAAGATTATTGTAAAAGCCTGGAATTTCAATCACGCCAACTTTACTTGTTAAATCAGAGTATTTGGCTTCAAATACTTCTGATTTAGCCGCTCTATCTTCAAGTCGAATTTTATCACGCGTGATTTCAACAACTTTAGGTGCGCCGTGAGCGTCAACACCTTTTAAATACTGTAGACGTACTTTAGTCCCTTTAGGACCTTTAATTAAATCAACTACGTCATCTAAACGCCAGCCAATTACGTCTACAAATTCTTCGCCATCTTGGGCAACACCAATAATGCGGTCATCTGCTTTAATTTGATCTGTTTTATCTGCAGGGCCTCCTGGCACTAAGCTGCGAATAACAGTGTAGTCTTCATCAGGGCTTAGTACGGCACCAATGCCCTCAAGCTCTAAGTCCATATCCATTTTGAATTGCTCTGCACGACGTGGCGATAAATAAGACGTATGCGCCTCAATACTACGTGCTAGCGAATTCATAACAATTTGAAAAGCATCTTCTGAATTAGATTGTACTAAACGTTTTTCTGCATTTTTATAGCGTTTGCTCAGCACTTCTTTAATGCCTTCCCAATCTTTACCCGTCATTTTTAAACGCAGTGCGTCGTACTTTACACGCTCACGCCAAATTTCATCAAGCTCAGCTTGTGACACAGGCCATGCTGAATCTTCACGGTCAAAAAAGTATTCATCTTCTTTATCAAACGTCATTTCTTTTTCAAGTAAAGTAAGTGAATACTCGTAACGTTCAAAACGGCGTTTAAGACTTAAGTTAAAAATATCAAACGTAAAGTCTAATTTACCGGTAGTAATAGCGTTATCAAAGTCATCACGATATTGCTCAAAAGAAGCAATATCGCTGGCTAAGAAAACGCTTTTATTAAAATCAAGGGATTCGATATAACGATCGTACACTTTACTAGAAAGCTCATCGTTAAATCGAACCGGTGTATAGTGTGAACGAGCAAATAAGCTAGCCACTCGTTTGCTAGCAGTACCATGTTGACTCTCTTGCTTAAGCTGGGGTAAATCGTCAATTGTAACAGCTTCTACAGCAGCAAATAATGAACCTGAAAACAGGGCAGCAACTAACGGAATGAGCGTAAACTTTTTACTCATACACAACTCCTTAATTTATTTACAACTTAAACGATGTATAAGCTGTCAGCTTTGGTTTTAACTTGCATACCTGTCACTAATTCAACATGAACGTCATCTTTGTTCACTTCAGTGATTACTGCATTTACAAGTGCTTGGCCAAGTTTAACCTTAACCTTATTATTAACCTTGACCTCAGTTGCTGGTAAAGGTTCAATTTTTCCTGAACGTTTAACTGGCGCTGCTTTAGCAGGTTTGTTAGCTGCAGGTGCGTTTTTATCGCCTGCTTTGCTAGCATGAGCTGGTTTTTTCTTGAAAGATTTAGAATCAGAATCTTGGCGAGGACGCTGTTGTTTTTTGCGTTTTGCCATTTTAGCGCGGCTTTCTTCCAATGCTTTTTGTGCATGGTCGATATGCTCTTGCTCAACTTTTTCACCTTGATTACCATCAAGATCAATACGAAACTCTGACTTTGTCACAGCTTCTAAATAACGCCAATTAGACGTGTATTTTCTAAGCGCTTGACGAACTTGAGTCTTACTTACTTTTTCAGACCCTTCAATACGCTCAGCAATATCTTTAAAAATACCTACTTTAAGCGGCTTGATGCCATCTTTTTGTTTAAAACATTGTGGGAATTCTTGATATAAAAATTCCAACACTTCATTAATATCTTTTAGCTTGTTTGTGGTTTCCATTTTAGAACCTATTTTTCACATCTTTTCATCAAGGGACGAATCGACGTAGTGTGTTACCCAGTCGACCAACTCTTCGAAATCGGCTTCTATTACAGCCATATCACCCCGAAGGTGTTCCCAAATACCATTAATTGTTTCATCAATAAATTCACATTCTGAATCATCTGGAAGACGATCCCATGCAATATGAATTAAATCATTGAGCGTTTCCGCTACATGCTCTTCTTCGCCTTCCCAGTCGCCAACATCTTGCACAGCAAATAGGTAGTCTTGAACATTTAGCAAATCTTTCATTACAGGCTCGCCTCTAAGCATTTCACTAATGCTTCAAGGCCAGCTTTATCATCAGCATCAAATCGGCCAATACTTGGACTATCAATGTCTAGTACTGCGAATACTTTACCATGTTTCATGATAGGTACAACTACTTCAGAGTTAGACGCTGCATCGCAGGCTATATGCCCGTCAAAAGCGTGAACATCTTCAATTAATTGTGTTTCAGCGGTTGCCGCAGCTGTTCCACATACCCCTTTCCCAACGGGAATACGGATGCATGCAGGATTACCTTGAAACGGACCAAGTACTAATTCAGTAGGAGAATCCATAAAGTAAAAGCCCGCCCAATTTACATCTTCTAAAGAGGTAAATAATAGCGCGCTTATGTTTGCCAAATTGGCAATTACATTAGATTCACCAGCTATCAGCGATTCAGTTTGCTTAACTAATGACTGGTAAAAATCGTGCTTTTGCATACCAAACTACTTCTTATTAAACATACAGTAGCTAAAGGTACTCTTTGTCGTGAAAAATTGGAACCTTTTGGAGGTAAAAAAAAGGAAATCGCACCGTTTATCAGCGTGCTTGGTTAATAATGCTGCGATTATTTTTTTACCGATTTGCGAAGACCAAATAAAAACAGTCCGGCTGCAAATGCTGACATAACACTATTAATCAAAAATATCTCGCCAGTTGAGGCACTTAATAAGTAACTAAATATAGCGCCACCTAACAAACCAAGCGTTAATACACCTGAATAATTAACTTTAGAATACTTAAACATTAGTAAATACCCTGGCACAACAAAGGCCGCCATCGTTAAGCCTACAATATGTGCATTTGAGATAGCAGTCATCAACAGTTGAAAAAATACGGATAAGAAATCACCCTGTAGCGTTAGTGCATAATACAATCCTAACAAGCTGCCAATAATTACCGGGGACAATAATGAAAGCGCGACGCTTTTTGCGAGTTGATGTTTCATCTAATAATCCTTAATACAGAGTATAAATTTTAATGTATTAAGCATGCACCAAGATCTAAAGCTTAGAAATAGAGACTATGGTCGTAACTTATGATGATAAAACATACAATATATAAGCTCGGTAATTTAATAAAGACAAGCACTAGACTTTTTTGTTAATGGATCGAGAGGTCGGGATTTGAACCCACACTCTCGAATTAAATAGTTGAATTAAACGACTTACTACAAGAATACTTATTTAATAACGTAAACAAACCAATCAAAGACCTCATTTAAAGGTAGTATTGTTATTCAACATTACAACCATAATGAGTTTGCAAATTTTGTTCATGTTCTAGATTAAAAGGCACTGAGGGGTCAAAAGTGGGGGCATCTTTCACTTGCTGCTGCGTCATATCAACATAAATTTTAGAAGTAGGCCAACTCACCTCTTTAATCCATTTGGGAGCAATCAAAACCAGATGACCCAACCACCAATTACTGGTGTTAATAATCAAATAACGAATTTCCCAGGTGTCGGTATCTATCAACATACCTTGTAAGTGACCTAGATCACCGTCTATGACATCAAGTTTGTAACCCGTTACTGCATTACTACTGCGTAGATGATGATCATTATCTTGAGATAATGCAGCATCAACATCTGCGAAATTATCTGGTGCATCTAAGTTATCAGGCTTTGGTGCGACACTATAATTACCAGGTGACATCATATTAGGGCCGGGATCACCTCCCAAAATATCAGTGTTATCCCAATAATGTGAGTAACCATAATATCGCATGTATTCTAGCTCATACTGCCTAGAAACTGGCTTTTCGCTATCCATATCAGGGCAATTTTTAACTTGTTTTCTTGAAATTGTAACAGTGAGCGTCTGTGGTTTCTGATTCAACTTTTTAATTGATATAGGTGAAAGTAATATTTTTTTGCTCAATAGCCAAGTGCCACTTTCAACCACCAAATATCTGATCACCCAGTGTTTATCATCAAAATAAAAATCTTTGGTAAGCCCAATATCTCCATCCGATGCATCAATGGCTAAATTTTTTAAATCATTCAGAGTATGTAACATGACGTATTTGCTCCAAGTTAAAGATGGCAAACAATAAATCATTGTTTTGTTAATAGAGTTTATATTTAAAAGCTTGCAGCAATATTCTCATTCAATCTGTTCGCTATCGCACCGAAGTAGCATGAATACAAGGCTAATCTAGATTTATCTATACATTTTAAGGTGAATTGAATATGGCTAAAATAGAAAAACTAGAGTTAGCAGCCCATCGCAACGATATTATTGAAGACGTCAGTAATTTGATTGAGAAATATCGCACTATTTTTGGCTGGGATGTGCCCGATATCGATGAAAAATTGGCAAAAAATTTAATTGTGAATGAAGTTCGCCAAGCGCTTGATAATATCAACAATGAATAAATTACAACGACCTACCAAGCTAGCTAGCTAAAAGTTCGAATGCAAACAGATGAAATCTCTGCAATCGCTTATTGTATATTTGATGCTTGCTTATCAGATGTGAGAGCTAAGATAATTTGAAAAAGAGTTTGCTCTGAATACTACTGCTTATGTGTTTGAATTTTGCTTGCTCTGATATTTTGCGCCCCACCACTGACCTGAGGAATACTATAATGCCCAGACCAATAAAGCCCAAAACACTTTACCACTCAACATTTAAACTTATTTTTAAGCTCCCGCTTATTGCGATACTAACACTATGCGGGCCGTCCGCTTTTGCAGGCGATGGACCATGGCCGTCGTTTACAGCGACAACACTAAATGGCGAAAAAGTAGACAGCAACAAACTGATAGGTCAACCAACACTGCTCATACTTACGCCGTCTCGTAATGCCGCAAAATCTACTCGGGAGTGGGTTAACACATTACGTTCAAAAATCGATCATGATAAATATCGGATTCGGGACGTCCTGGCTGTCAATTTACCATTCTTTATGTCGGAAGAGGATGCCATTGGTCGGGCAAAAGAAAAAGTACCGCAACGCTACCACGATCAAACTTGGATTCTGAACTCACAGGTCATGGAAGAAGCGTTAGGTGTGCCCTCAGATAGTGATGAAGCAGTCATTGTTGTTTTGGATAAGAACGGTGATCTGATATCGCAGGTTCATGGTAAAGTTACAACAATCCGAATGAATGAGATCACCAATGCCTTGCAGAGCCTCGCAAGTAGCTAACAACTCCACTACTGACCATTAACGTATCAAATAAAATCGTTCAGTAGTTTAGCGCGTGATTTAATTCGTTGAATTGCTTAAATACTTATGCAAATTGGTATAACATTTCAATTAAACGATATGTTCTCTTTTGAGTTTTAGAATGAATCTCAAGCATGAGCAAGTGCAGTACTTTTTTTTGAACACAAAAAAGCCCGCTAAATTAGCGGGCTATTTTGTTATATGGTGGAGAGATAGGGATTTGAACCCTAGATGGGCTATAAACCCATGCCGGTTTTCAAGACCGGTGCATTCGACCACTCTGCCATCTCTCCGATACTGCTAAGTTAAAAGTAAGAGTGTACTAATAACTATTTAAATGAATGATAATTTAATTACCACACACTTATTAAATAAGTGGTGGAGAGATAGGGATTTGAACCCTAGATGGGCTATAAACCCATGCCGGTTTTCAAGACCGGTGCATTCGACCACTCTGCCATCTCTCCGCACGGCCTGCATAATAGGGAAACCCATCCCTTTTGTGAAGCTTTTTTTTTAATTAATTGTTTAAGTGCTTAAAAAACAATTAATTTGTCTAAAGTTAGAACAAAGTGTTTTTAATTTAGCCATCAATACTCTTTTATTTAAATATTTAACTCTATTGATCTACAAAGGTTTGCCCAAACATATAAGAGTTGGTAATCTAATTTTAGTTAAATTATCGAAACACACACGTTTCACTTAAAGGAGCTCTACAATGGCGTTTAATCAATCGTACAATACCGCGAAACCGGTAATGTCTACCATTGAAACAAACAAGGTACTTAAAAACACCTACTTTTTACTAGCTATGACACTTGCATTCAGTGCTGTTACAGCCGGTATTTCAATGGCACTACAATTACCTTACTTTATGGGAATTGTGTTTACACTCGTTTCGTTCGGTTTATTATTTGTTGTAAATAAAAAAGCAGATACAGCATCTGGTGTATTTTGGGTGTTTGCTTTCACAGGTTTAATGGGGGCAGGCTTAGGTCCATTGCTTAACCATTATGCTGCATTACCTAATGGCCCAATGCTTATTATGCAAGCCTTAGGTTCTACAGCGCTTATCTTTTTTGGTTTATCTGCTTATGCACTAAATACTAAAAAAGACTTCTCATTCATGGGTGGCTTTTTAACTGTTGGCTTAATCGTTGTGATTGTAGCAAGCATAGTTAATATTTTTATTGGCAGTTCATTGATGTTTATGGTGCTTAATGCAGCAGTTGTACTGATTATGTCTGGTTTGATTTTATTTGATACAAGCCGAATCATAAACGGTGGTGAAACTAACTACATTCGTGCAACTGTGTCTTTATACCTAAGCGTATATAACTTATTTACTTCTTTGCTTGCTCTACTTGGCGCAAGTGATGACTAATTAAATAGTTCTGTTAAAATAGCCCCTTTATTGGGGCTTTTTTATTGGAATTGTTTTGGCACGCTTTGTTCTTTCATTACATACACCACCATCCGATCACGATACCACGCAACGCATAGTTAAATTTGCGAATGCATGTTTAGCCCAAGGGCACACCATTGATGCTATTTTTTTATACCAGCAAGGTATTTATCATGCATCTACCCACTTTGATTTATCCTCAGACGAACTTCAAATTTCAGCACTTTGGCAGCAACTCGCTGATCAAAAACTAAATTTAATGCTGTGTGTTACCGCCGCGCAAAAGCGCGGGTTGGATATTAAAAACACAGGTGTATTTAAAGTCGCAGGGTTAGCTGAATTTGCAATGCTTGCAAGCGACGCAGATAAATGGGTGCAATTTAAATGATAAACGTATTAGTAATGAGTCAGTGCAGCCCATTTGACGATTTAAATATTCGTGATGCACTTGATATGACATTGATATTTGCTGCTGTTGACCAAAATGTAAGTTGGTTGTTTAGCGGCCCCGCCGTTTTAGCTTTAAAAAAGCATCAACAACCAAACAATATTGGCTTAAAAGACTTTTTTAAAAATATTAAAACACTCGAAATATATGATGTTGAAAACATTTTCGTGTGTGAAAAATCATTGCTTGATTATGGTTTAAATAAACATGATTTACTCATAGAAGCAAAAGCTCTTAACTTTAGTCAACAACAAACACTAATTAAAGCGCAGCAACATGTGGTGAACCTATGAGTACGTTACATATATTTTCAAAGCCGCTTAACTATTACTCGGCAAATCAGCTAGAGAACTTAATTTTATCAGGCGATAAGGTACTACTTGTTGGTGATGCCTGCTTTGCAAAAAAACAATTTAGACAATTTGCAGATACACTGTTAATACTTGAACAAGACGCGCAAGTACGTGCAATAAAATTAGCAGATAACGATAAAGCAATTAGCTATGAAGACTTTGTGGCACTCACTTTATCAACTAATCAATCAATTACGTGGTAACTCATGCTTGAATTTAACAACCAACAGATTGAAACCGACAAACAAGGCTACTTGCTCGACCATACTTTATGGTCAAAGGAGCTGGCGCCTGTAATTGCTACTCAAGAAAACATCACACTTAGTGAGCAACACTGGGAAGTCATTAATTTTGTTCGTGATTTTTACATTGAATATAACACCAGCCCAGCAATTAGAATGCTTGTAAAAGCAATGGCTAAAGCACTCGGTGAAGATAAAGGTAATAGCCTTTATTTATATAAATTATTTCCTAAAGGCCCAGCCAAGCAAGCAACAAAAATTGCCGGATTACCAAAACCAGCTAGGTGCATATAATGAGAGCTAAATCAGACAATAATCAAGCAACACAAGCCAAGCCAAAAAGAAGTACTGGGCGTACTTATTCACGCAGTGCACTTAACAAAACGCCATCTGGTAAAAGAGAAATAAAGCCGCAAATAGCATCTAAAGACAGAAAAATTGTGTTATTCAACAAGCCGTTTGATGTGCTATGCCAATTTACAGATGACGCAGACAGAAAAACGCTTGCTGAATTTATCCCTATTAAAGAAGTTTACGCAGCAGGAAGGTTAGACAGAGACAGTGAAGGTTTATTGCTTTTAACAAACTGTGGAAAATTACAAAACACCTTAACTGCTCCTGATAAAAAAACGAATAAAACCTACTGGGCACAAGTTGAGGGTGAACCAACGAGTGAATCAATTAATGATTTATGTAATGGCGTAGAACTTAAAGACGGGCTTACACTCCCCGCTAACGTTAAAATAATTGATGAGCCAACAATTTGGGCGCGTACCCCGCCTGTACGCGAGCGAAAAGCAATCCCGACCACTTGGCTAAGTATTACCATTAATGAAGGTAAAAACAGACAAGTTCGTCGAATGACCGCGCATATTGGCCACCCTACACTTCGCCTCATCCGCTATAGCATTGGCAACTATACGTTGGATGATATTAATTGTGGTGAATACAAAGTAATTAAGGGCGTAGTTGATGCATAAACCGCATGTCACGGTTGCAGCAATAGTAAAAAAGCAAAACGAGTTTTTACTTGTAAAAGAGCGAGATAAATTTACAAAGCAAATTTGTTACAATCAACCTGCGGGTCATTTAGAGCAAAATGAGACACTTGCACAAGCTGCAAGCAGAGAGCTACTAGAAGAAACAGGCTTAACGCTTGAGCCTATTGGGTTTTTAGGTGTTTATAATTTGCATGCCGATAACGCAGTGCACTATTTGCGATTCTGCTTTTTATTTGAAGCGCCTAATAATATAAAAGCACCAACACCAATGGATTCCGACATCATCAGCGCTAGCTGGTATACATTAGAGCAAATAAAATCATTACCTCTTAGAAGCCCTTTAGTGCTCAAGTGCATTAACGACAGCTTGAATCGACCACCGTTAAGCTTAGAAACTATTTATAATTGATTTACTCTGAGCTTAGCGCTATACAATTACGTCCTTGTTTTTTAGCATAATAAAGGGCGTTATCAGCGGCTTTAACAAAGCTGACTTCATTACTATTTGTATAGTTGCTAATGGTATTAATGCCCATACTTATAGATAAAAATCCGGTAAAGCTATCCTGGTGAGCAATAGCTAAGCTTTCTACAGCCTTTTGTATTTGCTCTGCTATAAACAGCGCTCCTTGCCTATCTGTTTGTGGAAGTAAAACAACAAATTCCTCTCCACCATAGCGCGCCACAAAATCTTCTGGGCGACTAACCGTTGAAGCAATTTTTTGAGCCACGTCATATAAGCACGTATCGCCCGCTACATGCCCATACCGATCATTAAATTGTTTAAAATGATCAATATCGATAATAATCATCGATAGCATGCCTTCGCATTCTTTTGCTCGTTCATACTCATGCGTTAGTTTTTCATCAAACCGACGCCTATTTGCAATTTTGGTTAATGCATCCAAAAAGGCCATATCCCTAAGTATATCCTCTGCTTCTAAACGCTCTGTTGCATCATTAAAAACAGCTAAAAACTCTTCACCTATATCAATCCCTGAAATTTCCATCATCACTTGCGAGCCATCACGACAAGAAACTCGATAGTTATTTGCGGGTATGTCGTTATTGTTATTTAGTGCCTTTTCAAGAGAGTCTTGCCACAGCTCTTTTGCAAGTGCTCTGTATTGGGGATCTGGATACGCTTTTTCCCACCATGATTTAAGATTTGGCACATCTTCTACTGTATAACCAAAAACATCTACAAAACGTTGATTAACTTTTAAAATATCACCCGTCTTGGCACATACATTACATACTGGCATTGGCAAAACGGTAAATAACCTAGCGTAGTGACTTATCTCATGTTTGCGCATAGGGTTTAGTGTACTTTGAGGTAAGTAACTCATTGGCATATCATTTTTTTCTATACTAAGCTTTTCTTCCATTTCTAAAGCGAAATACCACTCAAGCCACCAGTGCTCTACATGCTCAAGCACCTTTAAATCAACGTTCTTTTTAACTGTTGAACCTTTTATTAAGCTAAATAACTCATGTACATGGTTTGGCTCTTGGTAAATATGAGGGTTTTTGAGTTTTATTAACTCATAAAAAAGATGATAGGCTGATTTTTTAAACTCTGTCGTCTTGCTAGAAAGTAATTCGCTATCCACAAAATCAGATTTTTTTGTGTAATGCTCAACTAAAGAATTTATCTTGTTTATTTGATAGGCATAATTCATATATTCATTCCATTGACTATATTTCAAGCGGCTTTAAAGTGGTTTACAACCATATACCCACCACTATTTTATTTTTATTAAGTGTATATTTACCCTAGTAGTTTTGAAAGAAAATACTATTAATAAAACTCAATAACTACATGAATTATTCTATAGTCTTAATTTATTAGTAAAGATCACTTTAATATTACTAAAGTTAAAGCCTGATAATGCGTTTAAGTCTAGTTTGCTATTTGTTATACAAATAAAATAGTGACAAATTATGTCCTTTGCCGCCCTACGCTCTTTAAGCACAAACAAAATACATGCTATAATCGCGGCCTTTCCAAGTTAACAGCAATCTGTATAAGCGAAATTATTCATGAGCGAAAATAGTCACATTAAAGTCATTGTTGGCATGTCCGGCGGTGTTGATTCTTCTGTATCTGCATATTTATTACAACAACAGGGCTACCAAGTAGAAGGCCTGTTTATGAAGAACTGGGAAGAAGACGACAATGATGAGTACTGTGCCGCCGCTGATGACTTAAAAGATGCACAAGCCGTGTGCGACAAATTAGGCATTGAGCTTCACACAGTAAACTTTGCTGCTGAATATTGGGATAATGTATTTGAGTACTTTTTAGCAGAGTACAAAGCGGGTCGTACTCCAAACCCAGATATAATGTGTAATAAAGAAATTAAATTTAAAGCCTTTTTAGAATTTGCGGCTCAAGCACTCGGTGCTGACTTTATTGCAACCGGACACTACGTTCGCCGTGAACTTCGCGATGACAAATACGTAATGTGTCGCGGACTTGATAACAATAAAGATCAAAGCTACTTCTTATATACCCTAAGCCATGAACATATTGGCCAAACGTTATTCCCTGTAGGTGATATCGAAAAACCAGAAGTACGCCGCATAGCAGAAGAACAAGACCTAATCACTCACGATAAAAAAGACAGCACCGGAATTTGCTTTATCGGTGAGCGTAAATTTAAAGACTTCTTACAAAAGTTCTTACCAGCGCAACCTGGCGTTATCGAAGACACTGACGGTAACAATGTAGGCGAGCACGAAGGCTTAATGTACCACACACTTGGACAACGCAAAGGCTTGTTAATTGGTGGTATGAAGGAAGGTTCTGGCGAACCATGGTACGTAGTTGATAAAGATTTAGAACGTAACGTACTTGTTGTTGGCCAAGGCAAAGATCACCCTCGCCTATACAGTAATGGTCTTAATGCAAACCAATTACATTGGGTAGACCGCGTTGGCCCTAAAGGTACCACTCGCTGCACAGTTAAAACACGTTACCGCCAAGAAGACTTAAGCTGTACCCTCCTTGTAGGTGAAGACGGCATGGCTCGTGTATTATTTGATGAACCACAAAAAGCAGTTACGCCAGGTCAATCTGCTGTATTTTATGCAGAAGATGTGTGTTTAGGTGGTGGTATTATTGACTCGGTGATTAAGTAATGAATGAATACCAAGTCATGGCGCTTGCTGCCATGTGCCAGGTTGCTAAACAAGTTCAAAAAATTGCCCAATACGGCAGCAACAACGAACACGATTTAGAAATCTTACTTTCAAGTATTATTCAAACATCCCCTGAATCCCCAGAGGACGTTTATCAAGGTACAGATAACCTGCGTGATGGCTATAAAACATTAATGGCGCAGCTAACTGCTGGCGCTCAAAAAGATGTTGAAATAGTAAAGTACGTAGGTGGTTTAATGCAGCTTGAACGTGCACTAAATGCAAACGACAAGAGCTTAAACGAATTAGGCAAACGAATTGATGATATTCATCGTCGTTTAGATCATTTTGCTATTACCGACGAGAGCGTTGTTGCCGGCTTAGCAGATATATACTCGTCGGTGCTGAGCCCCCTTGGGCACCGAATACAGGTTTATGGTAAACCCGAGTTATTAAAACAGCAGCTCACTCAAAATAAAATCCGTGCGCTATTACTAGCCGGTGTTAGGAGTGCAGTATTATGGCGACAAATGGGCGGTAAACGCCGTCACTTTTTCTTTTCAAAAAGAAAAATACTCGCCATTGCTAAATCAAAAATTTAACTATCGTTCAAACTAAAATTTAGGAGTTATTATGGAGCTTTCAGCGTTAACGGCTATCTCGCCAGTGGATGGTCGCTACGGCAGCAAAACCACTGAACTACGCAGTATTTTCAGCGAATTTGGCTTAATTAAATACCGCGTAATTGTTGAAGTGCGTTGGTTGCAAGCGTTAGCTGCAGCAAGCGATATAAAAGAAGTACCTGCATTTAGCGAGCAAGCTAATGCACTACTTAACGCTATTGTAGATAACTTCAGCGAAGCTGATGCACAGCGCGTTAAAGACATTGAACGCACGACAAATCACGATGTTAAAGCGGTTGAATACCTACTAAAAGAAAAAGTCGCCGATAACAGTGAGCTTCACGCAATTAACGAATTTATTCACTTTGCTTGTACTTCAGAAGATATTAATAATCTATCTCATGGTTTAATGCTAAGCGAAGCGCGTAACAAGGTTTTGCTTCCTTATTGCGATGAACTTTTAAGCGCAATTAAAGAAAAAGCGATTGAGTACAAAGCAATTCCAATGATGACTCGTACGCACGGGCAACCAGCTACACCATCAACGATGGGTAAAGAGTTTGCTAACGTATACATGCGTTTAAAGCGTCAACGAGACCAAATTGCTCAAGTAGAAATGCTAGGTAAAGTTAACGGTGCTGTTGGTAACTACAATGCTCACCTTAGTGCATACCCAGATTACGACTGGCATACTCACGCAGATAAATTTGTATCAAGCTTAGGTTTAACACTTAACCCATTTACGACACAAATTGAACCGCATGACTATATTGCAGAGTTGTTTGACGCAATTGCACGTTTTAACACTATATTGCTCGATTTTGACCGTGACATGTGGGGCTACATTGCCCTTAATCACTTTAAGCAAAAAACAATTGCTGGCGAAATTGGCTCATCAACAATGCCGCATAAAGTTAACCCAATTGATTTTGAAAACTCAGAAGGTAACTTAGGTTTAGCAAACGCTATTTTTGCTCATCTTGCACAAAAATTACCAGTTTCTCGCTGGCAGCGTGACCTTACTGATTCAACCGTATTGCGTAACTTAGGTGTAGGTATGGGTTATGCGATTATTGCATACCAATCAACACTTAAAGGTGTGAGCAAGCTTGAAGTAAACGAGCAACGTTTAGCTGACGAGCTTGATCAAAACTGGGAATTGCTAGCCGAGCCGATTCAAACAGTTATGCGTAAATATGGTATTGAAAAGCCATACGAAAAACTTAAAGATTTAACACGCGGCAAACGTGTAAATCAAGAAATAATGGCTGACTTCATCGATGGTTTAGACCTTCCTGAGCACGCTAAAGTAGAAATGAAAAAACTAACACCTGCTAATTACATTGGTCGTGCTGTTGAGTTTATTGATGATTTAGTTTAAAAACTAAATTACTCTTTTAAAAAGCGAAAGGATCATCCTTTCGCTTTTTTTGTTTTAACCCCATTGCACTAACTAGTAGGCATAATGTATGTATCAATTAAAAATAAATAATTTGTCTGAGCAAGAGTTTTTAAGCCATTTTTGGCAAAAAAAGCCGCTTTTAATCAAACAAGGTTTTGCTAATTTTCAAGACCCGCTTGATGCTAATGAACTTGCCGGCCTAGCAATGGAAGAAAGCATAGAGTCACGTATTATCACCAATCATAAAAATGACTGGCAAACGCACCAAGGTCCATTTGAAGACTTTGAGCAGTTAACCGACGATCACTCTACTTTACTCGTGCAAGCAGTTGATCACTGGCATAGCGATGCTGCACAACTGCTAGAACCATTTAGGTTTATTCCCAACTGGCGCATAGATGATTTAATGATCAGCTATTCAACGCCTAATGGTGGTGTTGGTCCACATTTAGACCAATACGACGTATTTATTATTCAAGGCGAAGGTAAACGTCATTGGCGTGTAGGCCTGCCTGATCCAACACTTGAGCAGTTTGCTCAAAACAAAAAATTACTACAAGTTGAACCTTTTGAAGCCGTAATAGATTGCATATTAGAACCAGGCGATATTTTGTATATTCCACCAGGGTGCCCTCACGAAGGTTACGCTGTAGAAAATGCACTAAATTATTCAGTTGGTTTTAGGGCGCCAAATCAACAAGATTTATTGTCGAGCTTTGCCGATCATATTATTGATATCGAAAGCGGACAAAAACGTTATACCGATCACAACATCACACTCAGAAAATCAAAAGGTGAACTTACAAACCTTGAAGTTGATAAAGTTAAAACACTGATGGCGGCACTTTTAGAAAATGACGATTTATTTAAACAATGGTTAGGCTCAACGCTTAGTCAGCCCAAACATGAAATGGATTTAGCACCAGTAGAACCTCCATTTACACCTGAGCAAATACGTGATGATTTAAGTGATAAAGAAACTGTGTTTGAGCGTTTAGGTGGCACGCGTGCTATTTATCAGCAACTCGATACCGAAGTGTTATTAAGTGTAAACGGTGAAAATTACGCTATGCCATTAACTGACTTAGCGGCGGTAAAACTACTTACCGATAATACTGAATTTGAAAGTTCAGCATTAAATTTAACAAACCCAAGTTTAGTTTTTACTCAAACTTTTACTACACTTGTTAATGAGGGGCTCTGGTTTAATATAGACCAAGAGTAATAATACCAATTTTATTAATAATGGTGAGCATTTTGCAGCGTAAAATATTATGTATACAGGTTAGTTAAAAATTTTAATTTTCACCTGATATTGGCTTAAATAATTTTGCTGTGATTGCTTACTCATTTTAATTGGCTATCAATAGGAGTTTGCAATGGGCTATCTGGTTGATAAGGTTGAATGGGATATAAAAAAAGATATGCTACAAAAAATTCGAGAGCGAGTTTTTGTTTACGAGTTACATATCCCCAAGCACATCGAATTTGATAGCCTAGATAAAATTGCATTACATGTACTTGTTACAGACGATGCAAACTGCCCTATTGCAACAGGTCGGCTGTGTACAGATGGCTTAATCGGCAGAATAGCGGTATTACCCGAGCACCGTAATCGCAAAGTATATAAATCGCTTCTTAACTTTATTGTTGAATTAGCTTCCAACCAAGGTATAGAAGAAGTAAGCATTAATTGTATTTTAAATGAGGTAGAGCGTTTTAAGCGAAATGGCTTTATTCAGCAAGGAAATGTTTTTATGGAGGCGGGAATTCCTAGGCAACGTATGCAATGCTCTGTTTCGGCGTTTAATACAACTCCCTTCACACTTGTCCATTAGATAAAGAAAAGGGCAATAAATAAGCTATCACCCTCTACTTTTTTACTTAACCCAAACTGTAGTTACTTTGGTTCATTTGCCCATAGTGGTTCATTATCATACATTTCGTACAAGCCATGTGCTCTATTTATAAGTAAGTTAGCAAAATCTACCTGCGTTTTATCACGCGCGCCTGTACTCATAATTTGATCCGCTTTTAATTGCCACTGCAAAGAAAAATAACGCATTGCATCGCGAGCATCTGTAGCTGCACTTACTTCAGCATGATCTGTAGGTAAGCGCCCTGTTACTACCCAATATGTTTTACCGTTTTGCGCTTTAAATTTCCACATTGCACAAAGTGGTGCTAAAAATCGGCTGTCTTTATCAACTACTGATTTTGGCATAATGCCCTTTTCGGCTAAATGTTTTTGCGCTGCTTGAAAACATTCGCGTTGCCACTGCATTCTTTGCTCATCAGTTATAACTTGCTCTTTTGCTGTTAACGGCTTTTTTTCTTGTTGTTGCATTTTTAATAACCTTTTACTTCTTTTTTAACACTCTAAGGGCTTAGTAAATAAGGTGCAAGTATAAAACGGTCATTTGCACCTTAAAGCGCTCTGTTTGCTGTGTTTTTAGCCAAACTATTATTTTATATTGTGATCAAACGAACCTACATCACCCGGAAAAACTACTGGAGACTCAATACCGTCTTTACTAACAGAGGCTACACCAAAGTAATAATTATCAATCACTACGTTTTTAAGTGTGTACTGTGAAACCTTCCCAACGTATTTACTAAACTGCCATTGCGGCTCGCTCGTGTAACGCCAATAAATTTTATAGCCAGCAATATTTTCATCACTGCTTTGTTGCCATGAAAACGACGTATCAGCTGTAACAGCGCCCTTTATTTTAACTTCTTTTGGCGGTGCGGGTGCCCACGCCATAGACGCCATCGTTACCGCATTAAGTGAAGTTAACTTAGCCGTATAATCAAAATCAACACCTTCAATGGTATCGCCATACTCAACACCATTTTCAGTGCGTAAATCTTGATGCTGACGATCGTAGTGCTCGTTAGTTTCCATAATACGCACTGCTGCAAAACCTGCATCATTAAATGGGCGATGATGCCCACCACGACCAAATCTATCTAATCGATATACAAGCATTGTATCTAAATTAGGAATGTATCTGTCAGCGATAGTATCTATGTAGCGAGCTAAATTACGACTCGCAGAATCGACTTCACCACCTGTAAAGCGCCGAGTATTAGCTTGTTCTTTTGTTTCTACAACACGGGTACCTTCTGAAAATATACGTGCAGTCGTGTTATTAGTTACCCCATTAATACCGGTAATATTGCCAATCATATCGTTGTTTAAAACGCCATGAACTTGCCAGTTATGCTTTTGTGCATAAGCCGTTAATATTTTACCGCCAAACAAACCTTGCTCTTCGCCCGAAAGCGCCGCGTAAACTACCGAACCATTAAATTTGTATTTACTTAAAACACGAGCTGCTTCTATTACTCCTGCCACGCCCGATGCATTATCGTTAGCACCCGGTGAATCACTCGTAAAGTCCATAACATCACTTACACGTGAATCTATATCACCCGACATCATCACCATGCGATTCGGCTCGCTCGACCCACGTTGAATAGCCACTATGTTAACCACTTCAACAGGATTAGGAATGCGTTTTTCGCCCGATATAGTGTCCTTTACTTCAATAATTTCCAGACAACCACCACACTGCACAGATATTTTTTCAAATTCTTTTTTTATCCAACGCCTAGCCGCACCAATACCTCGCGTATCCGATTTAGTTTCTGAAAGCGTATGGCGAGTACCAAAATCCACCAGCGTTTGAATGT
The DNA here is from genome assembly GCF_015864715.1 of Pseudoalteromonas sp. NZS71. Taxonomy (NCBI): domain Bacteria; kingdom Pseudomonadati; phylum Pseudomonadota; class Gammaproteobacteria; order Alteromonadales; family Pseudoalteromonadaceae; genus Pseudoalteromonas; species Pseudoalteromonas sp. NZS71. The sequence continues at coordinate 7,417 of NZ_JADYWS010000014.1, read as the reverse complement.
CACTACCGATACGGGTAGCCGACACTTCACTTGCTATATCGTGTAACTTTTGTTGGTCGGTATATTGTAATTGCGTTTCACCATGTGCTGATAATGCAAGTGTGCAAGCGCCTGCAATTGCAGTAAATTTGAGTAACGTTGTTGTGATTTTCAAAGGTGTTTTAAGCATCTATTAGCTCCTAATTATTATAGTGTAACCATTACTTAACTAAGATTTTATGGCAATACATTTGAGGTAGATGTAGAAAGGAGCACGCTAAAGCGCAGTTATAGTAATAGTTAGAGAGTTAATTGAGTCGTACAATCAACATAATACCGGTCATAGGAATTAACCCAAACATCCACAGCTTTATTCCTAAAATATATTTTTTAAAGCTCCCTTTATTTATACAAGATCTAACTCTACTTCTATAACCGTTAAAATCACCCAAAATTAAAAACACAATTCCAATTACGATTGCGTAAAATAAAGCACCAATAAGTAAAGGGTTTTGCTTAAAGGTACTGATTATTTTATCTAAGTAGTGAATGTCAAACGTCATAGCTAAAAGAAAGCTATATACAGTAGATATCATGGCTAACAATGCTGCAGCATTGATGGCTGTATTTTTATTTCTTGAGTCTAATTTTTTCATCCACTGAGCACACACAAAATGAACAGCGCAAATAAATGTTCTCATTTTCAATCCTTGAATAACGTCTAACTAATTAATTGCTAATACAATATTATATTTAGAGGTTAAATTACAAACCTTGTTACACAATAATCTATTTAAAAATGTGTTTTTCGTGGCACACTGTCATTGTGTATACATTAATAGTTTAAGTTATGCGTCAGCTAAAAGAAGATACAATTAAAAGTAACCTTATTGAGTCGCAGCAAAGTGCATACGGCCCCGTATGCGTGTATCAAAATAAAGAATACCGATGGTTAACGCTTGCACAAAAAACCAATGAAGACATAACAATTCAAGGCGTTATGAACCTTATACACCCTGAGCAAGTAATAGTACCTGTAAACCAGTGTATGATGTTATTTTTACTTAAACCGGTAGATACACTAAATATATTAAATTTAGGCTTGGGCACTGCAGGGTTTGAGCGAATTATGTATCACTTACAAAGTAATACGCCTTACATAAACACCATCAATACATTTAACACGGTAGAAATAAACCCAAGCATTGCCTTAATTGCTGCCCAGCACTTTAAGTTACCAATTAAGCACAGCACCTATTTACAATGCGCCGAGCAATATATTACCCAATGCTCTGATCACTTTAACGTAATCACTATCGATATTTTTAGTGGTGAATATCATCAGCCTTTTTTAACCAGCGATAGCTTTTGGCAAAATATAAATCGCTGCAGTGAGCAAAATACGCAAGTAATCATTAATTTAAACCCACAAACAGGCCAAGAGCTGCAAATGCTTTTAGTACTTTTAAGGCAACATTTTAAGTGCTTAGGGATAATAGAGTTTAACGAATACAAAAATATAGTGATCATACTAAGCCAGCAAACATTAATGCATATAAACGTTGATGAAATACAAAACTCACCGGTGTTTATAAACTTTGCGCCAGACCTTTATAAAAGTATTAACAGCATTTACCACATTGAATAAAACGCGTTACCGACCAGGTTCATGTTTTTCATAGCACGGTAAGCTTGTTTCTAGCTTCTCCCAGTTAGCTTTAGACGTAACAAAATTATGCGATAAAACCTGCTCAGTAATATCGCTATCAAATATTCCTAAACGAATTCGTATTCTGCTTTTGTCATCATTATTGCTACTATAAACCGGCGAGCCACAACATTTACAAAAGTAACGAGTACGCCCTACTTTAAAACTATACTCGCTAAGTAGTGCCTGCCCTTTGCTTATTGTAAAGTCATCTGTATTTACAAAGCCATTGGTTGCAAATGCAGTCCCGCTGTTTTTTCTGCACAGTGAACAATGACAATGAATAATAGTAGGGCGTGTTGTTCTTTGGTGGTTGAATTTGCAGCAGTGTGTTTGGTATTTAGGCAAGGCAGAGCCTATGATATGTGGTTGTTCCCCATACATAGGCGATAACGTAGCATAAAGACCAAACATGCGCTGCCCTTTGGGTTCTTTCTAGGGACGATTGACTCTTTGTTGCTCGGTTTTTACTTAGCCCACTAGGTTACAAACCTTGCGCCGCGATTAAATCGCCCCTAGATTGAACAAATTTCAATCCATAAAGAACAACACGCCCTAGTTATACTACCCGACACTTCAACGCTTACCTCACCGCACAAACACGAACCCGTATACATATAACATCCTAACTATTAAATTATTTTAAACTCAGCTGAAATTTGCTGAGTTGATTTAATGGATAAGTTTACTGGTTAATTTTTTGAATGGAATAATAATTTTTATATCTCCGCAATTCCCACGCCATACCTATTTTTTTAATGATTGACATAAAAACATTAAATTGGTTACATAACCTTTACTTTAAAGTTATAGCCAAAACAATAATTGGTTAACCAAAAAACCTAAACTTACTGAGAGCCAATTATGCATTGTAAACACATGTCACTTTTATGTTTGTTAAGCGCGTTAGCGTCGTGTTCAACCATTTCTAAAAACACATCGAGCGATTGGCTACTTATTGATGACTTTGAAAATTCACTTAGCAAGTGGCAAAGTGTCGATACGCAAAATGAAACTAAGCCACAGGTTAAAAACCCACAAATAACAGTTATACAATCAGAACAAGCAAACTCATCAACAAATCATTATTTACTAAAAAAGCCTGCGGCTGAGAGCATTGTAGGAAATCGTAAAGCGCTTTCTTATACAAAACTTCCACAAGCGGTTGAAGTTGGCGACACCTACACATTTTATATGCGTATAAACGTGGCTGCTTTTCCTAATAACCATGCTTTTGGATTAAGCAACCTTACGCCAGAGCTAATTAATAAACATGCGTACGATGCATTTGAGCCTACACTTCGCGTAACTGATAAAACAGAATCAAACGGGCTTGTAAACGATGGCGCATTAATGGTTAAAACCGACAGCGGGTATAGCAACATTCAAAACTACACTACCAAACAATCGGCCAAGCCACTGCAAACAAATACCTGGTACGACGTATGGTATGTTGTTAATAACGCAGCAGTCTCAGAGCAAGGTCAGCAATATGATGTTTACGTAAAAGGCGGTGAATTTAGCAAGCAAACACTGGTGTATAAAAATGCACAATTTAGAATGAAGCGCGAACAACCTCTTATATATTTTTTAGCAAACTGTAATACAGGCCCAATTAAAAAGCCTTACGGAAATGGTGGCCTCAGATATGACGATTTATACATGAGCAAAGGTACAAACCTAAATAACCCAATGCTATAAAAGTAAGTGAAGTGTTTTTAGGTGTTCTTTTATACATAAGTTTATATTAATAACGCTCTAGCATATTCACAATTAATACCTTACAAACCTGCATTTAAAAATACTTAAATGGTATAATAGCCACCATTATTTGCCATTTAAGTTTTTAAAATGTATCGATTATTTGAAAAAATGACAAAAGCATTTCCTGAGGATCAACCTACTCAGCCGCCTTCTACTTTATTTGCTTTTTGTCGTCACTACACCAAAGGAATGGAATTGTCGTTGGTGCTAATGTCAATCAGCGCCGCCATGCTCGCTATTTTAGAGGTTTCTTTATTTAGCTACATGGGCCAACTTGTTGATTGGTTAACGGCCTACACACCCGAAACCTTGTTTGTAGAGCAAAAATCAGAACTTATCAAAATGGCTGTCATGCTCTTACTGGTATTGCCCGTAGTCGTATTTTTTCATTCTGCTATTTTGCACCAAGCATTACTGGGCAATTACCCTATGTCGATTCGCTGGTTAGCGCATCGTTATTTACTGCGCCAAAGTGTGAGCTTTTATCAAAATGAGTTTGCAGGAAGAATAGCCACCAAAGTATTGCAAACCTCTTTAGCCGTTCGCGAAACAGTGACCAAACTACTCGATGTATTAATGTACATAGTGGTTTATTTTGGTTCAATGGTATTTTTAGTTGCCGAAGCTGATTGGCGCTTAATGATCCCTTTACTGGTTTGGTTAGTTTTATACATTTGCGTACAGCTTTATTTTGTACCGCGCCTTAAAAAAATTGCCAGCTCACAAGCCGATGCGCGCTCAGAAATGACCGGTCGAATTGTTGATAGCTACACAAATATTTCTACTATTAAATTGTTTTCGTATACCCAGCGTGAAGAGCAATACGCAAAACAAAGCATGGATGTATTTTTACAGCCTGTGTACAAACAAATGCGCTTGGTAACCAGCCTAAACTTTGTTATTCAAAGCTTAAATTATTTATTAGTATTTTCAGTTACCGCAGTATCACTTTATTTATGGTCGCTTAGTGCGATTAGCGCAGGTGCCATTGCAGTTGCTGTTAGTTTAGCGCTTAGATTAAACGGTATGGCGCAGTGGATCATGTGGGAAATAAGCAGCTTGTTCGAAAACATTGGCACCGTAGCCGATGGCATGAAAACACTGTCAAACCCTATTGAAGTTGCCGATAAACCAAATGCCGATACGCTTAACGTAAGCCAAGGTGCCATTGAGTTTAGCAACGTACACTTTAACTACGGAAAAGCTGCAAACGAGACTAATCGCAGCCCAGTAATGGACGGTTTAAACTTAAACATTAAGCCTGGCGAAAAAATTGGTTTAGTCGGCCGCTCTGGTGCAGGTAAATCAACACTTGTTAACTTGTTACTGCGTTTTTACGATACCGACTCAGGAACAATAAAAATTGATGGGCAAAACATCACAGATGTAAGCCAAGAAAGCCTACGCCGCTACATAGCGATGGTTACGCAAGATACGTCCCTGCTTCATCGCTCAGTAAAAGACAATATTTTGTATGGTCGCCCCGATGCAACGCAAGCTGAGATGATCAACGCCACCAAACAAGCCAAAGCACTTGAGTTTATAAACGACTTGGTAGATAGCAAAGGCAACAAAGGCTTTGATGCTCAAGTGGGCGAACGCGGTGTTACTCTTTCGGGCGGTCAGCGCCAACGTATTGCTATTGCACGTGTGCTACTTAAAAATGCACCCATACTTATACTCGACGAAGCCACCAGCGCACTCGACTCAGAAGTAGAAGCAGCAATTCAGGCAAGCCTTGATGATTTAATGACAGGCAAAACAGTAATCGCGATAGCGCATAGGCTCTCAACCATTGCACAAATGGACAGATTAATTGTACTTGATGACGGCGGCGTAGTTGAGCAAGGCACTCATGAAGAACTAATCGCTAAGGGCGGGATTTACGCAGCCCTGTGGACACATCAAACAGGCGGGTTTATAGGCGTCGATTAGCCATTAATATTACCTTACTGTAGACGTGGTTTATATTCTGCTGCTACCTAAACAAAAAAGCGAAGATGCCTTAAAGGCTCTTCGCTTTTTTGTTTAAAGTTATAAATAGAGTTTATAACTTTTTTATAAACTAAGAGATTAGTCTTAACCCTATCATTATCAGCATAACCACATTAGCAAGCACACCAATTAAGAAGAAGTAACTACGTGGGCTTGGGTTTTTCTCCGTTGCTATAGCGTAGTACAGCGCCATGTGAATTAAACGCGCAATTAAGTACACCCAAATACACATAGCAAAAATCGGGCTTTGATAATTAATTACAAACGCAAATAACACCGTACCTATAAATAATGCGCTGTTTTCAAGCGTATTATGAAACGTACGATGCGCTCTAAATATAAAGCTGCCGTGCGATAAATCCTCGTCAATTTTACCTGGTACAGCATTTGGCTCTTTAGCTTTGCTAAAAGTAGCCACAGCCCACTGTACAAGCAACATAATTAAATAGAGGTAAAAAGCCAAATAGGCCGAAAGTGCAACTTCAGTCATTACTAAATCCCTTATTTTGTTTTTTAACTTAGTTTAGAATGCAATTTTAAAGCCTAAGTTAATACACTGATATTTAAAGGGTTAATTTAATAAGCCTGATTACATGTGTAAGTAACTCACGACGTTGTATAAAGTTTACTTGTTATGATTTTAAAAATAACATCAAAACTGAGCTGTATACTGCTAGGTTTACTCCGATCTAAAAAGCTTAAACTCTTCAAACGCACAATCCCACAACACAACTTGATTACGACCCAAAGACTTAGCCTCATAAAGTGCTAAATCGGCCTGTTCAATTAACTCAGAAGGTGTTCTGGCTTTAAATTTAATAGACGTAACCCCAAAACTACACGTAACAGGAATATCATCAAATATCGCTTTTTCTACTTTAATACGAATAGCTTCAGCAATACGTATTGCTTGCTCTTGAGTCGTGTTGGGTAAAATAATACAAAATTCCTCGCCACCAAAACGGGCAACGCTATCGCTCGTACGTATATTGGCTTGTAAAAGACTGGCAACGCCACAAAGTACGGTGTCGCCAATGCTGTGCCCATAAGTATCGTTAACACTTTTAAAATGGTCAATATCGACCATTAAAATACAGTACTCTTCAATCTGAGGTAAATCCAAAAAGTCGCGATTCATAATCTCAAATAAAATACGGCGGTTATAACAATTGGTTAAAGGGTCTCGCGCGGCCAAATAGTCTAACTCTTCATTACGTTTTTTAGAGGCAATAAAGCTTCGATAAACCAATAAAACAATAGCTAAACAAGCGGCTAATAAAAATGCGAGCGCAATACTCGCGTATTTGTTTTTTGCAAGCTCTAGCTCTGATATAACCCTAGCTTGGCCTGATATTTCAATTTCATTGTTTTTCTTTTCAAGCTCAAGTTGATGGCGTTTTTCTTTTTCTCTTAATGTCTCCAGCTCTACTTCCATTTTATGCAAGTGCAAATGTGCTTTTTCAAGAGCAAGCTTACTTTCGTCTCTTTCGTATTGAATTATTTCGGTTAGGGCTATTTCTTCTTCCGCGTAACGAAGTGACTCATCTAAGCGTCCACGCTGTTTTTCTGCTATTCGAATTTCACGATAAGCGTATAGCATATGTAACTTATCATCTATTTCGGTTGATAAAGCGAGTGACCTTTTTAGTAAAGAAATCGCCTCATTTGTATCAATACCAATTAAAATCCCCGCAAGCGCTGTTAGCGACTTTATCTCATAAAGCTTACTGCCTGTTTCTCTGGCGAACGACAACGACTCTTTGTAATACTTTATAGCCTTGTTTTTATTCCCTTGGGCACGATATGTAGTGGTCAATAAAATTTGGCCACAGTTTTAGAATCTTGATATCTAACCTCAGATTCATTTGGCGCTAAACCGGCATTATAATGATGCGGCCTAACGTTGTTGTAATATCCGTTGATATAATCACTAACGCTATATTTAGCATCTATAAAATTTCCATATCCAAC